>JAWLFL010000053.1:0-22084 GCA_041685605.1 Cyclobacterium sp. | reverse complement strand
ATAAAAAATGACATTGCCATTTACGCCATCCATACCAACCTGGATGCGGTTTATCAGGGCGTAAATCAAAAAATAGCCCAAAAAATCGGGTTGCAGCAAACACGAATCTTAGCCCCAAAAAAGGGCATCTTGACTAAACTCACGACCTTCATTCCGAAAGAAAACGCAGATGAGGTCCTAAATGCCCTGTACCAGGCCGGAGCGGGGACAATCGGGGAATATGCCCATTGTAGTTTTCAAATCCAGGGAAAAGGTACGTTTTTGCCGCTGGATGGGGCTGATCCTCACCTGGGAGTCCGGGGAGAAGAGGCAAGCGTGGATGAGGTTCGGGTAGAGCTCATGTTTCCGGAATATCTCCGGACGGGTATCATTCGTGCTCTAAAGGAAGCCCACCCCTACGAGGAGGTGGCTTATTACCTCCAATCCCTCGAAAATGAGCACCAGGAAGTAGGCTCAGGTATGGTGGGCATGCTTCCCGAACCTATGGACGGAAAGTCTTTCTTATTACACCTAAAAGCGGCAATGAGGCTGGAAATTCTTAAACATACTGCCATTTTAGATAAAAAAGTGCAGCGGATAGCCATTTGCGGAGGGGCAGGAATATTTCTGTTGGGATCTGCCATAAAAACAGGTGCCGACGTATTTATCACGGCTGATATTAAGTACCACGAATTTTTCGACGCCGACCGAAAGCTTCTCCTGGTGGATATCGGACATTACCAAAGTGAAATTTACACAAAAGAACTATTAAAAGATTTATTGTCGCAAAAATTTAGTAATATTGCAACCTATTTGACAAATATAGTTACCAATCCGATAAGTTACCTTTAGTACATGGAAAGTCCAGTCGCACAAAAACTAGAAGCCATCCTCAATCTTCAGAATATTGATTCCCGCCTAGATGCCATTTTTAAGGTCAGGGGGGCCCTTCCGGAGGAAGTCCAGGACTTAGAAGATGAAATTGTAGGCTACGAAACCCGACTGAACAAATTCAATACCGATATTGAAGCGAAGGAGGCCGAGATTAAAAAGAATAAAGATGCCATTAAGGAATCAGAAAAGCTGATCAAAAAGTACCAGGAACAGCAGATGAACGTGCGAAATAATCGGGAGTACGATGCCATCACCAAAGAATTGGAACTGCAGGATCTGGAAATTCAAGTATCTAAAAAGAAAATCACAGAAGCTCAGGTACGAATAGAAGAAAAGCAACAAGATATCACAGACCTTAAAGAAATCCTTGACGATCGGCAAAACGACCTGGATCAAAAGAAAGGGGAATTAGATACCATTGTAGCGGAAAGCGAATCCGACGAAAAGAAGCTTAAAAACGAACGGGAAAAAGCCGCCAAGAAAGTGGAAGATCGCCTCATCAAATCGTATGATAAAATCCGAAACAATGCTAAAAATGGATTGGCAGTTGTTTTGGTAAAACGAGGAGCCTGCGGCGGCTGCTTCAATGTCGTTCCTCCACAAAGGCAAGCCGAAATTCGCGAACGGAAAAAAATTATCGTCTGCGAACACTGTGGCCGAATTCTGGCAGGGGTAGAAGATGAAATCGTAGAAGAACCAACTCCAAAAAGAAAGCGAAGCAAAGCTTAAAATCACCATACTGACAAAACCGGATATACTTCGGTTTTTTCTTTTTTGGTTAGATCAAAAAACTTTTGTTGTTTCGTATATGTTTATTCCATATATTTCCAACCAATGAAACAGCTGATCTACACCCTCGCATTCGTTTGTCTTACGCACCTCTCCACTGCCAAGGAGGGTCCCCATAAAACCTTTTTGATTATTTTTGATGAGGCCGAGCTGGAATTGTATCAATCCAGTGCCCAAAAAATGGAATTGAGTTTTCTGGATGCCTTTAAAACCAAGGTGTATGTGGGAAATTCGGAACATGCCTTGTTCGTTACCGTTCCTTTTTCGGACTGGACCGTTTGCGAGATGGGAAAATCGCTCGTTCGCCTATCTGACAAAAGCGAAATTCCGCTGGAATCCATTGCGTTCCGCATCATTGACATGAATGAATGCCAGGAAAATTTTCAGGCACTGCTATCTGAATCTAATGAGCAGGGAACGCAAAAAAAAGTGGCTACCATCAAACTCAGCTTATAGGTGCGGTCTTTTTTAATGGGGAAGGGTGGTATTTATCCAGGATCAGGCTTGCATCTTCCTCCACATGCAATTCGTAGCAGCATAGGTTTTCGTGCCTGAACACATCCATATACCTAAGATCATACCCCAACAACAGCGTCATTAAGATTCGAATGGCTCTACCGTGCATGCAGATAAGCAGGTTATTTCCCCCTGTCGACAGAATGTGATCCATGGCTCGTTTCAATCGCTGCACCACGTCAATGGGCGACTCCCCACCACCTATTTTATGTTCCAGCTCCCCTGAGGACCATTTCGTAAGCATGTTGAGGTAATATTGGTTTTCGTCATGATCCATAGGAAGACCTTCGTAATCTCCCCAAGAGATCTCATTCAGGTCGGAAAGTTCCTCCTGATAAATATCCGGAGTCAAAAACTTTTCAATGGACTGCCTGGTTCGTATCAGGGAGGAGTAAAAAACCCGGTCAAACGGAATATGCTTGAAATTTTGAAAGAATAGTTCCGCTTGCTTTTTCCCTGTTTCATTTATAGGCGCGTCTATTCCACTTCCCTGTACCACCCCTTTGAGGTTGAAATCTGTCTGTCCGTGGCGCACCACGTAAATTTTTTTACTGCTCAAGATTCTCTATTTTTGAATTTGGATTCAAAGAAAAAAATTTTATCCCATAAAACATGCTATTTAAGAAAAAACCCGACCTGGATTTTTTAAATCAGATGGGAAAAGGCAACCTGATCGGATTTCTGGGCATCAGCTACACGGCGGCGGGCGACGATTACCTGGAAGCAGAAATGCCGGTGGAAGCCAAAACCAAACAGCCATTTGGCCTGTTACATGGAGGAGCAAATGTGGTATTGGCTGAAAGCCTGGGATCAGTAGCAGCCTTGCTAACCCTGGATGAAGAAGGGGCTTATCCTGTAGGACTCGAAATTAATGCTAACCACTTAAAATCTGTAAAGGAGGGAAAAGTTACAGGAAGGGTTTCTCCCTTGCACATTGGCAAAAGGACACAGGTATGGGAAATAAAAATTAACGATCAGGAAGGAAACCTTACCTGTGTCAGCCGGATCACCCTGGCTATTATCCGAAAGTAAATCCAATGGATACACAAAACATTGCAAACAACACTACCCGGGAGCTATTCCTGGAATCCTTTATGGCGGAAGCCTTTCGCGAAGGGTGTCCTTTCGCTGTTTGGAAAAAACCAGGCCAACCCCTGGTAGAGATGATTATGGATAAGGATCCACAAGCCTATTCCCGTCCAAACCTGGATCTGGACGAACTGCCGGGAGGCTTTATGATACACCCCTTCCAGAATTCTGAAATCCATGAACAAGTATACGTAAAAGCCTCTCGCTACGAACGGTTTTTGCTGGGAGAAGCATCCACCGCCGCCGCAGAGGAGTGGAATTCCAATGAAACGATACTGGAGGACTCCGCAACTATTGTTAGAAATAAAATTGCCTCGCTCCCGGAAGCACCGAACAGCACCCCTTCCAATAAAGATAACTTTCTGGCTACCGTCGCAAACGCCATTGATCGCATTCAATCGGGTCGATTTTACAAAGTGGTACCCGCCCGCTTAAAAAAACGACAACTTTCCCCGGATTTTGACTTGGCCCGGGTTTTTCTGGAATTATGCGAGGCCTATCCCAGTGCCTTTGTCAATTGTTTTTATAGTGAAACCAGTGGATGCTGGATCGGTGCCAGTCCTGAGACCCTTATCCGGACCAAGGGCGATCTTTTCTACACCATGGCCCTGGCAGGCACCCAGAAAGCGCAGGGAGATAACCCCTTAAAAAACGCCGCCTGGACGCAGAAGGAAATCGAAGAACAAGCCCTGGTAAGTCGTTACATTGTCAACTGCTTTAAAAAAATCCGGCTTCGGGAATACCAGGAGTTGGGGCCTAAAACCTCAGTAGCGGGAGGTTTACTTCATTTAAAATCCGAATTCCTGGTGGATATGAAGGCAACCAACTTCCCTCAACTCGGATCGGTCATGTTGGAGTTATTACATCCTACTTCTGCTGTCTGCGGCATGCCGAAGGAGGATGCCCTGGCTTTTCTGAAGGCGGAAGAGGGTTTTGACCGCTCTTATTTTTCCGGGTTTATTGGTCCCGTAAATCTAAATGGGGAAACCAGTCTTTTCGTGAATCTTCGCTGCGCTAAATTGGAAAACAACCAGGCACTCCTTTATGCCGGTGCAGGGATTACAGAAGATTCCGACCCGGAAAAGGAATGGGAGGAGACAGAGCTAAAATGTGACATTATCGGAAAATTCATCCAAACCACGAAGTCCCATTGATACTTCCTCAATTAACTCACTTAGCTTCTATCTGTGCCAAAAGTGGTGTCACGCAGGCGGTATTATCGCCTGGTTCCAGATGTGCTCCGATTTCTCTGGCATTTATCCGTCACCCTGAAATCCACTGCCGGACCATACCTGACGAGCGATCGGCTGCCTTTATAGCGATGGGAATGGCCCAGCAACTTCAAAAACCGGTGGTGTTGGTTTGCACCAGTGGTTCGGCTGCCTTAAATTATGCACCAGCCGTCGCCGAAGCGTTTTACCAACAAATCCCATTACTGGTGCTGACAGCAGACCGTCCCCCGGAATGGATCGACCAATGGGACGGGCAAACCATTCGGCAGGAAAACCTCTACGGCCCACATGTAAAAGAAAGCTTTACCTTTCCTGACGAAGCACAGCTTCCCGACAAGTTATGGCATGCCAAACGCATCGTAAAAGAGGCCCTGGTCCTTTCCAAAAGTTTCCCCATGGGTCCGGTGCATATAAACATTCCGGTGAGGGAGCCTTTCTACCCCTTGCCTGATGAGAAGTATGCATTTGAAGTGACCGACCTCGAACCGCCGCTGGAAATACAGACAGGCCTCAGCACCTTTGGGGAGGAGGCCATACAGAAGATCCGGGCACAATTGGGAAAATACCGGAAAATCCTACTACTTCCCGGCCAGCAGCGGCCAAACCGGGCAATCAAAACCTTTCTGGCTGAAATTATCCGTAAACGGCAGGCCGTCCTGGTGACGGATGTGATCAGTAACCAGGTACAGGAAGGTGCCATCATCCACCACGATTTTTTTATTAAAGACCCCGAAACCCAAAAAGAAATGGCTCCGGAACTTGTCATAAGTTTTGGGAAATCCATCCTATCAAAGGCAATGAAGCAGTTTCTGCGAAAGAGCCAGTCCACTCACTGGCACGTGCAACCCGCCGGGAGGGTACCGGATCCCTTTCAAAAACTGGGGCAGATCATCCGCGCGCAACCCGAATACTTCCTGGAGCATTTCTCAAACGAACAAGGACCGGCAGATCCCGTTTTTATTCAAAGCTGGAGTCAAAAAAACGAAGCCCTGCGAAACGGCATTCAGGGCCTGCTGGAGAAACAGGCTTTCGGGGAACTGCTGGCACTGAAACGTGTGTTGGCCAAACTGCCTCCCTTCGGGAAAGTACATTTAGCCAATAGCCTGGCCGTGCGGAATGTAAATAGGCTGGGCCTGCCGGAAAAAGACCTGGAGATTATCTGTAACCGAGGGACCAGTGGCATTGACGGCTCCTCAAGTACTGCGGTTGGCTGCACCTTCACCACCAAAGAAAACGTCACCCTGATTACCGGTGACATGGCGTTTTTTTACGATAGAAATGCCTTCTGGCATCAGTACCAACTGACCAACCTGCGGGTGGTGCTCTTTAATAATCACGGAGGGGGCATCTTCCGAATGATCGAGGGGCCGGCCGAACAACCGGAGTTGGAAGAGTATTTTGAAACCCACCAGAAGCTTAGTGCAAATCACCTGGCGGCGGAAATGGGATTCGAATACCGGTTGGTCCGGGATGCTGCTGCCTTGGAAGAATGTCTGGAAACTTTTTTCCAAAAATCACTCCACCCAAAAATCGTAGAAATAGAAAGTAGCAGTGAAAGCAATACCCGAACCCTGAAAATGCTCCATGAAGCGATACAAAAATTTCTGATCGATCGTAATTTGTGAACAATTATTTTGAAAATTATTAGTTAGGTAATAAAATACAGGTTGTTTTTTTCTAAATTTAGACCACTGAATAAAATCTTCTGAATCATGACCAAACAATATACGGATAAGGAAAAAGCGCCATTGGGAAATATAGAAGAATGGGAAGACGATTTAAAAGTTCGTTACCCAAAACCCAAGGCCGAACAAGCCAAAGGCAAACAGGATTACCGAAACTACCACGATTCAGAGCGGGTAGACACGGTACGGGAGTTTTACCGCTTAAACCACCAGTATCAAACCTATGATTTTGTATCCCAAAAGCAGCAGGATTACCTGAAGTTTGACAAGAAAGAAATGCCCTTTTGGGAGGCCATTGATTATCTAAATACCCTGGTAGACGACTCGGACCCGGATATCAACCTGGATCAGTTGCAGCACCTCTTGCAAACTTCGGAAGCCATTCGTGCAGACGGACATCCGGATTGGTTTGTCCTGACCGGGTTTATCCACGATATGGGAAAGGTATTGTGCCTCTTTGGGGAGCCCCAGTGGGCGGTAGTGGGTGACACTTTTCCGGTGGGCTGTCGCCATTCGGACAAAATTGTTTACCCGGAGTTTTTTGAGGAAAACCCGGACGCTTCAGACGAAAGATTTAACACCCAATATGGAATCTACGAACCCAACACCGGCCTGGATAACGTAAAAATGTCCTGGGGACATGACGAGTACCTTTACCAAATGGTCAAGGATTACTTGCCGGAACCGGCACTGTACATGATTCGGTACCATTCTTTTTATGCCCAGCACCGGGAAGGTGCCTACGATCACCTGTTAAATGATCACGACAAGGAGATGTTTAAATGGGTAGATAAATTCAATCCTTACGACCTGTACTCGAAAGTACCGGTACCGCCGGATGCAAAAGCACTAAGGCCCTATTACGAAGACCTGGTTGCTAAGTATTTGCCGGCAACCCTTAGATTTTGATTTCCTTTTTTCCAAAATAACGTATTCATTGCTGCCTGGAACGGATCCCGGGCAGCAATTTAATTTTCACCCATGCTTACAGCCCTGACCTTTGTTGGATTCACGTTATTCGTGGCTATTTTTTCCTGGTATAAATTACGAAAAGACGATATTCGCTCCAGAGACGGCTATTTTTTGGGTGGCCGTTCGCTCACGGGAGGCGTAATCGCCGGATCCATGATATTGACCAATATATCTACCGAGCACCTGATAGGGCTGAATGGCTCTGCCTATAAAAACGGAATGATCATCATCGCCTGGGAAGTGACCAGTGCGATTGCATTGGTGATTGCGGCATTGTACTTCCTGCCCATCTATTTAAAGATGGGGCTGACCACCATCCCCCAATACCTGGAAAATCGCTATGACAGCAGCACCAAGACCTTGGTAGCCTTTTTACTGATGGTATCCTTTGTGGTTACCCTGCTGCCCATCGTATTATATACCGGAGCCATCAATTTAGAAAGCATTTTTAATGTGTCCGAGGTTTTAGGCGTAAGTTTATCCGAAGGCATCTGGATCACCGTCATTACGATCGGGGTCATTGGATCGGTATATGCGATTTTTGGAGGATTGAAAGCCGTGGCCTTATCGGATTCGATCAATGCCATTGGCCTGGTTATCGGAGGGCTGATGGTTCCCATTTTTGCACTATGGGATATCGGAGAAGGCAATATCCTAACGGGCATGGGCAAGGTATATGCGTATGCCCCTGAAAAATTCAATGTGATTGGTGAAGCAGACTCGGTGCTTCCCTTTGGGACCATTTTCACCGGACTGATGATCAATCAACTGTACTTCTGGGGGATGAATCAAACCATCATCCAACGGGCTTTTGGAGCAAAAAACATGGCGGAAGCCCAAAAAGGGCTACTATTAACGGGAATGTTCAAAATTTTCATCCCCCTGATCATCGTGTTGCCAGGAATCATTGCCTACTATTACTACAGCGATACCTATTATGACAATCAGGATTTCATCTATCCGGTGCTGCTTACCCGGGTGATGCCGGTAGGCCTTTTGGGATTCTTTGCTGCCGTAGTTTTGGGTGCCATATTGAGTACCTTTAATAGCGTACTAAATTCCGCCGCAACGATTTTTAGCCTCGACATTTATAAAAAACTGATTCAACCGGACTGCACGGACAAGCGACTGGTCCGGGTGGGGCGCTTGAGTTCCCTGGTCCTGGCCTTATTTGCCATAGGCATCGCCCCCTTGGTGGGAAACGCTCCGGAAGGGCTTTACCAACTCATGCAGCAACTCAATGGCATTTTCTTTATTCCCATTGCCTCCGTTTTGATTGCCGGTTTTTTCATTCCAAAAGTAACCGCCCGGGGAGCTAAAATTGGTTTGATCACGGGGCTGAGCTTCTACCTGCTGACCAGTTTCGTTTTGGATACAGGTATTCACTTTATCCATATATGGGCCATTGAATTCGTGATGAACCTGGTATTAATGATTGCCATTAGCCACTATTTCCCGGGAAAGCCCAATACCTACGTCAGCAGACCTCCGGTGCTGGAAATGAAGCCCTGGAAGTATGCCAAACCGGTTTCCGCCGCTCTGTGCCTGGTGACCTTGTTGATCTATATCTGGCTGGGGAGTTAAGTTTACCCTCCCGTCAGTTCAAGATTAGATAGGCCGACTGCCTGGATGGGATCAACAGGCCAGTCCAGCGCCTTGTCATCAGCGCTGGATTATATCAATCTAAAGGTACAACAACGGCAAAGCATCACTAGTTTGTACCGGGCCTTGGCGGTGGTTGGCAGCAATAAGCCTGGTCCGGGAAAAGGCAGGCTGTATTGCAACTGGAAAAAGTGATGCTGTATCTAAAGGGAAATGACTCCTGCCCGAATTACCCGGCAGGATTTTTTTGCTCTTTTCCCATTGGAGAAGGACAAATAATCAATTTACGCCCTGCCTAAGGTTCAGGAAGGCATACACCACATTTTTGAATGGGAAACAGGCAATTGCGGTACATTCCTTTGTTTTAACACGGTTTTGATAGCAGAAAGGCTCCTTTTCCGATGATATTACCGAATTCTTTAGTTATATTAAGTACTGACTAAAAGTTGATTTTATGAGGGATATCCCACTGGATTTGGTAAGATATGCCTGATTTAGTCAGGGTTATTATATGTTGGCAATAATACAAAAAAAATCCTACCTCATTGAAAACACCGTTCTTATTTGTATATTTGCAAATTAATTGCATATATTAAAATAAGACAAAATGATTATTCAAGAATTTAGTTTTGGGAATTTTAGGTCTTTCAAAGAGATTCAAACTTTAAATTTAGCATCTGCAAAAATTAAATCCAAGTACGAGTCTATTGATGACAATAATATTATCAAAGACCCTAAATATAAAGATGTTACATTTCTTAAATCAAAAGCAATTTACGGTGCTAATGCATGCGGGAAAAGTAACATTGTAAAGGCATTTGTTACTTTTATTAGAGTTATTCGACAATCAGTTAAAGATGACGAAATCTTAGATCTAGTTGAACCTTTCAAACTATCAACTGATACAGAAGATGAACCCAGTTTTTTCCAATTGATTTTTTGGGTTGATAGCATAAGGTATAGATATGGGTTTGAATTAGATGATAAGAAAATCTACGCTGAATGGCTTTATGCAAAACCAGGTGAAAGGGAAATTCCATATTTTATTCGAGATAATCAAGAGATTATTGAAATTGATAAAACAAATTTTATTGAAGGCAACAAACTTGTAAGTCTTTTTGAAGACAATTCTTCGGAAAATGAAATCTTCAGGACTAATTCATTGTTTCTATCAACTATTTCATCTCTTGGTTTCGGCAAACTATCTAAGCAACTTATTGATAATATTGCCTCGGTTTTTGTTATTAATGGTTTAGGACATAATGGATTATTCTCCTATGCAGGAAATTCACTAAATGATGAAAAAAGAAAAAAGTACATTGTCGATTTTCTAAAGTATGGAGATACAGGAATTGAAGACATTGACACTCTTGATATTTTAGACGAAAATATTCCTAATGAATCAGAGACTAAAGATACCGAAGACTCGGGAAAAGATAAAAAAAAGAAGCTTGTAATCTCAACAAGAAAAAAATACAATAAGAATTTGGAATTTCAATCAGATGAACCGTTCCCATTTAGAATGATGGAGTCCGAAGGTACTTTAAAATTGTTTGAACTTAGTCCATTTGTATTTGAAGCACTTAAAGAAAATAGACCTCTAATTATCGATGAATTTGATGCAAGATTTCATCCTTTATTGACAAAGAAAATCATCGAATTATTTAACTCAAAACAAAATAAAAACTCTCAATTAATCTTTATTACTCATGATACAAATCTGTTATCAGCGGACTTCCTTAGACGAGATCAGATTGAGTTTGTAGAAAAAGATAAATATGGAGCAAGTCACCTTTATTCTTTAGCTCAGTTTAAAGGGATTAGAAATACTGCTTCGTTTGAAAAAGACTATATTGATGGGAAATATGGCGCTATTCCATTCTTAGGAGATTTTAATAAACTTCTAAACCTTGAAGACAATGCCTAAGAAAACAAAAGCTATAAAAGTAACTGATAAAAGAGCTCAAAAGGCATGGCTAAAGAAAGCTAGACCATCTGTTTATGAAATTGAAACAAAAGAGCCAAACAAGACTGTTTTAATAGTAGGTGAAGGCCAAAGTGAGAAATTGTATTTTGAGTCGTTTCCAGTACTAACATTGACCGTAGAAGCAATTGATTTAGGTGGTCAAAGCAAGCTAAAGTTAATTGATGCTACAGAAGACATTATTAACAATACGGATAAAAAGTATGATGAGGTTTGGTGCGTTTTTGATATGGATGTTAAAAGTGGAGAGAAATAGTTTGCTGATTTTGACAATGCGATTGAAAGTGGTAAAGCCAAAGGGTATAATATAGCTTATTCAAATGACGCTTTTGAATTATGGTTTTATTTACATTATAATTACACAGACCAAGCAAATCATAGACAGTTTTATTATAATGCCTTAAGTCAACTTTGGAGCTGTAACTATGAAAAAAATGGGAAGTCATATGAATTCTGTCAGAATATATATGAAAGATTAAAAAACGACAAAAAAGCTTCACAAGAAGAAGCTATAAAGCGTGCTGACAAACTTTATACTGAGCAAATTCAAGTGGGATATCACAAACAAAATCCTGTAACATTGGTATTTGAATTAGTGAAATTCCTAAATGATAATTCTAGAAAATAAAGTACTATTGCCAATCGAGTGGATGGCCGCAGGCCATAAGCCTGCGGAGCACCCCTCACAATTTATCCCGACTGTCGGGACCACCGAGGTGCGACAAGAAGTCGCTTAGATAACTGTTTAACGATTAAACCTTGTGTTCCATCAATAGAATACGTACATTTCTGGTAACGGAATGGTGTGAAGCTATTCGGACAATATAGCCCGTAAAGGGACAGGCTACCGAAATGATGAAAAATTAACCTTTTATTTGCGCAAAACGGTATGGGCAAGCCCGTCACGAGTGAAGTTTCTTAAACCAATTTCAAAAAATCACAGTATCCTATAATATGGTTCCAGACGAACATAGAAATAGGCTTATCGAAAAAATCAAATCAATTGATAACAAGGATGTCATTGATGAAATTTATAGGCTTCTTATCCAGTAAATCCAAAAGGATGTCGGACATTTTACCCTTCGGTAGATGAGTTGGAGCAGGGTGCAGTATCAACGTTCGTACTTAACCGAAAGTTTCGTGCTTCGAAATCGCCTACTTTTCGTATACTAACCGTTATAGGGCATTTGACCGAACCAATATCGTATAAAATAGGCTCATATCGTATCATGACTATCGGATATTTATCGAGCAAAAACGAATCATATCGTATCGTTTTTGAAATTAATGTGATATCTTGGATGAATGGAAAATAAAGTACATACATTTTCATTAAACATTGATTGGGAACTAATCCGACTGATTAGTCAGATAGACCGATTTGATGCTTCTTGGACAACGATAGAAAAAAAAGAAGGTCAAAGTTTGAAGCAATTGAAAACGATTGCTACAGTTCGTAGTGTTGGTGCTTCTACTAGGATTGAAGGTTCGAAAATGTCTGATGAAGAAGTAGAAGTTTTACTTAAAGAAATTGATATTACAAAGATTGCAGATAGAGATTCACAAGAAGTGGTCGGATACTTTGAAACCTTAGATTTAATTTCTGAATCGTTTGAGGATATTTCAATTTCCGAAAGTAGTTTGAAGAATTTGCACAACATTTTACTGAAACACAGTAAGAAAGATGAATGGCATAAAGGAGATTACAAGCAGCATAGCAATGCCGTAGAAGCTAAACTACCTGACGGAACTAGACAGATAATTTTTCAGACAACTGAAGCAGGGTTTCCAACGCAGGATGCTATGAGAATGTTAATTGATTGGTATTTAAATGACAAAGAAACGCATCCATTGGTAAAATGCGCGTTATTTGCATACGATTTTGTGAGTATTCATCCGTTTCAAGATGGAAACGGGCGATTGAGTAGATTACTTACGACTTTACTTCTAATGAAACATGGTTACAAGTGGATTCAATATGTGAGTTTTGAACACGAGATTGAAAGTCGAAAAACAGCGTATTACAGCGTATTAAGAAGTTGTCAATCGCAGAGACCGAATGAAGACGTTACCGAATGGATTCGTTTTTTCTTTGATGCTTTGGGAAATATTCAGAATCAATTGATGACAAAACTTGGGAGCAAAAGAGTCGAAACAAGATTATCTCCACGAGAAAAGTCAATTCTGACCTTTATTGAGAATAATGCAGGCTGTAAATCGGGAGATATCGCTAATAAATTAGGTATTCCTAGTCCGACAGTGAAAAGGATTTTACCAGGGTTGATTAAGAAAAAACTGATTGAAAAATTCGGAACTGGACCAGGTACTAATTACTCGATATTGTAGGAAAACGACCTAAAATCGTGTAGAAGGCCTCGCCAAATTCCTCTGACGGGAAGCCACCACCGACCGTACGGGTCTTCCCGATGAATCGGGACAGGCTGTAGCCCCTCAGGTACCGGCCCTTCGCTAAAAATATCCATCGGATATTTTCTTAACGTTCGGCCCTCTCACGGCTAACCAGCCCCGCTTTGGCCGGACAGGCATTGCCACTGGCTTCGAGACTGCCTGCCCTGACACATTCAGGGTTACCCCTGCGCGTAGGGGATACCGATTGAAATCGGCACAGGCTTTTCGCCCGTTGGGACGGTCAACTTTTTGACCTATATTCACCATTCGAGGCGCACACATCACCTTGGATCCAGCGGGCGAATGAGAGTAAATATGAAAATCAGTTTCTTTAAGAAGTTAGGAGTAAGTATGAAGGGTACGGCTCCGAAAGACCGCCATCTCCAAGCTGAATCACGCTAGCGTTCACCCTAGAAAAACGACACAGCAAGCCTAAAATGAATGACATTGATCAGGCCGATTTTAGATGACAAAGCCAAAGATTTTTTAAATACGATAAACCAACTTGACCAAAATCCCACCCTTACATTCCTAAATGTTTCTAATTTAGCATAGTTTTAGGAAATTTGATTATCTTTATCCTATGCACACAATAGCACGTAAACGGTACCTTAAGACACTGAGTATTCTTAAAAATAAGAATTTAATTAAGGTTGCCACGGGTGTTAGGCGCTGTGGAAAATCAACTTTAATGACACAGTTTCAAACCCTGTTGCGTAAAGAATACGGCAAAGTATCCATTCTGGCAATCAATATGGATGTGCCCGAATTTCGGTTTTTAGCAGAGGAAAATTGGAAAGAGATTTACGATTACATCATTAATCATCTCAAAAAAAATGTAACCAATTATGTGTTCATTGACGAAGTGCAAAACGTACCCGAATTTGAAAAACTGTTGGAAGGCTTGTACGTTCACCCAAACATAGACTTGTACGTTACAGGTTCGAACGCATTTCTATTATCAAGCGAATTGGCAACTTTGCTCACGGGTAGAGCTTATGAAATACATGTATTACCCTTCTCTTTTGCTGAATATGTCGAGTTTACAGGCAACACTTCAAACCCTGACCGTGCTTTTTCCGAATATGTACGCACAGGTGGTTTTCCCGAAGCAGTAAGGCTTTCAGCAGACGGAAATCATTTTGCAAATGAATATTTGCAGACAGTTTTCAAAAACATTTACGACAACGATATTTCTAAACGCTATACGATTTATGGTGAAGCATCCTACCAGGAAGTTGTAAACTTTTTAATCGACTCGGTTGGTTCAAACGTTTCAGCAGGAAACATTGCAAAAGTTTTAACAGCAAACAAAAAGAAAATCGACAACAAAACAGTATCAAAGTACATTGACACTTTGGTTGAAGCGTACTTGTTTTACAAAGTAAACCGCTATGATATCAAAGGAAAACAGCATTTGGCAACACAGGAAAAATACTATTTGGTGGATTTAGGTTTTCGTAACGCTTTACTTGGAAAGGAATTCGCAAGCGATGCAGGACATTTACTTGAAAATATAATTTATCTTGAGCTGAAGCGCAGAAACCACCAAGTTTGGATAGGTAAAACCAATAGTTTGGAAGTTGATTTTGTCGTTTGCAACAACGAAGGTTTTACCCAATACATACAAGTTTCGCAAACAACACAAAACGCAACGACTTTAGAGCGTGAGTTAGCACCATTAAACAGTATTTCCGACCATCACGAAAAAATATTAATTACAATGGACTATGAAACTGGCACCTATAACGGAATAAAAAAAATTAATGCATTAGATTGGCTTACAAAACTCGAAAAATAAGGGCGAACCGCTAATCGAGTGGGAGGCCGCAGGCCATAAGCCTGCGGAGCACCCCTCACAACTTATCCCGACCTTCGGGACCACCGTAGTGCAACAAGTCGCTTAGATAACTATTTACCCTTCCATGAACGATTGGTATTCCATCAATCGGATACCTGCATTTCTGCTAACGGAATGGTGCGAAACTATCCGGACAATATGGCCTGTAAACGGACAGGCTACCGAAATACTCCGGCAAAGGCCATCTACCCTCTAGAATAATTGGGCATCTTCGATACCAGATGCCCATGCTGCGAACACATTGTATAAGCATAATGCGGGTTGATTCGCTAAAATTGACTGTTTTGCCTTTCAGTTAAGCTTGGTGCAATCGGAAAGTGAATCGCTTCGAAATCACGCACTATGCTCATACTTAACGTTGGCATTAAAACCAAAAAAAATTTGACACCAGAACAAAATGTATTTACTTTGTAATAACATTTTAGAAAATATGGAAACATCAATAATAAAAATCGGTAATTCAAAAGGACTTCGCTTAAGCAAGACAATTTTGGATAAATACAATATCAAGGATAGAGTAGAGCTTATTCTTGAAGAAGAACAGATCATTCTCAAACCAATAGCTTCACCGCGCAAAAATTGGGAAAATGAATTTAAGAAAATGAGCGAAAACGGAGACGACAATTTGCTCATGAACGATGTGTTTGATGACGAAAACCTTGAGGAATGGAATTAGCGCAGTACTTAATCGTACTTGTAAATCTTGACCCGACCGTCGGGAGCGAAATTAAAAAGACTAGACCTTGTGTTGTCATTTCACCAAACGAAATGAATAAATACCTAAAAACAATCGTTCTGGCTCCAATGACAACGAACCTTAAAAAATATCCGACAAGAGTTTCAGCTAAGCACGATGGAAAAAGAGGAATGATAGCAATTGACCAAATTAGGACGGTTGACAAAACCAGAATTATTCGAATATTTGATAGCCTAACCAAATCCGAGATTGAAAAATGCAAAGAAGTAATAAAAGAAAGTTTTGTGGACTAAAAAAGTACTAATGCCAATGAGTAGCCCGGACTGAGCCAATTCTTTCACACCACTGGATACTGGAGTGCGACAAGAAGTCGCTTAGTGAATATGATAGGATTGATGGTGGATGATTATGAAAAGAAACATTATCCGATTATAAAGTTCGGAATCTAATTTGTTAAGGCAACGCGATTAAACTAATCTATATTTTTTTTGACTAATTTTTTATTAAAATACATATTTTGATTGTGTATTTAATTTAAACATGCTAATTTTAAATGAAATATTATTTTTTATTTAACAATTTATCCCATGAAAAAAATCTTTCTACCTCGCAATTTTACCTTTGTTTTTGTTTACAGACATTGTATTTGTCACTAAACCTCCAAGTGTTGACCCTGTTCCTCCTAAGGTTAATGTAGATGGCACCTGGTATAACGATGGCGAAACAGCATACATCGAATGCAGTAAAACAAGTATTACTATATATATTGATCCTTTTTCTACTGGATCCAGTATCCTTGGAATAGTGGTGAATCCTTCTCCAAATTTCACCATTAGCAATACTCCTTATTCCGTTCAAAAAACGCTAAATTTAGATCCGGCCCAACAAAACGGATATATTGATGTAGGCTTTGAATATAATGATGAAAGAATGACTGTATATATCCGGCAAAAACCTCCTGAACCAGTTATTACAGCAGGGTCCAATATTTATGCGGGAAATTCTGGTAGTTTTACGGCTATCAGTAATTATGATTTTCAAAGCACAAAACCAATAAACCTGGTTTGTCAGACAACTGGCGGGGTCACCGTAAATGGGAGGAGTAGCTATACGGAGCAGCCTGGAGTATCCAGTACAGTCACTATCGCAAATGGTTCGTCGGGCTCCTTTTCTGTTAAAGCTGTTATTGACGGTTGTAGTAGTTTAGAAAGACAGTCGAAAACCGAAAATATGGGTGTGCCTGTCATAGCAAATCCCAATTATTGGTTATTTGATTCCTATTCCAATATGTGGCAATTCAGCCAACGTGTAACCGGGCCTGGAATAACTTATACCTTTTATGTTTCTTCTGGTTCTGCCCAACTAAATCAACAGCTTCAGGACTGTTACATCACCACAACAGAAGGAGCTACGGTTTTTGTAACCGGCACAAATTCCTGTGGAACAGGTACACCTTATTGTTTTTACATCCCTCCGGCCAGTGGACTACTTCGAACAGTTTATCCAAACCCTGTTACCAACCTACTAACTTTAGAATTTAATACCAGTAAATCATCCTATACCATTCCTTTTGAGGTGATTCTTTATTCTGAAAAATCTATGCAAGCAGTTAAGCACCTGACTCAAGAGGAGGTCAATTCACTAGAATCTTTTAAAACAAATCACGGTATTGAGATGGATGTAGCAAATTTACCCCGAGGGGTTTATTATCTTCATACAATACCTGATAAAAAATCAAAGCTTGCTATTCAAAGAACAAAAATCATTTTAGAATAATTAGCCATTCATAAAAAAAAAAATAACAACCTTTCATCATAAATTAACCTGATTATGACATAAATAAGGTAGTTGCCTTTATTGGCGTTGTACTTTTTTTGAGTGCTTCCTGGGACGGATACGGACAGAAGGGTATCCGGGTAGGAATTACTGGCGGGGTTAATGCCGGTCAGCTTAAAAACAGTATTAACCTGACAGGTAGGTTATGGAAATACAATGCAGGGCTTGCATTTGCAAAACCGCTTTCTGGAAATTTTTCCCTGGCAAGCGAACTGGTCTACAGCAAACAGGGTAGCAGTATAGACGGGTCCCAATCGAACAAATTACTTACCCATTTTGACTACATCGCGCTTCCTGTCCTGGTTCGTTTCAGTCCAGGTGGGAAAAATGTATTCCTCCAGGCAGGTGGCAAGTTTGGGTATCTGCTAAAAGGTGAAAGGTTAAATACCAACAATAGTTCTCCAAATGACATACCGCATCTCCGCCAGTGGGATGCCGGAGCATTAGCGGGTCTGGGCTATCGGCTGGGAAGCCATATTGTATTAGATGTCCGTTATTATCATGGAATGGCACCTTTGATTAAAGATCATTGGATATTGGATGGTGATTTAAATCCAATTTTATATGGGGCCGACCGGTTGGTTCACCGGGTTTGGTCGATGAATCTGACCTATTTTCTCTGAGCAGAAAATATCCCGCCCCGACAGGGCTCAAAACATTCTGTGACCTCCTTTTACGATGGGCTGCACCCATCGCTGGGAGATGCCGCCCCGTCAGGGCTTGATCAGATAGTTTACCTAAGATCCAAGCAGGAACTAAAACCGGTATCGAGAAAAGCACGGAGGTACTAAATCCAACGGAACCCCAAGCGCTGAAAGTGCGGAATATCCTAACACAGGGTAAAGCCCTGTGAATACGGCAATACCTAGATCCCTAACCCTAAAAGGGCAAAATACATTCGTCGAACCCTACATCCGCTCAGGAAAATATCCCTCTCTTAGAATACAGGGCTTAACTATTCGATGGACTCTTTTGGCGATCTTATCCTAAAACTGCAACTATTTAATAGCACATAACCCAACACCAACTACAACCCCTTCAATAGGAATATAGCCCATTCCAGAAAATAGTACCATTAAACCCCCGGCTTTAGCCAAAATGGTGAAAAGATAAGGGCATAGGAGCCATTTTGATTTGGCTAAAGCCAAGGATGCGGACAAAGCACTAGTTGCCTACAGCTAAAGCAGTAGGCAATTGACCATGTAATCAATAGATGCTAAATACTAATAATATGAGTATTCTTCGGGATAATGATAGAATCTTACCCAATATTTCTAATGTGTCAAATTATCTATTAATAATTGTTCCTACCTTCAAATTGAAAATTTTTGAGGGTGAAATTTATCAAAAAGTTGAGACTGTATGTCATCGTAATTTATCAGTTTCATGCGAAAATGGCTCCGTGCACCTATTTTCCTCGTTGGGACACCCAAGTTAAATTAGGTTAATTTAACTTACCAACGGTTTTGATCGAATCTTCGGAAAAATGATAATCGTTTTTGTAACATTGAATTACAACCTTTTAAAATCATCCATAATCGTAGGAATTATTAAACCCGGAAAATTCTCCGGCGGAAATAAGTCATTTCTTTTGAATATTCAAATGTGATTTGTTTTGCGTTTTATGCGCTCCAATGTTACGCTAGACAATCGGCCGGAGCACATTCGGCGGCTGGTTCGCTATTGGACATCAGCGGCCCGCCCCATCACAGTTCTCCTGTTTTCCTTAATACTTGCTCTTTGATCGAATCCGATATTCTAAAATTCGTCTTATCGATTAAATTCAGAATATCCCTCACCGATTCTATTGCTCCCTTCTCTTTGGCTTTGATCAACACTCCTAGAGATCCAATAATTTCTATTTTCATCTCTTCGGCTACTTTCCTTCCCTTCCGTTCATCAATGATCAACACGCTTTTATCAAATTCTAAAGCCAGTGTTATTGAGCTGGCTTCACCTTTTCCCAAATTTATTGCCAATTCAAAATATTGGTCCTGCTTCGCTATTTGCCGTTTAGTTATCCATCCGGGTAATTCAACACCAAATTCCTCCGCAACTTCATCCGTTACCATCAGTTCGAAAAAAGTATCCCGCAAAATTTCTAATTTATTGATCTTGTCGTATATGATCAGGCAGCTCGTATCAGCAATGATCGTTTTCAAACCTACTCAAAGTTTAATATCGCCTACCTTTTCTATATCCTCAGCAGTCTCCCCAAATATCGAAACCCCGTATTTGCCTATCTCTTCTAAAAATTGCCTTTTCGTTATTCCCACCAATTCTGCTGCCTGCCCGGAGGACAGTACCCCTTGTTCAAATAAAGAAGCTGCTATGATTATTTTAACTTTGTCAAGTTCCACTTCTTCTGGCAAATTTATTGTTATTGTCTTCATTCTCAATTATTTAAAATTGATACCAAATCTCTCTCGGAAACAAAATAACACTTTAATTCCTCAATCCGGTTCCATTTTTTTCTGGCCGGTCGCTAAAGTTTGGGTGTATCGGTACGATGTCCACCATACCTCGCCCAATTTTCAATGATCAAAATAAGGATTTCGTATAAGGAATCAAGCGCGAATGGTTTTTTTTTGATACCAGGCTGTCCCTATTGCTACTTGGCAACGATGCCTATTGGCTATCCTGGTAGGGATAATCGATTTCCGGGCGTTGGCTTTTTTAAGGAAAAGTATTTTAGGTAAGGGTTTCACGCCAGGACCGCTACGGAGCTGCAGCGATCGCAGCGGGATGCAAACCCATTGTGTGGGCCATCGTAATTTGTTAGCTTCGGAAGGGTGATTTGAGGTAATGATAGAAGTGGCGGTGGGACAAATGACTCCCAATTCAATTATTTTTTTCGGGTTATTCGAAATATTTTAGTATCTGAATGTCATTTGTTATTATTTCCAGCGATTTGGATTTTGCTTGTGATATTATCATTCGATCAAATGGGTCTTGATGATGGAAAGGTAACGTTTGAAGTGTTTCCAGGTCTTCGAAATTGAACTCAAGAATAATAAATCCTTTTTGATTAAGGTATTCTTCGAGATCAGTCAGGCTGCCTTTTAATTTTAATTTGCCGATGTTTAGTTTGATGGCAATTTCCCATAAGCTTGCGTTACTTAGAAATACTGTATTATCAATATTCTCAATTTTGGTCTGAGTGCCTTGAGTTATTCTATTATCATATACCAAAGTAGTATATGAGTATCAATCAGGTATTTCATTTTTGATAATCTCTGAATTGATCAAGAGGAGCATTGAAGTCATCATCGATGAACTCAATTAAGTGCTTTCCTGAACCAAATATTTTCTGGTCTGATTTGCTCTTGGTACTGAGTCGCTTTTTCAAAGTCAATAGCTTAATGATATCCCTCTGGTCATTAAGCTTGGAAATCCAGTCAATGAGTTCCACTTTTATCGAGTCAATGTTCATAGTCAAAAGCTTTAAAATATTATTAAGTATACGACAAAATTCCCGTTTTGTTAACTGTTGGTTGTTTTTGTATGGGTGGTAACATCTTTATAAAGCAATGTCATGTAAGGGGATTTGTTGTATGGATACTTTGCCCAACATCCCTCCCCCTGTCTTCATTGGTGAAATTAAGGATTTCGTATAAGGGATCTAGGGTGAACGGTTGTTTTTTTTTGATTCCATGCGGCCCCCTTGCTATTTGGCTATATACCTATTGGCCAACCTGATTTTGAAAATCGATTTCCGGGCGTTGGTTATTTTCAAGGAAAAGTATTTTAGGTAAGGGTTTCACCCCAAGACCGCAGCGAACGCGGCGCGAGGCGATGCCTGAACATATGTCCTCTTGATTTATCGTTTTGGAGGGATGGTATGGCAAACGGAGGGAGTTCTCGCTGCGGCCTTTGCGAACCCTTGCAGGCGGCTGCGAGAAAAAGCAGTCTCATTCGGTTAATTCTCTAAAAGCACCGCTCCTTCCGGCCCACCACAAAAAAGGGACTCGGTAGGAGCCCCTTTTGAAAACGCACATCAGGGATTTCTGATGTAGGTTGTAAGATGAAATAAAAATAGGTAGGAAAAAAGACAGGTATTTTTGTTAAATGATGATAAATCCGATTATCAACAACCATATTATAGCGGACACCATTATAAGTACGGTAAATTGTTTATCTTTCATAGCTCTGATCTTTAAATAAAACAACGGAATTAAGTTACAAATTTAGGCCTACAAAACAAAATTTTATAGGTACAAATTTATTTAATCCCTTACAATTACCAGCAAATCACTTGTGAAAACAACAAGTGATTTGCATAAAAAGTCTGTCGAACGACAATTATTACGATTTATTTTGAAAAACCCCTAATTTTTTTGCCCTTTTTTGGTCTTTAATTTTTTTTTAAAAATTTATGGCCAACTAATTCTTAACGGGTGAAAGGTGACTCAATTCGTGATAGTGTTTTTGATTTTTTGACATGTTTTCTGCCGTCCATTTAATCTTTTTACTAATGGGGAATTTCCTTACCGCACAGTTTTCTACCTGGCAATAATGGCAACAAGACGCTGGTAAACA
>JAWLFL010000252.1:0-5465 GCA_041685605.1 Cyclobacterium sp. | reverse complement strand
GCCTGGCAATATACCATTCCGCTGGATGCTTCTCCCCAAACAGTAGATTGGGATACCTATCTGGGCCAGGCCCCTGACCGGCCCTGGGATCCACTTCGGTTTTTTCGGTGGCGAAATTACCGGGACTATGGAACCGGTGTGGCTGGGGACCTGTATGTTCACATGCTTTCCATGCTTCACTTTGTAACGGGATCTAAAGGACCAAACCGCGTAATGGCCACAGGCGGCCTGCGGTACTGGAAAGATGGCAGGGATGTACCGGATCTGCATCTGGGATTATTTGATTACCCGGAATCAGCGGAGCATCCCGCTTTTAACCTGGCATTGAGAACCAACCTGGTCAGTGGGGGAGGAGATAATTTTCTATTTCGGATTGTAGGGTCTGAGGGTGATATTTCCATCGGCTTTACCGGCCTTACCCTACGCAAAACTCCCTTTCCCAAAGACCCCGGGATGTCCCTCAACAGTTTTCCCGAAGCCATGCAGGAAGCCATAAAGACAGATCACCAAAAAAATTACCCAGCTAAAACCTCCCTGGTAGGCCCCTCCGAGTTTGAATTTAAAGTTCCTTCCGATTACAAGGGAGATCGATACGAACACTTTGTCAATTTCTTTGACTCCATCCGGACGGGAAAACCTGTAGTAGAGGATGCGGTATTTGGACTTCGGGCATCCGGACCCACTGAAGCTGGTAACATCAGTTATTTTGAGAAAAAAATCATGGGATGGGACCCGGAGAAGATGGAGCTTGTACATCAGGTTTAACCCCGCGGATAGGACTCATTCACCCACACATTTGACTTTATGCAACCAGAGAAATTTATTTATATTGTCCTCATCTTCCTTGCCATAAGTGCTTGCGGATCAGGTGCGAGAAAGGAAAAAGAGATGCCGGAGTTAGCTGTCCCAGCCAGGCCGGAAGTACCCACCAGCCTGACTGAGGCGGAAAAAGCGGATGGTTGGGAGTTATTGTTTGATGGGGTCTCCACTGCCATGCAATTGTCCGGTAAAATTGGTCTGCAGGATCATGGTGGTCCGGTATGGTTTAAAAATATCAAGATCAGAAAGTTATAATACGAAAATAGTACCCAAAAAATCCCAAACAATGATGAAAAAGTTAGACAATTTACGAAATCTTCTCCTGCCCTTTTTTCTGTTGCTGTCTTTTATGGCCTGTAGCCCTACTGAGGATCAGGAAGAAATCACAGATGTAATCGTATACGGAGGTACTTCCGGAGCCGTAACAGCAGCCATTCAGGCTAAGAAGATGGGAAAAACAGTGATTATGGTTTCCCCGGATACCCACCTGGGAGGCCTTACTGCCGGAGGCTTGGGTTGGACCGATACGGGAAAGAAGGAGGTGATCGGTGGCCTTTCCAGGGAATTTTACCAGCGTGTATATGACAAATACCAGGAAGAAGATGCCTGGCAGTGGGAAGAACGTGCTGATTTTGGAAACCAGGGGCAAGGTACCCCTGCGATCGACGGTGAGTTTCGCACCATGTGGATTTTTGAACCCCATGTGGCGGAGGAAGTATACGACGAGTGGGTAGCGGAACTGGGTATTGAAGTATTGCGGGATGAATGGCTCGACAGGGAAAGCGGTGTTACCATAGAGGAAGGTAAAATTACCGCTATCCGTACTCTCAGTGGGAAAGAGTTTAAAGGCAAAATGTTTATTGACGCCACCTATGAAGGGGACCTGATGGCGGCTGCCGGAGTAAGTTACCATGTAGGCAGGGAAGCCAACAGTGTCTATGATGAAGAATGGAATGGGGTACAAACCGGTGTTTACCACCATAGGCATCATTTCAAAGTGTTGGACCAACCCATTGACCCCTATTGGACGAAAGGAGATCCTTCCTCCGGCCTGTTGCCGCGGATTAGTGCTGAAGATCCGGGTGTCAAGGGTGAGGGAGATAACAAGGTCCAAGCGTATTGCTTTCGTACCTGCATGTCCAACCATCCGGATAACCAGGTTCCTTTTCCCCGGCCAGAAAATTACGATTCCACCCAATATGAACTACTTGTCCGAATATTTGATGCTGGCTGGAGGGAATGGTTTGGAAAATTTGACATGATCCCGAATCGCAAAACGGATACCAATAACCACGGTCCCTTCAGTTCGGATAATATCGGCATGAACTACGATTATCCGGAAGCTAGCTATGAACGCAGAAAGGAAATCATCAAAGAGCATGAAGATTACCAAAAAGGGCTGCTGTATTTTGTAGCCAATGACCCCAGGGTGCCAAAAGAAACGCAGGAGGAATTTCAGAAATGGGGATTGGCCAAAGATGAGTTTACCGACAATGGCAACTGGCCGCATCAGATTTATGTCAGGGAGGCACGCCGCATGATTGGTAAGTACGTGATGACGGAAAATGAATTGCTGCAGAAAAAACCCACCCCTGAATCGGTTGGAATGGGTTCGTATACCATCGATTCCCACAATATACAGCGATATGTAGATGAGAATGGCCATGTACACAATGAAGGGGATATAGGTGTTCCGCTGCCACAGCCTTATGAAATTGCTTTTGGATCTCTGGTACCCAAAAAGAAGGAGATTCAAAATCTGGTGGTTCCTGTAGCTGTTTCGGCAAGTCATATCGCTTTTGGTTCTATCCGAATGGAGCCGGTATTTATGATATTGGGGCAATCCGCTGCTACCGCAGCGGTGATGGCCATGGAGCAGGGAATCCCCGTACAGGACCTTTCCTATGATGATTTGAAGGCAAGGTTGCTGGAGGATGGACAAGTCCTTACCTTGGAAGATAGAATTGCATCTAACTAGTGTTTATGGTCCCTTTGAGAAAGTCTTTTTTCTTTCTTTTCCTGAGCCTTATTTGCTGCCTGAGCTGTCATCAGACTGTGCAGCAGGAGCACTCCGCAGCTCCCAATGTGATCATCTTTTTATCAGATGATCAGGGTTGGGGGGACCTGAGTCACAGCAGAAACACCAACCTATCCACGCCAAATATCGATGCACTGGCGCAAAACGGGCTTAGTTTTGACCGCTTTTATGTGGAACCGGTTTGTTCGCCTACCCGGGCTGAATTGCTAACCGGAAGGTACCACCTGAGGGGAGGGGTCAGCGGCACATCAGCAGGCGAGGAACGGCTGGATTTGGATGAAACCACTTTTGCTGAGCTGTTCCAACAGGCTGGATATGCTACGGGTGCCTTTGGTAAATGGCACAATGGCACGCAACATCCCTATCACCCCAATGCGCGGGGTTTTGATTACTTTTATGGCTTTTGTTCCGGCCATTGGGGAGATTATTTCAGTCCTCCACTGGAGGAAAACGGAAGGATGGTACAGGGAGAAGGCTATGTAGTGGATGACTTTACCACAAAGGCCATCGAATTTATTGAAAACAACCGGGAATCTCCATTTTTGGTCTATCTGCCTTACAATACCCCCCATTCGCCCATGCAGGTTCCGGACCAATGGTGGGAAAAATTGGAAAAAAGGGAATTGGAAATGGTCTTGCCGCAAGATCGAAAGGAAGACCTTCCATTCACCAGGGCAGCCCTTGCCATGTGTGAAAATATAGATTGGAATGTGGGAAGGGTGATGGATAAGTTGAAAGAGCTGGAACTCGAAGAGCATACCATTGTGATTTACCTCAGCGATAATGGTCCCAACAGTTTTCGCTGGAATGGAGGCATGAAGGGCAGGAAAGGAGCTACCGATGAGGGCGGGGTTCGCAGCCCCTTTTTTATCCAATGGCCCGGAAGGATTCCTCAGGGAAAGACCGTTACAGAGATAGCAGGGGCCATCGACCTGTTGCCGACCCTGGTGGATTTGGCCGGTTTAGAACCATCATTCCCCAAGCCACTGGATGGCAAAAGTCTGCTGCCGCTCATGCTGGAGGACAATCCACCCTGGGAAGACCGGATGATTTTCAGCCATTGGAATGGAAATACCAGTGTCCGGACCCAGCAATACCGCCTGGATAAGGAGGCCAAACTTTATGATATGGTAAATGATCCGGGACAAACCACTGATATCGCTAGTGAATATCCGGAAATTACCCAACAGCTTGTTCAGGCGAAAATAAGTTGGGATCAGGAAATGGCTGCGGAGTCGGATGGGAAGGACAGGCCATTTACCCTGGGATATCCGGGAGCCTCCATCACCCAAATGCCCGCCCGGGATGGGATAGCCCATGGCAATATACAACGTAGTAACCGGTTTCCCAACGACTCCTTTTTCACCAACTGGACCAGCACGGCGGATAAAATCACCTGGGATGTGGAGGTCATGGAGGCAGGTGAATTTGAGGTGGAACTCTATTACACCTGTAGCGAACAGAATTTGGGTTCCAGAATACAGTTGGCAGTGGGAGAAAATCAGGTACAAGCTCGGGTATTGGAGGCGCATGACCCTCCCATCCGGGGCATGGAAAACGACCGGGTGGAAAGAATGGAATCCTATGTGAAAGATTTTAAGCCTATGAACCTGGGAAGGATCAATTTGAATAAAGGAAGGTCCGAGATGGTATTAAAAGCCCTGGAGATCCCTGGAGACCAGGTCATGGATGTCAGGCTGCTGCTGTTTAAAAGAATGAATTAACCCAAAAGCAAAATCATGAAAATTTTTGAAACGTTTCCACCTACTAAATACCACTAGCCAATGAACATTTCCAAGATACCTTATCTGCTGTTATTTCCCATTGTAGTGCTCTTTTTTCAGTGCAGCCCTGGAGTTGAGGAAAAAGAAGACCTTAGCAGTGAATTAAACGAATGGCTGGATGTACAGTATGAAGCTTGGCTGCAGCAAAGCCCCCTTCAGCTGACCGCCCAGGGTCGAAAAGACTTGTATGACCAAATTGATGACATGAGTGAAGAGGCTGCAGATGAAAAACTGGCCTGGCTAGAGGGCAGTGTGACAGAAATGCAGGAGAAATTCTCAAAAGACCAACTCAATCCGGAAGCGCAGGTTTCTTTTGATTTATGGCAATACCAGTATGAAGTGGCCAAAGAAGAAGCTGAATTCAGGCAATATCCTTATATTTTTCATCAAATGGGTGGGGTCCATACCGGTCTGCCCAATACCCTGATCAATTACCATAAGGTAGACGAACCGGCAGACATGGAGGCACTGATCAGTAGAATTGGAGAAACAGGCAGGGCTATCCGGCAACTGTTGGAACGGGCAAAAAAACAGGCAGATGCGGGTATCCAACCCCCACGATTTGCCTATGAAATTGTGATACCACAGGCGGAGGCACTTATACAGGGGCAACCTTTCGAATCAGTAGAGGAGGGATCACCGCTATGGAACGACGCCAATACCAAAATTGATAGTCTGAAATCGGCCAATAAAATCGATGAAAGTCAGGCGGCAGCTTTTCGGGAATCAGTCGATAAAGCACTGAAAGAGCAATTTAAGCCCGCCTATGAGGAGTTGATCGCCTGGCTAAAATCTCAATTGCCCGGGTTGGAAGAAAAACCTAC
>JAWLFL010000251.1:0-5502 GCA_041685605.1 Cyclobacterium sp. | reverse complement strand
ACCATCTATATTACAGACACATACCTTTTTATAGCCGAGCGGAAGGAAAGAAAATACGATCCGGGAAATTTTCCATTAGGCATCAGCTAAGCACCTGGATGCATCAAAACCCGAAACTGTACGCTATTTCTGTCCGTTTTTGTGACAGTCATTTTTTGAACAGGTTTTAATTCTTCGAATTATTATAGTAGTTTAGGACCCGTTAACGATGTACCCCATGAAAAATCTATTATTCCTTTCCTTGCTTTTTTTAATCCTTTCGCCGGATTCCTTTGCTCAGGATCCCGAGCGCTTTTCCGATCAGGTCAGGCAAATAACGCAGGATTATCCGCCGCAGGATTATCAGGCTTCGGTTGTTTTTACAGGAAGTTCTACCATCCGAATGTGGAAAAGTCTTCAGGAGGATTTTCCAGGAGAAAAAATAGTCAATTCAGGCTTTGGCGGCTCCCAGGCCAGTGATTTACTGCATTACCTGGATGAATTGGTCTTGGATTATCAGCCCGAAAAGGTGTTTATATATGAAGGAGATAATGACCTGGCTGCCGGGAAAACCGTCGAACAGATCATTGAAACGTATAACCTGATCGTTAGCCAAATCCACTTGGAGCGCCCGCAAACCGAAATTATTTTGATCAGTCCCAAGCCCAGCCTGGCCAGATGGGAATTGGCCGATAACTACCGGGAACTCAATGCTACTCTGAAAAAATACGCCAGAGGAAAGAAAAAAGTGTCCTATGCTGATCTTTGGAATCCCATGCTAAATTCCAACAAAACACCGATGGAGGATATTTTTCTCGAAGATAACCTTCACATGAACGCCAGGGGATATTCCATTTGGGCAAAGCATATTAAGAAATATTTGTAGCTCCTTAGATCCATTTTACTCCAGCAAACCGGGTGCGTACTTCATGTAAATTAGAAAAGCGTTTCGTTTTTATTAATTCCCTTTACACTCAGTATTTGATGCTTACTGGTCGGTATTTCTACCTCTTTTGAAGCAAAAATCAATCGCGATGAACGCTGTTGGCCCATTGCGTAAGATCGGCCATTTTTCCCCGAATCAGTATTATTGTCGATAACCCACTTAAAAATCTGGTTTTCTGCTTATTCCGATAGATCTATTCGAGCTTTCAACAGGCCATCGGTAAAAGAATCTTTTTTCCTGAATAGTCAATTTTTATCTTTGCAGGTATAGTAACATGAAATTAACATTTACTTAACAAATAATTAATATTAGGTGCTTGCAAGCCTACCGATCTTTAAACCATCGCAAAAAAATGATTGCGAAGCAAACTCCAGCGAAGTATGCCATTGAAAACGGCTTGTTTTCTTATTCTATTATGGTTCTTACAGGGCAGCGTTTTGGCCTTTCAGGACCCTTCGCCCAAAAGCGAAACCTCCTACAGTTCGAGAGGCTTTCAGTTTACTTCTGCGGACGGTTTGTATCGTTTGCAATTGGCTGGCAGGCTTCAGTTTCGGTTTGCCACTCCGGCCGATCAGGATCCGGTCAGCTACGATGACTTTTTTGAGCAAAAGCAGAACCTTTTTAAGATCAACCGGGCACGCTTTAAGGTAGGGGGCCATGCACACAAGCCCTGGCTGAAGTATTATTTCGAATACGAGCTCTCCGCATCCCGCCTGCTGGATTTTAGGGTTATGGTAGAAAAATGGCCCTGGCTGAATTTTAAAATCGGGCAATGGAAATCTGAATATTCCAGGGAAAGGGTAATTTCCAGTGGAAACCAGCAAATGATGGAACGGTCCATCGTTAACCGACCTTTTACCCTGGACAGGCAGCAGGGAGCCAGCATTTATGGAAGGTTGGATGGTGGAGGGTTGGCCGATTTTAATTACCACATAATGGCCTTGACGGGCACAGGTATTGGTGCCCGAACCAACGACGACAATCGACTCATGTATTCCGGCCGGCTGCAATGGAATTTTTTAGGAGATGGGGTAGCCATGTCAGGGTCTGCATTAGCCTATTACCCAAAACCAGTGGCCTCCCTGGCAGTAGCCGGGAGTACCAATAGCAGTCACTATACGCGCTATTCGTCGCAGGGAGGTGGTCAATTGGTTGGATTTGAAAGTGAATCCCCGGGACAGTACCAAATGGACCAATACCTCATTGAAAGTAGCTTGAAATACAGGTACGTTAGCTGGCACAGTGAGTTTCACCGTAAAAACATACTGGACAAGGAAACCGACCGGCTTACCCGGCTTCAGGGCTGGTTCGTTCAGGGTGGGTTTTTGGTAAACTCTATGAAAGCACCTGAGGGACCTAAACTGGAGCTGGCCGGTAGGTATGCCCTTTTCCAGCCCGATATGGAGTTACATGGAAATCAGGAAAGGGAATACACACTAGCCTTCAATTGCTTTTTTAACGATCACCTGAATAAACTGACGGTAGATATAACCCGTTTTGATTTCGAAGAAGAGTCTATCAATCGGGAAGCATCAGGCTGGAGGTTTCGGGTTCAATATGATTTTTCATTTTAGCCGCTCAAATTCTGGCTATGATTTGGATATGATCCATACCCTCCGTTTATTTGCACTTAATTCAGGCAACTGATTTATAAAGAAGAGGCGAGAGAACAGGCTCCGTGAACCTCTGGCAACCTTCCGCCCAACGGAAAGGTGCCAAGACCTGACCCAATTGGGACCGATAAATTAGACGATATGAAAATAAAAATCACTCCCTTCCAATCCGAACCGCTACCCTCTTGGCAAGGTTTTTTGCTGAGTTCGAATCATTACCTCTTTTCTCACCAAATCCTTTGAACTAAACCATACATGGACTATAAAAATTTTGAAACCCAGGCTGTGCGCATTGCTGCCTCCTCCTCTGATCAGCGTGAGCACTCGGCACCCATATACCTAAGTTCCAGTTTTGTCTTTGATTCGGCAGAACAGGCCAGGCAACTCTTTGCCGATGAAGTACCGGGAAATATTTATTCCCGATATGCCAATCCCAATACCAGTGATTTGATCGAAAAAGTGTGTGCGGCCGAAGGGACCGAAGCCGGTGTTACTACCGCCTCCGGCATGGCGGCCATGTTTGGCAGTATGGCAGCCTTGTTGAGTCAGGGAGATCATGTACTTGCTTCCAGGTCATTGTTCGGCAGCACCCATCAATTACTAACCCGGGTTTTTCCAAAATGGGGCATTTCTCATTCCTACGGTGATATTTCAGACATCGGCAATTGGGAGAAACTGGTCCAACCGAGCACCAAAATGGTATTCGTAGAAACCCCTTCCAATCCCGGACTGGAAATCATAGACCTGGAATACATCGCCCGTTTTGCCAATGCTCATAACCTTATTTTAGTAGTAGACAATTGTTTTGCCACCCCCTATTTACAGCAACCAGCCAAATGGGGAGCCCATATCGTGACCCATAGCGCAACTAAATTTATAGATGGACAGGGTCGGGTGCTGGGCGGACTGATTCTTGGAAAACAAGAATTGATCAATGAGGTACAATTCTTTATGCGCCACACCGGTCCTTCCCTTTCGCCGTTCAACGCCTGGGTGTTAGCCAAAAGCATGGAAACCCTGGCCGTCAGAATGGACAGGCATTGTGAAAGTGCCTTTAAAATTGCCAGCTATTTTGAGGGAAACCCCGAAATAGAAGTGGTGAAATACCCATTTTTACCATCTCACCCCCAATACCGGCTTGCCAAGAAACAAATGCGCCATGGCGGGGGCATCATCACGCTGACCTTAAAAGGTGGACTGAGCAGAGCCAAAAATTTCATTGACCGACTGCAGATGATCAGCGTCACCGCTAATCTGGGCGATAGCCGTAGCATCGTCACTCATCCGGCTTCTACCACACACAGTAAACTGACGGAGGAGGAAAGAGAGCGAGTAGGGATACTTAATGGATTGGTTCGGCTTTCGGTCGGCCTGGAGCACGTGGACGATATCATTTTGGATATAGAACGGGCATTGGACCAATCGAAGAGTTAAGTTTTTGAGCGGTTAGGCAAGAATACCTTTTACGACCTTTCCGTGAACGTCGGTCAGCCGATAGCGTCTACCCTGGTGTTTAAAGGTAAGTTTTTCATGGTCCACGCCCAATAGATGTAATAAAGTGGCCTGAAAATCGTGCACATGCACCGGGTCACGGACCACGTTATAGCCCAGATCATCCGTCTCACCGTAAGTGATGCCTTTCTTTACGCCGGCTCCTGCCATCCACATGGTAAAGCAGTTGGGGTGGTGATCCCTGCCGTAATTTTCCGGACTTAGCCGACCCTGGGAGTAACTGGTGCGACCAAATTCTCCTCCCCAGACGACCAGGGTATCCTCCAACATGCCCCTTTGCTTCAAATCTCTGATTAAGGCCGCCGTTGGACGATCCATGCTTTGGGACATGGTTTGAATGTCCTTGGGAAGGTTTCCATGCTGATCCCATCCCTTGTGATAGAGCTGGATAAATTTGACATCCTTTTCTGCCAGTTTCCGGGCCAGCAAGCAATTCGCGGCATAGGTTCCCGGTTGGTGTACCTCAGGGCCATACATATCCGTTATATGCTCCGGTTCATCCGAAATATTCATAGTCTCCGGCACAGAGGTCTGCATGCGATAAGCCATTTCATACTGCGCAATTTTAGCATTGATTTCCTCGTCATGGGACTGCTGATAACCTAAATCATACAATTTCTTTAAATGATCTAAGTAATTTCTGCGGTCCCTGCCCGAGATACCCGGCGGGTCGTTCAGGTAAAGGACCGGATCCTTTCCGGAGCGAAATTGTACGCCCTGATGGAGACTGGGCAGAAAGCCATTTCCCCATAAGCGGCTGTAAACCGGCTGGGCACCTTGTTTTCCCTGTGAGAGTAAAACACAAAAAGAAGGAAGGTTTTCATTTTCGGATCCCAGGCCATAACTTACCCAGGAACCTATCGATGGTCTTCCGGGTTGCTGAGAACCGGTTTGAAAAAAGGTAATGGCAGGATCGTGATTGATGGCTTCCGTAAACATGGATTTCACCATGCAAATATCATCGGTAATACCGGCGATATGCGGCAAAAGCTCACTTACCCAGGCTCCCGATTGCCCGTATTGCTTAAAATCATAGATCGATCCAACCATCGGGATGGACTTTTGCCCGGCCGTCATCCCTGTCAGTCGCTGTCCCTGACGGACGCTATCCGGCAATTGGTCGCCGTTTCTTTTCTGCAATTCGGGTTTGTAGTCAAACAATTCGAGCTGAGAAGGCCCACCGCTTTGAAAAAGATAAATGACACGCTTTACCTTGGGAGAAAAGTGCGTACCTCCCCCGAATCCAACTCCTCCCGTAGAGGCAGCCCCGGATTCAAAGGGTGATACCAAAGAGGAAAGGGCCAGCCCTCCCAAGCCCAGCCCGGTTTTGCTCAAAAATTCCCTTCTCGAATAGTTGTTGGTGTGCTGGCACAAATCAGACATGGCGACTACTTATCTTTTGGTATAAAATTCATAATGGTTAAACAGCAAACTTGCCACCATGGTCATGGC
>JAWLFL010000250.1:0-5518 GCA_041685605.1 Cyclobacterium sp. | reverse complement strand
GTTCCGGTGATCGGGATGGTAGTCGTTTGGCCGGTGACTGATTACCACATCGGCATTCCATTGCCTGATGAGCCGTATCACTTCCTTCCGGTTTTCAAGCGTCGGCATCAGCTCGCCATCGTGATTGTCGAGTACTATATATTCCACGCCAAATCTTTTCCCGGCTTCCTGTGCTTCCTGCCGCCTGATTTTTGCCAGTGCTCCGCCGCCTTTTTCATGATGACCGGCATCGCCGTTGGTCAGCGAAACAAACAATACATTGTGCCCCAGGTCAGCAAATTTAATTGCCGTACCACCGGCATCGCCGTCGGCATCGTCGGGGTGGGCGCCAATAACAACTACATTTATTTTTTCCTGTGAAAATGCAAGCGTGGTGGAAATTGTAACCGATAAAATCAGAAGCAGAATTTTTTTCATTTTGTATTGATTTCGTTTGAGGCATTAAAAATAATCATCTTTTCCAAACTTTCTCATTTTGTTAATTAAAACTGTAGAAAAAGCGAATGGTAAATACATTTTGTAATGATCTTTATCATGCATGCTTGGTGGGTGATTTGCGGTTATAAATTGATTCACGCTAATTACAGACATACTTCTTTTTTTTGCCAGAAAAACTAATAGAAACTAATAAAAACTATTGTTTTATTTACGAATTATTAAAAAGAACCTTTTTTGTGAAAGAATGTTAATTTATAAAAATAAAATTTTTATATTTCGCACCACTTTGAAAAATGAAAATTTTTTAATCTAAAAATTATTCTATGAAAAAAATTGCATTAGTAGTAGTAGGTATTCTTTTTATGGGAATACAAGTGATGAATGCACAGGTAAGGAGCATTTCGGGTACTGTAACAAGTGCCGAAGACGAAACCTCGATACCTGGTGTTTCGGTAATGATTAAGGGAACGACCATTGGAACGGTTACCGACATTAACGGGGAATATCAGCTCAACGTTCCTGAAGATGCGGAAACAATTGTATTCTCATTCGTGGGAATGCAAACAATTGAAAAACTCATTGAAGGTTCTGTTATCAATGCTGAAATGATTGCCGATGTCCTCGGTCTCGATGAGGTTATGGTGGTGGCTTATGGAACTGCAAGGAGAGAATCCTTAACGGGTTCTGCTGCAGTTATTGGACAGAAAGAAATTGAGTCGCGCTCAGTTTCCTCTGTTGCACAGGTGCTAACAGGTTCAACAACCGGTATACAAACTACCGCAGGCTCCGGTCAGCCCGGAAGTTCACCTGCAATCCGTATCCGCGGCGTTGGAACGTTAAACACATCGGCAGCACCGCTTTACATTCTGGATGGTATTCAGTACGAAGGAAGTATCGCAAGTATTAACCCGAATGATATTTCTTCAATTACTGTTCTGAAAGATGCTTCATCTACTGCACTTTACGGATCACGTGCTGCAAATGGTGTGATTATTATCACTACCAAAGGAGGTGCAAAAGGTGTTGAAAGTTTGAATGTTACTTTAAAAACCCAGGGAGGTTTAATCAATCAGGCGCTTCCTTATTATGAAGAGGTAAATGCCCAAAATTACTATGAACTTCAGGCCGAGGCTTTTGCCCAGTCAAGGTTCTGGTCGGGAAATGCCAATACAATTGACGAGTCCAGAAGCTATGCCTATGAAAATATTTTTTCACAATTAAAGTACAATCCTTTTGTTGGTATTCCAAATGATGAGATTGTAGGCAGCGACGGCAATATTAATCCAAATGCAGAGGTAGGTTTTCCGGATTTGGATTGGTACGAGGCTGCAAAACAACAAGGTTACAGGCAGAACTACGATTTGAGCATAAGCGGCGGAAGTAAAAGAGCGAGCTATTTTTATTCTCTGGGATATCTTGATGAAAGAGGTTATGTTATTGAATCGGATTATGAACGTTTCACCACACGCTTGAACATTGATTTTGATGTGAAAGACTGGTTGCAAATTGGTACCAACTTAAATGCTTCATTAATAACAAGTGATATTGGTTCTTCTGAATCAGCTACTTATGCCAACCCATGGCGAAATGCCAGGATGACACCTCCGATATACCCGGTTTATTTGGTTGATCAGGAAACCGGAGATTACATTCTTGATGGAGCCGGTGAAAAACAGTACGATGATGGTGGTTTGTATTCAAGACCTATAAATCAGGGACGAAACGCTATTGCTGAGTTAAAATGGAATAATGATGAGTATAAAAGAAACAATTTTGGTAACAGGTCTTATGCAAGGTTTACTTTAACCGAAGGGCTGACTGCAACCATCAATGCAGGGGTCGATATGCAGAACTATCAGTACAAAGGTTTTGAAAATGCCGAGATTGGTGATGGTGCCCCAACAGGAAGAATGGACGAAACCAGGTACACACGAACCACGGTTAACTTCAACCAGCTTGTTAATTATGAAAGGACTTTCAATGAAGTTCATAATTTCAGTGCGCTGTTGGGTCATGAATCGTATTCGAGAAAATACACTTACCAGAGAGGTTTTAAAAACCAGTTTATCGTAAGTGGAATTTACGAATTGAACAACTTTGTAAATACTTCATCAAATACAAGTTATACTACCGATAAAACAACAGAAGGTTATTTTTCAAGGTTGAAATACAACTACGATAATAAATATTACATCGAAGGTTCTTACCGGAGAGATGGTTCTTCTACCTTCCATCAGGATGTAAGATGGGGTAACTTCTACTCTGTTGGTGCAAGTTGGAGAATAAGCCAGGAAGGGTTTATGGCTAATTACAACTGGATTGACGATATGAAAATCAGGGCTTCATACGGTGAGGTTGGTAACGACAATATAGGCTCGTACGGTTACCAGGCACTTTACGGCACCTATCCAAACGCAGAGAGTCCGGGTATTCGCTGGGAGTCTGTTGGAAATACAGCGCTAACCTGGGAGGTAAACAGGACTTTCGACGCTGCTTTTGATTTTGCTTTATTTGACAGGGTGAGCGGTAGTATCGAATGGTACAAAAGAATATCGGATGATTTGCTTTACGAAATGCCGTTACCCATTTCCATGGGACGGCTGGATCAACCCAGAAACATTGCATCGATGGTAAACAGTGGCCTTGAAATTAATTTGCAGGGATATGTTATCGATACGAGGAACTTCACCTGGAATCTTGGGTTTATGGGTTCTACCATTAAAAATGAAATTACCTCTATCCCGGAACCATTTGTCAGCGGAACCAAAAGATGGTCGGAAGGTCATTCAATTTATGATTTCTGGCTGAGAAAATTCTACGATGTTGATCCGGAAGACGGTGCTACACGGTTTCATGTTTGGGATGACGTAGAAAATGAAGATGGAGAATTTATAGGTACCGAATTGGCTTATGATGAGAATGGCGATCCGGTGTTGACCAAGAATCATAATGATGCTGGTTACGGATATGTTGGCGCTTCTGCTTTTCCTGATTTACAGGGATCTGTAAGAAATGAGTTTGTATATAAAGGATTAAGTTTGAGTGCACTGTTAACCTATTCTTTGGGAGGAGAAATGATTGACGGCATTTATCAGGATATGCTTAGCTCGGTTGTTGGTGAATCGTATCACCCTGACGTTAATAATTCCTGGAAAAATCCCGGTGATGTAGCTGAATTTCCAAGGCTGCAGTATTCTAATTCCAGCTTGTATGCAACATCCGATTATTTCCTGATATCTTCCGATTATTTGAACATCAGGAATGTAACACTCAGCTATAGTTTTTCAGATCAACTTATTCAGAATTGGGGGCTGGGAGAACTTAGCGTTTATTTAACCGGAGAGAACCTTCACATGTTTACAGCAAGAAAAGGAATGAATCCAACCTATAATTTCGCCGGTACACAAAGTGTATTTGCATATAATCCTAGCAGGTCTATCATTTTAGGTTTTAGTTTGCAGTTTTAATCATTAGAAAATATACTACAATGAAGACAAAATATAAAATTTTAACATTCTCGCTTATCTTAGCTTTTGCAATGGGTTTAAACTCATGCAGCGAAGATTTTTTACAAACCGTTCCTACCGACGCGGTTTCTACCGAAATTGCACTTGGTTCCACTGATAATATGATGTTGGCCATTAACGGCGTACACCGGGCCATGTATGCACAAAACGGATTAATCAGTGCTTATGCCGGACAGCAATTTATGATACCGACAGCAGAATTCGGGGCAAGTGATGCCTTACATTCCACTCCCGGTAACGGCTGGCACAGATTTCGGTTGCAGTGGAATATGCACACCAGTGCTACCAGGAACGATGTGCAATATTCCTGGTTCTTCTACTATAACATTATTGGATCGGTAAATAACATTATTAATGCTGCGGAAGATTTACAGATGTCTGACGATTTGCATAATATATTGGGACAGGCTTATGCCTACCGCGCCTGGGCACATTTTTACCTGGTGCAGTATTTCGGAAAAGCTTACTTGATTGGGAATCCGTCCTCCGACCCGGGCGTGCCGATAATGCTTGCAACTGAACCTCCTTATGAGGGACTTCCACGCAATACGGTTCAGGAGGTTTATACCCAAATTAAAGCTGATCTTTCTGAAGCCATGACCCATTTTGAAAGTGCTTCGGACAGAGATAATATTTCTCATCTGAATATGGATGTGGCAAAAGGTATTGCTGCAAGGGTATATTTAACTACCGGCGACTGGGCAGATGCCGCACAATATGCGAGTGAGGCAAGGCAGGGATATTCGTTGATGAGCGAAGCTCAATATAAATCAGGATTTAATTCAATCGAAAACCCTGAGTGGATTTGGGGATCCAGAATGATCCAGGATCAAACGTCCTATTTTTATTCTTATTTCTACTATGTTGGGAATAACTTTAATGGCTTACAAAACAGGAGCAATCCTAAATTTATGAACCATCAGTTGTACGATATGATGTCGGAAACTGATTACCGCAGAGACCTGATTCTGGAAGATGCGCCAAATACTTTCGACGATTGGGATGAAGGAGATAATGCCGGAAGGTATGCCAGCGAAGAGGAATTTGATGCGGCCATTGCCGAATACAGAACAATTGTAAATAACGGACCTGCACACAATATGGTCCCCTATATGCATATTAAAATGCAGCAGTCCGATGGTCCTACAATTACTCCAATGGATGTGATCCACATGAGGGCTTCAGAAATGTATCTCATAGAAGCTGAAGCATTGGCTCGTCAGGGACAGGATGGTGCCGCACAGGATGTTTTATATGAATTGGTTTCTGAAAGAGATTTGGAATACGAAAAATCAATCAATACAGGTCAGGCCCTTATCGATGAAATTCTTGTTCATCGAAGAGTCGAATTATTCCTCGAGGGACACCGCTGGTTCGATATGCTGAGAAACGATGAAGAACTCGACCTGGAAGATTCAGGCGCTGACCCCGACCTCTATTTGGATGGATACAGGCAGGACAGACCAAGTGTAAATCCCAAGTGGGTTTTCCTTATTCCGCAAAGAGAAATCGATGCCAACCCGAATATTGAGCAAAACCAGCACTAATAGTTT
>JAWLFL010000052.1:5254-22742 GCA_041685605.1 Cyclobacterium sp. | reverse complement strand
ACGGAGGTGGCCCGGTCGTAGGCTTCTTTTTCCATGATGGATTTGGGCGTGACATAGTGGCTGACATCAGCGATGTGCACGCCGATTTCCATGTTTCCGTTTTTTAGATAGCGAAAGGATATCGCATCATCAAAATCTTTGGCATCGGCCGGGTCGATGGTAAAGGTATCAACCGCCCTGAAATCCCTTCTTTTTTCCAGTTCCCGGGAGGGAATGCTGTCTGGTATCGCATCGGCTTCCGCAATGGACTCCTCCGGGTATTCAAAAGGAAGTCCGAATTCTGCCATAATGGAATGAATTTCCACCTCGTGATCACCGGCTTCTCCCAGTACGCGGATAATTTTGCCGGTAGGGCTTTTGTCTCCTTCTTTCCAATCGGTCAGTTTGACGACCACCTTCTGATTATGTTGAGCGCCGATCAGGTCTGATTTTTTTACAAAAATATCCTGATGCATCTTTTTGAAATCCGGGACCACGAACGCAAACCGTGGCGAAATTTCCACCCTGCCGACAAATTCATCCCGATTCCGTTCCGTGATTTCCAGCACTTTTCCTTCCCGCTTATTGCCTCGGCCCTTATGGGGCAAAATCATCACACGTACCTTGTCTCCATCCAAGGCGGTTTTGAGGTCGGCCTCCTTTACCAGGATGTCATTTTCTTTTTTTTCATGGTCCTCCGGAATGATGAAAGCAAAGCGCGCATTGACAAAATCCACTTCACCAATGATGAATTCGGGATCGGCGGCTGAGGAATAGAGGTTTCGGGGGTTTTTGGAAATGCTTCCGGAGGCTACCAATTCCTGCAAGGCTTCGTCCAATGATTTTTTGGCGGTAGCATCCCGCAGCGATAATTTTTTAATCAATTGTTTTACGGCAAATTCTTCCCCGAAATGGCTATCTAAAAATTGCGTTAGTTGGTGTTTTACCTTTGGCAATCCGGTAGGGTTTTCCTTCTTATTTTTGAAACCTGATTTTTTTCTTCCTGAATTTCTTCCCATAAAAGTAATTTAATGCATTAAAGGTACGGATATTTATTTTAAACTATTCCGGGCTTTGTGTTTCCGGTGGTTCCTCCAGATCCAGGTTGATGGTTTCAAATTCCAAATTCCCCGGAAGCCCCTGATAGGCCAGGTAGATTCTTGCCGTAACCGCTACATCCCGAAGGCAATAGTGGCGGATAGCGGGTAGGTCATTGTCGGCATAGTAGGCGGCATTGACGCCACTACCATCGATGCCATCCTTGGAACTGGGGATGTCAAACAGTGCTGCGAGCAGATCCAGGCGCGTGTAATGCTTGTAGTCTCCAAACTTCCACAGCTCCAAAGTGTCCAGGTGGCGGATTTCCCAGGGCCGTTTACCAGCAAGTTGTAGCACCTCCGGCAAGGGTAGTTGGTTGATCAGCATGCGCCGGCACAAATAAGGGATATCAAATTCTTTGCCATTATGCGCACAAAGGGTCCAATCTTTTTTGCAGAGAAGCTCCCGGAATGCCCAAAGCATTTCATGCTCCGTTTCAGCAGCAAACGATTTGGTACGGTACTGAAGCAGGTCCTCCTCTTTGCGATAGGTGAAATACCCCACGCCAATACATATAATTTGACCAAATTCGGCATAGATACCCGCTTTTTCGAAATACAAATCCCCCGGCTCTTTTTCCTCCTGCCCGGGGATAAACCGGGCCTTTTTCTTCCACTCCTCCTGCATACGGGGAGGAAGCTCCTCCAGACTTTTGGCTCCCGAAATGGTTTCCAGATCCAAAAACAGAATATCGTTTAGGTGTTCAAAAAAATCAGCCATATGGGTTAAGTATGTACAATGCCGTGCAAATCAAGTTCAGGAATATAACTCATGTGATTTTCCTGTATACTGCCTGCTACAAAGATAAACTTTTTGTCAAAAATCTGATCCACAATATAATAACTTATCCAAAATTCGTTTGTCAGCGCAAAAAGATCGGGGTCAATCCCTTCAATCCGGGCAAAACTAGTGGGTTCCAGCCGTTCTATCATGTGTCTTAAAACGGAGGATTTTTTTTCCTGACCTTCCATTTTTCCATAGGCCCGGGAGGAAATCAGCATGGTGGTCAGCTCGATCAGGTTATTATTGATAAGGTAGGCGGACCATCCATCGGCATCCTTTTCCCTGGCAATGGCCAACTTGACTCCCGTGACCGGATGAAATTCAATATCCTTCTTCATATCAAATCCTCGATTTCCATTTCGAAAAGCCTGGCTAAATGTCGCTTTAAGCGCTCTTTTACCTCCCACTCGTCTATGAGACGGCCCAGTTCCACATGCATGGAGGTGACGGACTTGTCCCGGATGCCGCAGGGGACGATGTGCTCAAAATAACTCAGGTCGGCATTGACATTAAAGGCAAAGCCATGCATGGTCACCCAACGGCTGGATTTTACCCCCAGGGCGCAAATTTTACGCGGATTTTTTTGGTGCAGGTGGTCCAGCCAGACACCCGTAAGCCCGTCAATTCTCCCCGCATCTATTCCGTAATCCCCCAGTGTGGCGATGACGGCTTCTTCCAAATACCGCAGGTACCGGTGAATGTCGGTAAAGAAGTTGTCCAGATCCAAAATAGGGTAGCCTACCAGTTGCCCGGGGCCGTGGTAGGTAATATCGCCGCCGCGATTGATGGGGTAATAGCTGGCGCCGTATTTTTTTAACCCCTCGGCATCCAGGAGCAGGTTTTCAGCTTTGCCGCTTTTGCCCAGGGTATATACATGCGGGTGCTCGACGAAGAGCAGGTAATTTTTGGTGATTTGCTGCGTTGCAGGTTCCTGCTGCCTATTTTGGACCTTAATGGCCACGATTTCGGCAAACAATTGCTCCTGATAGTCCCAGGTTTCCCGGTAATCTTTTCTGCCCAGATCCTGAAAAATAACTTTTTTATTTATAAATTCATTCACGTTTATCCCATCGTTTTTTCAAATATAGTCAATATCACAGAATGGCCGAACACAATGACAAGGGAAGAGAGGCGGAACAGCTCGCCAAAACCTGGCTGGAAGGAAAGGGCTATACGCTGGTTGAAGAAAACTTCCGGTACAAACATGCCGAAATTGACCTGATCATGACCTATCAGGGCCTATTGGTCTTCGTAGAAGTTAAATTTCGTAGCGGAACCGGCTATGGCTATGCCGAGGAATTTGTGGATTATAGAAAACGGCAATTGATCATCCGGGCAGCCGATTATTTTATCCATAAAATAGACTGGCATCAGGATATTCGTTTTGATATTGTGGGCGTGTACCGTGACCGCCACGGCAATATCGCCTTTAAACACTTTGAAGATGCTTTTTACTAATTCGTTGTCCGGTAAATGAGGTTCCCTTCCTGATCCCATTCTGCGCGGATAAAAGGCGTAAAGTTATTGGTAAAGGCTTCTGCCTGGTATTGGATTTCGCGTTTTCTTACCCGTTTTTCATCTTTGCCAGGCCAATATTCCGTCCATAACCCAACCTTTTCCCCAAACTGGTACTCGCCCGTCACAGCCACCTGTCCGTTTGGGAAAAAATGATAAAAATTCCCCTCTTCCAATTCGTATTCGATAGGAGTTAATTTCTCAATTTTCCTTTCTCCCCGGTTGTAATAGGTGATTCTGGAATCTTTGGGCCAGCCTTCTGCGTAATGCCGTTTGTCCAGCAGGATGTTTTTACCATCATAGGACATCCACCTGCCATGTTTGGTCCCGAAATAATACATGCCGGACTCGACCACATTTTCACCAATTCGCTTTTCGTATGGCCCATGTAGCAGGTAGCCTTTAGAAGCCTGATAACCCGAGTTCTTGATGGCCTTGTTTCTGGAATCGTACCAATAAATATCACGGATATAGGGATCGGGTTGGCGGTGACTTTGGGTAAAATGAAACACCTGATAGGTTACCTGATCCCTGAAACTGGTTTTGATCAGTGTTTTTTTTGTTTTTTCTCCAAAATAGACGTTTTTCTTTCGTTTTTTCTTTTTGCTTTTTTTATCCTCTTTTTCCTCATCCTCTACGGAGGAGAAAAGCAGCACGGGCGTGGAGGTAGGCAGCAACCGGCTATTGTCCACACCAGAGGAATCCGGATCCTGAACCGGAGCGTTTTCCTGACCATACCCAGGTGTAAAGCCGGTGAGGATAAGCAGTCCAAGCAGGTAAAAATGCGTTTTCATATCGAGTAGATAACGTTAAGATCTTTGCTTTATTTTGGAAGGCAAGCAGCCTCCTAATACAAAACCTAGGAACAAGCCCTGCCATCCGGGCAGTCAAAACTGGTAAAAGATTTAGGAATCGTTGGCTTTATCCTTATTTTTGCAAAATTAAAAAATGTACCCAAAGGATCATACGATCGCAGGTACTATTTTCCTTCGGTCGCATATATATAATACTGATAATCATACCTAAACATACCCTAAATGAAATCCATCTTATCCGATCGCATCAACAACATGGAAGAGTCAGCCACGCTGGCTATGGCAAAAACGGCCAGGGAACTAAAAAATCAAGGCATCGATATCATTGGACTTAGCCTGGGAGAGCCAGATTTCAAAACCCCAAAACACATACAGGAAGCTGCCAAGGAGGCCATTGATGAGGGGAAGTATTTTTCCTACCCACCAGTGGCTGGTTACCAGGATCTTCGGGAGGCTATTGCCAAAAAACTCCGCGAACAGAACCATATTGGGGAAGCCAAGGCTGAGAATATAGTGGTCTCTACTGGTGCCAAGCATTCCATTGCCAATATTTTTATGTGCCTGATCAATGAAGGGGACGAGGTAGTAATTTTTGCGCCTTATTGGGTTTCCTATTCTGAGATCATCAAGCTGGCCGGAGGCGTGCCGGTGTTGATTGAAGGGAATTTGGAAAATAATTTCAAAGCCACGGCTGCCCAGTTGAAAGAAGCCATTACCGACAAGACCAAGGCAGTGATTTATTCCTCTCCCTGCAACCCATCCGGGTCTGTTTTCAGTAAAGCAGAACTGGAAGCCATCGCAGAGGTGGTGAAATCGAAAGAAGACCTGCTGGTGATTGCCGATGAGATATATGAATTGATTAATTTTACCGGTCAGCATGCCAGCATCGGGTCTTTCCCTGGAATGTTTGAGAGAACCATTACGGTTAATGGTTTTTCCAAGGGCTATGCCATGACCGGATGGCGGGTAGGGTACATTTGTGCGCCTTTGGCCATCGCCAAAGCCTGCGAGAAAATTCAGGGCCAGTTTACTTCCGGCGGTACGGGCATTGCCCAACGGGCAGCTTTGGCAGGTCTGGTAGGCGATCAGGGACCCACCGAAGAGATGGCAGCCGCCTATCTGAAAAGAAGGGACCTGGTGTTGGCGTTGCTGCGGGATATTCCTGGGATCAAAACGCATGTACCTGAGGGAGCCTTTTATTTCTTTCCGGATATTTCTGCCTTTTTTGGCAAATCCACTCCGGAAAACAAAACGATTGAAAGTGCAGGTGATTTTTGTTTGTATTTACTTAACGAAGCCCACGTTTCCCTGGTGACGGGGGCCGCTTTTGGTGCCCCTAATTCCGTCAGGCTATCCTACGCTGCTTCGGAAAGCGAGCTTAAGGAAGCCTTGAAACGAATCAAGGAATCATTGGCTAAATTGAAATAATCATTTGGCCCCGGATATACCATCCGGGGTTGTTTTATGTTTTCGGACAGATGCAAGTACTCGTAGTCACACCCGTAAAAGATGCCGTGGAGGCTTCCCTTGAGACCATCCGGGCGGTGAAGCAATCTACGGGCCGTTTTGCCTACCGGGTATTCAATGATTTTTCCTCTGACGAGACCAAATCGGCATTGCAGGCCGCTAGCGAGGAGATGGATTTTAAGTTGATCCACCTGGAAGAGCTGACCGATGACCCTTCCCCCAATTATGATAAGGTGCTCTGGATGTCCCAGAAAGAAGCACTGGAAGCCAAGGTGCCGCTTATTATCATTGAATCGGATGTAACGGTACAGCCAACCACCATTGAACGACTTCTTTCTTTTGCTCAAAATAATCCCAATACGGGATTGGTGGGTGCCATTACCCACGATGAACAGGGAAGGGTAAATTTTCCTTACCTTAAATTTAAAAATGAAAAGAGGAAGGGTGCTATTGAGACCAACCGTAGTCTTAGCTTTTGCTGTACCTTGCTAAGCCTTGAATTTTTGAAACGGTATGATTTCGCCAATCTGGATCTCGAAAAAGACTGGTACGATACCCATATTAGCCACAAGGCATTGGAAATGGGCTTTGATAATTACATTCTGATGGACCTTCCCGTCTGGCACAAGCCACATGGCAGCCGGCCCTGGAAGCTTCTGAAATATTCTAATCCCCTGTATTACTACTTCAAAAAGTGGTTTTCCGGAAAAGATAAGATTTAGGGGCTTACGCTACTTAACTTTCTACCCACCCTTTTCTAAAGGATCGGTAACGAGGAGGCTTATGTTTTTTCCATTTCCGGGCGTTCACCATTTAATTTAGGCTGAGCAGCGACAAGATATGCCGGGAGACCGTAATTTTTAACGATTTTTAATTGGATTATTTAAATATTATATTTTTTACAGATCTTCTGGTTTGTTTCGTATTTTATAAGGGGGCATTGGCAAAGAGAAGCACACCAATTTAGTTTATTCCTAAAATTTACGAAAGGAAATGCGAGATTCAAATAAAATAAAATCAAAACATAATCAAAATAATTAAATTAATCCAGGTAATTTCAATCAAGCAGCTTGTTTTCATGGAAATTGTCTCCCATCATTAATTAATAATTTCTGTGAATTATTGAAGAGTTTTGTAAAAAATGAATATTCAAGAAGGGCATCATTGTAATTATTTCTTTATTTAATCAAAACCTACTAAGAAAAATGGATTGCTTTATTGGGATTAATTTCCTTACCTTTGCCCCGGGTGATTAAGCAACTTTTTGTACTTATCTTTTTCTCATACTTAAAGAGGAGGTTATTTCGAAATTATTTTTACTGACCTCCTTTATCCTTATTTGAAACGCGTTCCTTATTGCAGCTACTTGTTCCTTCCCTAGATTGGTTTTAATTTACTGCCATGAAGCATTGCTTGTTCGTACTAAGTGCATGGATTCTGTTTATTACTCATTCTTCCGCTCAGGAAACAGAACAAGACAGTTGCTATTACCAAACCTATCCATCAAAACTTACCGGGAGGTATTACTTTTCCCGAAAATATACCGGGTTGGGATTGGAAACCGAAGGTAATAAGCTATTGTACATGCCCAACTCCACATTGAATATGGGACTGGGCGTGACTTATCAGAACCTGACCTTAAATCTGGCTTATGGCTTTGGTTTTATCAATCCTGAAAGAGGGAGGGGGGATACTAAGTACCTGGATCTACAGGCCCATGCCTATCCAAAAAATTGGGTCATTGATTTGTTTGGTCAGTTTTACAACGGCTATTACTTGCAGCGCAGCGATCCACCGACCTATGATTTGGAGACGACGCTTTTTCCCGATACGAAGCTGCGAAAGGTGGGTGCCTCCGTACAGTATTTGTTCAACGGAGAAAAATTTTCTTACCGGGCTGCGTTTTTACAAAACGAATGGCAACAGCGATCGGCAGGGTCATTTTTAGCAGGAATGGAAATCTACGGAGGACAAGTTCGGAATCAAAAAGGAATCCTGCCCACTTCTTTGTCCCAGATGTCCGATCTTCGGCAGATTAAATACATGGAATGGGGTCCTAATATTGGCTATGCGTATTCACTGGTGCTAAAAAAACATTTTTTCATTACCCTTTCGGCTGCTTCCGGGCTTGCCGTGGGCCGTACCTCCCTGCACGATGCAGATGGAAATGAGCTGCGGAATTGGGCGGTACGACCGAATTATTTTTTACGTGGGTTTACTGGTTACAATTCAGATCGCTGGTCGGTCAATGTCAATTATGTTTATAATAGGGTAAATCTGGCCCCCGTTGCCAGGTACAAGGTAAATATCAGTACAGGGAACTATCGTTTTAACCTGGCCTATCGCTTTGCCCCGGGTCCGAAGGTATCGAAAAAGCTGGCATGGTTTGATCGAACCAAAAGCAAACTGCTGGATGGGATAATTGATTTTTTTCAAACCTCCTCCACCTTGCCCTAATTTTTCTATTCCTCCCGCATATGTCATGCTTATTAGATAATTAACACAATAGATACACAATCTTAACGGACACCGTATTTATAAATGTTGGATAATTCTGCTATTTGCTATAAAATAAACTCATTATAGGGGTATGTTTTTGATTCTTAGCGTACTATAAAAAATCAGGTTAAAAACGATAAGGCTACGTTTATGGTAAAACAGTTACGTTCAAACAGGTTTAGCATGGGGCTGCTCCTGTTATGGTTCCTATCAGGAACCTTCAATTTTGAAGTGCTGGCACAAAGCCGGCAGGTAAGCGGGACCGTTATCTCCTCGGAAGATGGGTTGGGGATTCCGGGGGTAAACGTGCTGATCCAGGGCAGCCAGAAAGGCACCGCCACGGATGTCAATGGAGCTTATTCCCTCGAGGTCCCCGGAGCAAATGCAGTGCTTGTCTTTTCCTACATCGGTTACGAACCGGTCGAGGAAACGGTAGGGAACCGATCGGAAATCAATGTGCAAATGAAACCCGATGCGGCGGCCTTGGGAGAAGTAGTCGTAACGGCACTGGGTATCCGAAGGGAGGAAATTTCGTTGGGCTATTCGATCGAACGCGTGGAAGGGGAAGAAATGACCCGCGTAGCGCAGGAGAGCTTTCTAAATGCCATGGCTGGAAAAGTAGCCGGAGCGACCATCAGCTCCACCGGAGCCACGGGTTCATCCGTAAGCATGGTCATACGTGGTGCGACCTCCCTGAGCTCGGATAACCAGCCTCTTTTTGTTGTAGACGGGGTACCCATTGCCAATACCCTGAATAACGTCTCTTCCGTGGGTACGGAAAACAGGGTGGATTATGGAAATGCTATTTCCGGACTCAACCCCGATGATATTGCCGATATTTCCATTTTGAAAGGACCGAGTGCGGCAGCTTTATACGGCTCCAGAGCAGGTAACGGTGTGGTGCTCATCACCACCAAGCGGGGAGATGTGGACCGGTTGACGGTAAATGTGACCTCCAATACTGTTTTCGATGTGCCTTTTAAATTTCTGAAGTGGCACAGTGATTTTGGTTCCGGGCAATTTTCCGCCATCCCGCCGGATATTAGTGGAACCCCGCTATCCATGCCTTTTGGAAGCCTGGTTCAGGAAAATGTCAACGCTGCTTTTGGTGCTGCGCTGGATAAGGGATATGAGGCCGTGCAATGGAACAGTCCGCTGGATGAAAATGGCAACCCGATTCCCATTCCCCTGGTATCCTATCCGAACAATGTGCAGAATTTTATGCAAACAGGGATTACCTCGGCCAATAGCTTCTCCGTCGCAAACAGTACTAATGCCATGAATTACCGGGTTTCTTATTCCAATATGCGTAACAGAGGCATCATCCCCAATGCAGACCTGTTTCGGAATACCCTCAACTTCAATTCTACCATGGAACTTGGTAAAGGCTTGCGCCTGAGCACCAATCTGGATGTTAGCCGAAACAATTCGAACAACCGGCCTGCCGGAGAGCGGGGTACCAACCCGCTTCAATGGGTGTACGAAACCTCTCCGCATGTGAACATACTCGACCTGAAGGACTATTGGTTGCCTGGACAGGAAGGCCTGGAACAAAAAACGGTGGATGCCGACCAGGAAGTGCGCGTCACCAACAATCCCTACTTTTTGGCCAATGAGGTAAACAATAGTTTTACCCGGGACCGGGTTTTTGGAAACATGAAGCTGGACTGGCAGATTTCTCCCTCTTTCAGCTTTTTTGCCCGGTATGCCATCGACTTGTACCGGGAAACCAGGGAAAGCAAAATTGGCAGAAGCTATAGCCAGGAACCGGAGGGAGCTTATGGTATTACCGAGTTGCAGGGGTTTGAATCCAATACCGATTTTCTGCTTACCTATACCAAAGATACCGGGGATTTTAGCCTTTCACTGTCCGGAGGAGGTAATATCCGCTACCAAAATGGCAGCAACTTCTTTGCAGGATCCAAGGCAGGTGCCGGTCTGATTACACCGGGTGTCTACACCGTACAAAATATTGCACCGGATAATATTGAGTATTCCAATAGCAGGTTTGAGCGGGGTATCCATAGCTTATACGGACTGGCGAATCTGGGGTACAAAGACATGGTTTACCTGGACTTAACAGCCCGAAACGACTGGTCCAGTACCTTGCCGGATGCGGCCCCTTATTTTTACCCCTCTGCTTCACTCAGCTTGCTTTTCAATGAAATGTTGGCCCTCCCTGAGCCCTTTAGTCTTGTTAAGTTAAGAGGCGGCTACGCTTCTGTTGGTAACGACGCAGATCCCTACCGGCTTATTGCGGCGCTGTCCAATGCCGGATCCTGGGGGAATGTGCCCCGGCTTTCTCTTCCGGGGACGCTGCTAAACCCCTCGCTGAAGCCCGAGATTGCGACTTCTTACGAAGGGGGAGTGGATTTGCATCTATTCAACAATCGGATCAGGTTTAGCGGTACCTACTACATGGTAGAAAATCGCAATCAAATTTTCAGTACCGGACTTCCGCCCTCTACCGGTTATTCTGCCAAAAATATCAATGCCGGACTCCTGCGCAGTAAAGGCATAGAACTAACCCTGGGAGCAGACCTGGTACAGGGGCCAAACTGGAACTGGACCACGAATTTCAATCTTACCCGTAATCGCACCCGTATAGTGGAGCTGGCCGATGAGCTACCCTATTATACCTTATGGACCGATGCCAGAGGTGGAGCCTGGACCTATGTGGGAGAAGAAATCGGCGATATTTACGATGCCAAAGTGGTGACCGTAGAAGACCCGGAATCACCGTACTTTGGGTTTCCAATCCTGGATCAGACTGGAAAATGGCAGGATGTGGACGCGGTAAACAGCCGTAATAAAATCGGAAATTTCAATCCCGATTTTATTTTGGGTATGCAAACCTCCCTGTCCTACAAAAATTTTCACCTTAACCTGACCTTTGACTGGAGAAATGGAGGCGATTTTGTGTCTCAAACCTACCGGTTCGGAGAAGAACACGGCAGGTCTCAGATTTTTCTGGATAAATTGATCCATCCGGGAGACCGATCAGGAGCCGACTTGAAAGACTACCTGGTGGAAAATAAGGAATCCATGATCCTTATCAATGGGAACAATTTCCCCCTTGTGGGTGGGCCTACTCCGGATTATGGAGGGTATCCTTTCACCTTCGGACCTTTCACGCTGCCTTATGGCGGGGTGTTTATCCCCGGAGTGTATGCAACAGCCTTTGATGAGGATGGGAATCCTACCGAGTTTGCCGAAAACCTGGGGGAGAATATTGGAGCGGACGGAGGCACCCTTACCCTTCCCTATGCCGGTAGCACGGCCTGGAGTTTCGCGAGGGCTTTCCTGTACGATGCTTCTTTTGTAAAACTGAGGGAGGTTTCCTTTGGATACGATGCGCCGCAGAAATTTGCCCAGGCATTACGAATGCAACAGTTGAACTTCTCGGTTTATAGCCGGAACATCATCCTGTGGACAGCTGCTAAAATCAACGTGGATCCTGAAATGGCTTTTCAGCCTTCCTCCGGAGTCCAGGCCGGGTCCCAGTTTAAGCAGGGCATCGAGCGATGGAATGTGATGCCCTGGGTGATGCCCATCGGTTTTAAGGTAAACGCTACGTTTTAATCGGGGTTTGATGATCACTATAAAAGAAATGGCTATGAAAATCAATAATAAAATTATTCTCGGATTTGTACTGACCTGCCTGTGTACTTTTTCCTGCACGGAAGAATTGGTGGAAATGAACATCAATCCCAATGGAGCAAATCCCGAAACGGCTAATCCGAATCTGGTGCTTTCTACCGTTCTGACGGAAGCGGGCAAAACCATTGTTAACCTGGGGTACCAGGATATTGCGGGTGTCATGCAGCATACCCAAAAAGACGGCTGGTCCGGGGCGCATAACCTGTATGACTGGAACCGTAGTAATAGCTGGACGGGCTATTATGCCATTCTCCGAAACAATCAATTCGTTTACGATAAAGCTGTGGAATTGGACCAGGAGCTGCATCAGGGCGTGACGCTGGTCATGAAGTCCATGATGTTTGGCCTGATTGCCGATTTGTGGGGAGATGCTCCCTACACGCAGGCGCTGAGAGGAGCAGTAGGCACACCGGAAGCTACCTTTCCGGCATTTGATACGCAGGAGGACATCTATCGCGGGGTACTGGCCGACCTGCAGGCAGCTAACGAGCTCCTTTCTCAACCGGCCGGCACCTATAACAGCAGCATTGAGGGTGCGGATGTATATTTTAATGGAGATCCGGCAAAATGGAGGAAGATGGCCAATTCGCTGAGATTGCGCTATTACATGCGGATATCCGAAAAGCTGCCCGAATTTGCGCAACAGGGAATAGAAGAGATCCTTTCCAATCCAGACGGCAACCCCCTGATTTTAAACCCGGCGCATGATGCCAGTATGGGTTTTGCTGGGATCAGTGAAGGCACTTCCTGGCCGAATACTACCCGTTACGATGCCGATGCCAGCAGTTATCGCCGAATAAAAATGTGCCGTACCCTTGTGGAGGCCATGCGTTCGAAAAACGATCCCAGGCTGTCCGTTTGGGCAAACCCGGTTCAAATACCGCTGCTGGTGGATGAAACGCTTCCTTCCGGAACGGATCGAATTGAAAATGGTAGACGCTTGCTCTCTCCGGATGTGCTGGAAGACCGGAATGTAGCCCTGGAAGACATCAGCCAGAATCCCGACTACGTGGGCATTCCTCCGGGCATTCCCGGTCCGCAAGTGTACAACCTCAGCCCGGATGCCAATCAAGCCGCTTTTAATCCCCATGTTTCCTGGCTGAACGACAGGTATCGTGACGCAACTGGTCCCCTATTGCGGGCACGTATTATTTCTGCATCGGAAGTGAATTTTATTTTGGCAGAGGCAGCTTTGAACGGATGGAACGTAGGAGACACCCCTAAAAATTATTACAACGCTGCCATCCAGGCTTCTTTTGCCACCTGGGGGCTGTCAGATCAGGTAGAAAGTTACCTGCAAGAGGATGAAGTTCAATTTGAAGGATCGCTCGCCCAGCTGATGGAGCAAAAATGGATTGCTTCCTGGACAGCCGCCGCCGAATCCTGGTTTGACTACCGTCGGACCGGATTCCCGGAACTGGAAGCGGGTCCCTTTGCCATCCGATCGGCTATACCGGTACGATTCTATTATATGATCCAGGAGCGGAACCTGAATTCCGCCGAGACAGAAGAGGCCATTTCCAGGCTGGAGGCAACCAGCTTTTCAGAAGTAGATGGTCAAAACAGTGCCTGGTCCAAGCCCTGGGTCATTCAGGGAACCGGAAAGCCCTGGTAAATTACAATAACATACAGTTACGGGGCCATTTCGATTTCGGGATGGTCCCGTATTTTTTTCGATTATTTTTGAACGTTAGCACCATTGATTCCGTAAATTTGACGAAATTTTAAAATGATCTATGGAAGCTTCAACAAAATGGATTTCAGGCAATTCGGTTTTTTTTATCCTCTTTTTTCTACTGGTATCCTGTACCAAAAACGTTTCCCTCACCCGTTTGATGCCAAAGGAATGATTTCATCTGTTTATAATTGTTTTTTAGTGGTCATATGGCTAAGCCCTGCTAGCTTTTATAGGTTACTTTTATTAGCCTTCATTACTCAATCCATCTGCCTACGCAATAGTTGGGCATTGGCGGCGACGATAACAGTACTCAAACTCATGAAGATCGCACCGATGGCAGGATTGATCAGCAGGCCGGGAATAAACCCGGTAGCCAATGGCATCGCAACGGCGTTATAACCGGTAGCCCAGACCAGGTTCTGAATCATTTTTTTGTAGGTAGCCGTGCCAAACCGAACCAATTGGGCAATGTCTTTGGGATTGCTGTTGACCAGGATAATATCCGCCGTCTCGGCGGCCACGTCCGTGCCGGAACCTACGGCGATGCCCACATTGGCCTGGGCAAGGGCCGGCGCATCGTTTACCCCATCCCCGGTCATGGCTACAAAATAGCCTTCCTTTTGCAGTTTTTTAATCAGTTCGACTTTTTCATCGGGTAGTACTTCGCTGTAGTAATCATCCAAACCCAATTCCTCACTCACTGCTTTGGCGGTTTTTTCGTTGTCTCCGGTGGCCATAAACACCTTCATTCCGGCTTCCTTGAGGGACTTGATGGCCGGCAAGCTGTCTTCCCTTACCTTGTCTGCCAGTGCCACAAAACCTACCAGGTCCTCTCCTTTGAGTATAAAAACAATGGTTTCCGCTTTCTCGGACTGGGATTTTTCGGGTAGAGAGATGTTTTTTTCTTCCAGGTAGCCGGGACTGACCACTTTCCAGGATTCGCCATCCACTTCTCCCTGTACCCCTTTTCCGGTTATGCCTTCAAACTGGCTGACTTCGTGCAGATCCAGCTTTTCATCTTTGGCTTTTTTCACGATTCCCTGCGCAATGGGATGTTCCGATCCCTGCTCCAGCGAGGCGGCAAAAGCCAGCAACTGCTTTTCGCTGAGATCTTCGGACAGGCTTTCGTAACGGGATACTCCGAAGTTGCCCTCGGTCAGTGTGCCCGTTTTATCAAACACCATGGCCGTTATTTTCCGGGAATTTTCAAAGGCCGTCCGGTTTCGGATCAACAGGCCCTTTCCGGCCGACACCGAGGTGGAAATGGCCACCACCAAAGGGATGGCCAGGCCAAGGGCATGGGGGCAGGCAATGACCATTACGGTAACCATTCGTTCCAGAGAGTAATCCCAGGGCTTGCCCATCAGCAGCCAGGCTACCAGGGTTATGGTTCCGGCGCCTAGCGCGATAAAGGTAAGCCATTTGGCTGCCTGATCCGCGAGGTGTTGGGTTTTGGATTTGCTGGATTGGGCTTCTTTGACCAGGCCGATTACCTTGTTCAGGTAACTTTCTTCCCCTGTTTTCTGGACTTTTACCTCCAGGGATTGGTTGCCGTTTACAGAACCGCCCACTACCTCATCTCCTTTGGAGCGCTTTACGGGTTTACTTTCACCGGAGATCATGCTTTCGTCCAGATGGCTTTCTCCCTTCTCAATGACTCCGTCGGCAGGGATTTTTTCGTTGGCCTTGACCAGGATTCGGTCTCCTTTTTTTAATTCGCTTACTTTCACCTCTTTGGCATCCTCTCCGTCCATGAGGTGCGCCTCCGCAGGCATCAGTTGTACGAGCAATTCCAGTGATCGGGAAGCTCCCATCACCGACTTCATTTCTATCCAGTGCCCCAGAAGCATCACCACGATCAGGGTGGCCAGCTCCCAATAAAAATCCGTACCGTCGAGTCCAAAGACCACAGCACTGCTGTAGCCGTAGGCCACGATAATCGCCACGGCTATCAGGGTCATCATTCCCGGATTTTTTTCACGGAGCTCGTCAATCAGTCCCTTCAAAAAAGGCCATCCCCCGTAAAAAAACAAGACGGTGGACAAGCCAAAAAGGACGTATTTGTCACCCGCAAAGGAAAGGGTGAAGCCCAGCCACTGCTGGATCATTTCAGATAGCACAAGGATCGGGAGGGTCAGCACCAGGGAGATCCAAAAACGTTTTTTGAAGTCTTTGATCATCATGGCGTGGTGATCGTGGTGGGAGTGGCTATTTTGATGCTTTTCGTGTTGCTCGTGTTCGTGCTGTTCTTCTTTCATGGTCGCTTATTGGTTTATTACTGGTTTGTTCAACTTATTGGGCCGACGCGTTTAGTGGTTGTGCCCGCCCCCGCCCGGGCTGCCGGTGCTGGGGCTTTTCTCCATTACCGGTTTCCCTCTTTCGTAGGTTTCCCGTACTTCCCCACAGCGCAACATGTCGGCACCGAAATAGGGATTGCGAATTTCTTCGGTTTCGCTTAGCCAATAGGCACCCTCGTCACCAAAAGCCATGGGGCAATATTGGCGGTATACCTTGTCTTTTTCCAGGCCAAAAGATTCGGTCATCTCCAGCATGCTTTCCGAAAGCAGCATAAATTGCTTGCGGACCGGCTGAAGACCATCAGTTTCCGCAATGCCTTCCAAAGCCTTTTCGGCTTCCGCTTTTAATTCCATCCAGTGTGCGTGTGCCGCTCCTTCGACCAATTCCATATCCACCTGATTCAACGCTTCTCCAACCTGTCTGCCAGCATCCCGTGCTGCTTTGGCATCGTCGGCTACCAACTCATTTTTAAGCTCAAAATAGGCTTCTGCCAAAACGGTAAGCTGCTCTTGAAAGGTGGAAGAGACTTCCATGGTCTTGCTTTCCGGTCGGTTTAACAGGCTGTAATTACCGGCCAGCTGTGCCGCGGCATCAATGGAAAATACCCCGTTGCTCACCACTTCTTCTCCCGCCTGCAGCCCGGACATTACCGGATAGGTTTCGCCGTTTCTGGGGCCGATGCTTACTTCCCTCATTTCGTAGGCCGGGTATTCGGAATCCGGCACCTGCACGTACACGACGGATCTTTTTCCGGACCAGAGCAATGCCGTCCGCGGTATGCTGAGGATCCCCTCTTCCAGATTTCCGCGAGTTTGTATGCGGGCATTTACAAACATTTCCGGCTTTAGGCGGTCCTTGGGATTATTCAGCAAAAGTCTTGCCTGAGCCGTTCGGGTATCCGGATCAATAAACGGATCCAGGTAGGAAATCGGGGCTTCAAAGGTTTCCCCCGGAATTCCTTCTATGGTCAGCGAGACCAAATCGCCGTTCTGAACGAAGGGAAGGTGCGTTGCGTATATGTCCAACATGACCCATACCGAGCTCAGGTTTACCAGGTCAAAAAGGGCAGTACCGGTTCCTACATAGTCCCCTTCTGTCACCTTTCGTTGGATGACAATGCCCGAGCGGTCGGCTAAAACAGCAAAACGTTCCAGCAATGCCCCTCCGGATTCGATGGACTCGATTTGCTCCGAAGTGATTTTCCAGGATTGTAGTTTTTGCCTGGCAGCCGCATACAGGTCGGGAAAGTCGGATTTGGTTTTGGAGGCTTCCAATAATTCTTTTTGGGCATTTATCAGTTCGGGAGAATATACCTCCGCCAATTTTTCACCTTTTTGAACTACTTGTCCAGTGAAATTTATGAAAAGCTGCTCAATCCTTCCGGGAAAATTGGCCGTAATGGTAGAGCGGCTTCGTTCATTGGGCTGGACTTTACCGGTAGTGGATATCTCTTTCCCGGTTTCAATTTCCTTTACAGTAAACGTTTGAACCTCTGCCATCGCAATGGCCGCCTCGCTCATTTCCAAGACAGCAGGAGAGGAGTTGCTATTGCCTCCGGCGGTGGATGCGGGGATAAGGTCCATACCACAGATGGGACATTGCCCCGGTTCCGGCTGCCGTACCTGAGGGTGCATGGAGCAGGTCCAGGTTTCGGATGATTCGGCGGTTTGATCTGATGATGTGTTGATGTGTTGAT
>JAWLFL010000052.1:0-5154 GCA_041685605.1 Cyclobacterium sp. | reverse complement strand
TTTTCCAATTGTGCTTCCAGCAGGTGCAGGTCGACGATGGTGGCGAGCAACTTGAACCGGTAATCCAGTACCCGCCGCTGGGTTTCCAGTAGGGCCTCAAAATCACCTTCGTTGTTTGCATAGGCATTGGTCAACAGTTCCAGGGTTTGGTTTGCCAGCCGAATCTGTTCTTGGTAGAGGACTACCAAGCGTTCTGCATTTTCCCAGTCGCTACGCGTTTGACTCCACTGAGCGAGCAATTCGTTGCCCGTATTTTCTTTACGTTGACGGATCGCCTCTTCCCGGTATTTGCTTTCTTGCTGCAATGCCTGGTATTTTTTTCGGAAAATGGGAAGGCTGATTTTGACCATGGGCATTACCATGTCCCGTCCGCCCATGGGCATTCCGTTTTCCAGCCTTGGGCTAAAAGGCATGTAACTAATCCCGGCACCCATCATGGGTTTTCCCTTTAATGCCTGTAATTCCGTTTGGTACTGCAGAGCGGCCCCGGCGGCTTCCAGTTGCTTCAATCTGGGATTCTCTCGGGTAAGGATTTCCGGGTTTTCCGTAAGGTCTTCGGGGAGATTTGTCGCGGGTAAGGTATCGGGTAGGGCTACCGCTTCTCCCGGGTCCCGGTTGAGTATCTGATTAAAGGCTTCGATCAGGGCCTTCTGCGTGCTTTTTAGATTGGCCAGGTTGGTTTCAAGTTCGTTGATTTCCATTTTTAACCGCAACACGCCGCTCATGCCGGCGGATCTTCCGGATCCCGGAGCGGGATTTGCCGTAGCCCCCTCCGACTGGTACTGGACCAATGCCAGGCGTTCCAGCCGTTTCAGAATGGCAGCATGGGCCTCGGTGATTCGGATTTCTTCCTGGTGCCGGTAGAGTTGGTACCAGGAAGATTTTACCCGGTAGATCAGCTGGTTTCTAGCTCCCCGGAATTCCTGGAAAGTGGCGAGTGCCTGTTGGTTGGCAGCCTCTTTTTGGGTGCCCAGGGTTCCGAACCAGGGAAAGGACTGCATGAGTTGCAGATCCGCATGTTGCCGACCCATCAGCCGATCCATAGGGGACGGAAAAATCCCGGCGCTGAATTCCGGATCGGGCAGGACACCTGCCTGGGAAACCGTCTCCAGGCTGGCCTGGTAGTCCCGGTCGTAAGCCTTGAGTTCGGGATTGTTTTCCAAAGCAAGCTGCAGGTACTCCTCCAGCGTCTGCGCCTGGAGCGTCTGGCCAACGAAGCATGCCAAAAACACCAGGCGTCCGAACCGCTTCAACAGGCGCTGCCAGCTGCTACCCGACACCTTCCTTTCACTAAATTTTATATGCTTTTCCATTATTTCTGCTGGTTTGTGATCATTTCACCTATTAGTTGCGATGCAAAAACTTCTTGCTTAGGAAAAGATCGGCTCCATTCAAACACCGGCAAGACCCAATCAAATGGCCCTACATACACCGCTACATCTTTCAATTTCTGTATCATTGTTAATCTTTTATATCGTGCCAAAACCGCTAATTTCTAACCTTCAATCAAGCCTTCTTAACTCCTTCCTGATTGACCTTGCTCTCCGCTCTCCAGCAATACAGCACGGGAACCAAAAACAGCGTAAGCAGGGCGATGGACATGCCTCCAAAAGCCGGGAGTGCCATGGGAATCATGATATCGGAGCCCCGGCCGGAAGAGCTGAGTATGGGCAAAAGGGCCAACAGTGTAGTGGAAGTCGTCATCAGGCAGGGCAGAATACGTTTCTGTCCGGCCTCCATGACCGCTTTCCGGACTTCCTTAATGGTGTCCGGCTGGTGCTTTTCAAAGCTCTGATCCAGGTAGGTGGCCATGACCACCCCATCATCTGTAGCAATCCCAAACAAGGCAATAAACCCCACCCACACCGCTACGCTTAAGTTGTAGGTCTTCATCTGAAATAGTTCCCGCATGGAGGTGCCCAGGATGTCCACATCCATAAACCAACTTTGGCTATACAGCCACAGCATCAGAAATCCCCCGGCAAAGGCCAGGGCGATGCCGGCAAATACAAACAGCGAGGTGAAAGCGGAGCGGAACTGGAAATACAGAATCAGGAAGATGATGATCAGGGACAGCGGAATGACCAGGGACAGCCGTTTTTCTGCCCGGACCTGGTTTTCGTAGTTGCCGGAAAATTCATACCGCACGCCGGAAGGGACGGTCAGCTCATCGTTATCGATTTTTTCCTGCAGGTAGTTCTGCGCATCTTCCACCACCGTCACTTCGGCAAATCCGGGCATTTTGTCCAGTAAAACATAGCCTACCAAAAAGCTGTCCTCGCTTTTAATCATCCCCGGTCCGGGACGGTAGCTTATGGATGCCAGCTGATTCAGCGGAAGGTAGGCACCGCCGGGCGTGGGTACCGATAGGTTTTCGATAACCGTGGGATCGTCCCGGTATTCCCGGGCATAGCGTACCCGGATTGGATAGCGCTCCCTGCGTTCCACGGTAGTGCTGATTTGCATGCCTCCGATGGCGGTCTGAATAAAATCCTGTACTTCCCCAATCGTCAATCCGTAGCGACTGATTTTCTCCCGGTCAATGTCGATTTCCAGATAGGGTTTGCCGACCACCCGATCGGCAAAAACCGCCTCTTTTTTGACAGAAGGAACCTCCTTCAGGTATTTTTCCAGCTCAAAGCCAAAGGCTTCAATGGTCTCCAGATCGGGACCGTACACCTTGATCCCCATGGGTGCGCGCATGCCGGTTTGCAGCATGATCAGCCGTGTCTCGATGGGCTGAAGCTTGGGAGAAGAAGTGACGCCTGGTATCGTAATCCTTGCTACGATCTCATCCCATATATCATCCGGACGTTGAATGTGCGTCCGCCATTGCCTGAAATAGGCTCCTTTAGGATCCGGAATTAGCTGGGAAAGCGAAACGGTTTCCGGCCGGTCGGATTCCGGGTCGTAGGTTTCTCCGTTTTCCAGGAGGAAGTGATTTTCATCGTCCACTTTGAATCGGAGCCGGTCTCCGTTTTCATCGCTGGCGTATTCGCTTTTGTATTGGATGGTGTTTTCAAACATGGTCATGGGAGCGGGGTCAATGGCCGTTTCGGCCCTACCTGCTTTTCCCACCACCATTTCCACCTCCGGGATGGCGTTGACCAGCATGTCCAGTTTTTGAAGGATTTCCCGGTTGGCTTCCACGCCGGCATGGGGCATGGAGGTCGGCATCAGGAGAAAGGTGCCTTCGTCCAGGCTGGGCATAAACTCCTCCCCCAGGCCCGGAAAGGTAGCGGTCATGCTTTTCCAGGGGGAGCTGTCCCGAATATCCCAGCCTATTTTTTCCAGGGTCCTTGGTACCAGGGAAAAGGTACGGTCAAAACCCAGCCAAATGGTAATTCCGGTCAATAAAACCAGCAAGGGCGCCAGGATAAATTTTCCTTTGTTGTCCAGGCACCAGCTCAGGATGCGGGAGTAGTAGTGCATAAACAGCAGGAAGGCACCCAGCACCAGTCCGATGATCACGGAGATAAACAGAAAATTGGTCAATTGGCTGCGTGATACGCCCAGGGGCATCCATTCTCCGGCAAGAAGCCAGGCAATCGAAAGCAAGGTGAAGCCCACTTTCAACAAATTCCGCCAGGGCTCTAGCTTTTCCGGGTAATAGTGCAGGGCCAGATTGATGAGTCCAAAACCGACCAGCACCCATCCCGCCCAGGACCAGACAAATATCCAGGTGAAAATCCCTGAAATCAGCAGAATACCATTGAATATCCGGGCGGATTTTCCAGACCCTTTGCGAATGGAAAATATCCAATGGCTAAAGGCTGGCATGATAAGTAAGGTGAAAATAACAGCAGCGATCAGCGCAAAGGTCTTGGTATAGGCAAGGGGGCCAAACAATTTCCCTTCGGCTGCTTGTAGCGTGAAAACCGGAAGAAAACTGATAATAGTCGTACTTACCGCGGTGAGTATGGCAGAGGCCACCTCGGTTGTCGCGGTATAGATGATTTTTAGTTTGGATTCGGAAGGATCGGATTCCTTGAGATGGCGCAGGATGTTTTCATTCAAGATGATCCCCAGATCCACCATGGTACCGATGGCAATGGCAATACCGGAAAGGGCGACTATATTCGCGTCGACGTTCAGGTATTTCATAAAGATAAAGCACATTAGGACCGAAAGGGGCAGCAAGGCCGAAATCAACAGCGAGGCCCGGAGGTTGTACACCATGACCATGATTACCAAAATGGATATCAAAACCTGCAAGCTGATGGCCTGATAGAGCGTGCCCAGGGTTTCGTAAATGAGCCCGGTCCGGTCGTAAAACGGGACAATCGTCAATTGGGAAACCCTGCCGTCTTCTAGTGTCTTGCTGGGCAGGCTTCCGGAGAGTTGTTCGATTTTTTCCTTTACCCCTTGTATGACCGCGAGTGGGTTTTCTCCGTAGCGGGCGATGACCACGCCGCCCACTGCTTCGGCACCGGCTTTGTCCAGGATGCCCGTCATATTCCGGGGTTGGGGACCGATGGTAACCCGGGCTACATCCTGAATGCGTATGGGCACGTTATCGCTAACTTTTACCACGGAGGCATCCAGGTCGCTGAGTTGTTCTACATAGCCCAGGCCGCGGACAAAATAATCTACCTTATTGATTTCGATCGTATTGGCCCCCACGTCCAGGTTGCTGTTTTTTACTGCCCGGACCACATCCGTCAAGGCGATGTTGTGGGCTTTCAGTGCTGCAGGGTCTACGTCTATCTGGTATTCCTTGATATAGCCCCCTACTGAGGCCACTTCCGCCACCCCCGAAGCGCTGCTGAGGGCATAACGAACGGTAAAATCCTGAACGGCTCGCAGTTCATGCAAGTCCCAGCCGCCGGCGGGATTGCCGTCTTCATCCCTGCCTTCCAGGGTGTACCAATACACCTGTCCCAAAGCCGTGGCATCCGGGCCCAGGCGGGGCTGTACGCCTTCCGGAAGCAGCCCAGCGGGCAGGGCATTTAGTTTTTCCAGGATGCGGGAGCGGCTCCAGTAAAATTCGATGTCTTCTTCAAAAAGAATATAAATGCTGGAAAACCCAAACGCGGAACTGCTGCGCACCGTTTTTACGCCGGGCAAACCCAAGAGGGTGGTGGTCAGGGGATAGGTGATCTGGTCTTCCACATCCTGCGGGCTGCGGCCCATCCATTCGGTAAAGACGATTTG
>JAWLFL010000051.1:0-22808 GCA_041685605.1 Cyclobacterium sp. | reverse complement strand
GAAATTTGTTTTGGTGAAGAAAATGGCACCGCGACTGTTGCACGGTCCGGAGGCTGGGGAGGCTACACCTATTTGTGGAGTGATGGACAAACTGGCCGTACGGCAACAGGGCTCGCTCCGGGAAATTATTCGGTACGGGTTTCCGATGGGGGAGGCTGTTTTTTAGACCTGTCGGTCACGGTGGACGGACCACCCGAAGCGATAGGCGGGTCGATCGATTTACTCTCCGGCCTGACCTGTGTGGGTGCCAACGATGGTGCTGCAAGGGTTACAGGCCTTCAGGGGGGCTGGGGTAATTATACGTTAGCGTGGAGCAATGGAGAAACCGGGTCTGAAGCGAATCAACTTCCGGCTGGTACGAATTCGGTGACTATTCGGGATGACGAAGGCTGTGAGCATGTATTGTACGTGGATGTGCCGGTTCCCGATGCACCGGATGTTACCTATTCCCTCACAGAGCCAAGTTGTTTTGGTGCTTCGGATGGTCGTATTCGCGTGCAAATTGACGATGCTGCTACCACCTTCACTGTTACCGTTGATGGGGAAGTCCAAACCGGAAATGACCTGACCTTTGACGGGCTATCTGCAGACCAATACCAGGTACAAATCGCTTATTCTGGGAGCTGTTCGATCACCGAATTTCTTACACTGGATGATCCGGACCAGGTAATTATTGATGACAACGATTTGGAGATAACTCCCGTAAGTTGCGCAGGATCTGGGGACGGAGCCATTTCAGGACTTTCGGTGACGGGAGGTACTGGGTCGTACCAGTATCAATGGCAACAGGAAATCAGCGGGGTTTTCGAGGACTTGCCGGGGGAAACCGGGCTTTCCCTGATTAATCTTTCGGGTGGTTCGTATCGCTTGCAGGTTACCGATCAGAACTCCTGCGCGGTTTACCAGGATTATGAGTTGGATGAGCCTGCCCCTTTACAGACCGGCATTCCAGTTATTGAGGACGTTACTTGTTTCGGGATTAGCGACGGAAGCATCTCATTTTCAGTAAGTGGTGGAACGGCCCCTTATACCTATTCTTTAAACGGAGGAACGTCTCAAACGACTTCCGGCTCCCAGATCGAATTTTCCGGTTTGCCAGCCGGATTGAATAATTTCATTAGCCTGGTGGATGCCCGGGGCTGTACCGTACCTAATATAAATTTTGATATCGAATCGCCTCCTGCTATACAGGTTTCCAACGTGCAACTTTCGCCAGAAACCTGTTTTGGCCAGGGAAATGGATCCATTTCCATAGATGTCAGCGGAGGTTCGGGTAGCTTTGCCTTCGAATGGTTCCGTACCACCGCGCCAACCACCGTTATCGCAACCACTGAAGATTTAACCAATCACGGACCTGGAGAGTACTTGCTGAAAGTGACCGACCCTGCCAATCCCTCTTGTGAAGTATTGGAAACGTTTACCATTCCGGAAACTCCGGCACTGCAACTTGCTTTGGATGGAGATCCGGTGGATGTTTCCTGTTTCGGGGAAAGTACCGGAGCCATTGCGGTGACGGTGCAGGGCGGAACTGGCGCTTACTCGTTTTCATGGACGGGGCCGGGTGGGTTTACCTCAGATCAGCAGAATCCAAGCGGGTTGGCTTCAGGCCTGTATCAGGTAACCGTGACCGATGAGAATGGTTGTTGGGAGCAATTAAGTGATATTTTGGTCAGACAGCCGGATGCGGCATTGGGAGTAAGTTTATTAAACAAGGTTTCTCCGACCTGTCACGATGCAGAAAACGGGCGCATAGAAATTCAAGTAGGAGGAGGAAAGCCTTCTTACCTCATCTCCTGGGAAGAAGAAGTTTCTCCCGGCGTTTTTGTTCCTTTTCCCGGCTCCTCATTAACCCTTTCAGGTATTGGCGCAGGAACTTACAGGGCCGTGGTCGAGGACGGAAACGCCTGCATCAGCACCTTGGACGTGAACCTGGACGCACCGGATCCTCTACAGGTGCAGTTGACGGAAAAAGTTGATGTGTCGTGTTTCGGGAGAAACGATGGGCGGATCACTATTGAAGTTACCGGAGGAACAGGAGTTTATTTTTTCGACTGGGATCACGGATTTATCAATCAAAACCCGACCAATCTGGGAGAGGGGACCTATGGAGTGACGGTTACTGATGCCAACGGGTGTAGTTTTCGTCTGGATAACCTGCTGATTGAACAACCTGATGAACTAGGGATTGACCTGGTGCAGGTTACAGAACCTACTTGCGGATTGAACGACGGAGAAATTGAAGTGGTGTTCAGCGGGGGTAATCCACTCACTTCCAGCAATAGGTGGGTGGAACTGTCCACCGAGACCCTTGTCGCCGAAGATGTTAACCAGGTGAGTGGCTTGAATCCGGGTTATTACCGAATAGAATACAGTAGCGGGGCAAGTTGTGTCGTTACCGAAACCGTACTTGTGCCCGGGCCATCCAGCCCCTTGCAATTGGTAACTAATTCGCAGGACGCTGCCTGTCCCGGAGAAAGCGGCATTATTTTTCTCTCTGCCACGGGAGGGGTTCCTGGATATACCTATTACGTTCGGAATAGTGGCGTATGGGAAGCCGCTAGTAGTTCTATCCTGGCCGGTTTGCCAGCTGGTGACTACGACGTACGGGTTGATGATGCTTCAGGATGCCAGGATTTTTCAGTTATCACCATTGATGAACCAAATCCGCCCGTAATTGATGCCGAAGTCACCCACCACGTTTCTTGTTTTGGAGCAAACGATGGCGAAATCTCATTCGGTATTTCCGGCGGTAGTGGAGGCTATACCTTGCAATGGTACCGGAAAACTGCTTTGGGAGGAAAGAGTCCCATTGCTACAAGCAGTTTGACTAACCTGATTGCCGGAACCTATTTTGTGGAACTGGTTTATGCGGGCGGTTGCACCATCAGCTCGCCGGATTATGAAGTTACCAGTCCTGAACCCCTTCTTCACTCGGTAGACCTGGATCAACCTAAATGTGCTGATGATACGGGAATATTTTCCATCACCTTTTCCGGAGGTAATCCGGGAAAAGAACTGACCGTGTCATCGACCGATGGGTATTTGCAACAATATGATAACGAAGTTTCCGGAACGTATACCTTTGAAAATCTTTCTCCGGGCACCTATTCCTGGCGCCTGGAAGATGCTTCCTGTCCGGTACTTGAGGGAAACTTTACCGTAAATGCAGTGGTCCGGCCATCTTTCTCCACTTCCTCTCAGAATATTTCCTGTTTTGGTGCTGCCGATGGCCTGTTGGAAATTGAAGCTCCTACCGTTCAATCCGGAAGGGTTTATTCGGTATGGATCAATGGTGCCAATCAGGGAAACCAAACCTCATTTTTCAATTTGCTTCCCGGTGTTTATCAGGTTTGGCTGCAGGATAACCTGGGTTGCCAGTCGGAAGTACAGGTTATTGAGCTGACCGAGCCGGATCGACCACTGGCCATTGATCGGGCGGAAATGACCCCTGCGATTTGTTACGGAGAATCTTCAGGTTCTTTGCTATTTGAACTTTCGGGGGGAACTCCTGAATACCGGGCAGTGCTGGTGCCCGAAGCCGGTCCCTCATTACCCATGACCGGATTACTGGCAGAAACGGCCTATGAATTTACCGGGCTGGCTGCCGGAACCTACACCCTTGAAGTTTGGGATCAGAATGATAATTGCTTCCTGACGGCAGACTATATCGTAGCTGAACCCGATCCCTTAACGGCGGATCTAGAGGCTGGAAGCATTCTTTGCGCCGGTGAGACTACCTGGCTGGAGGTAACCGTGGAGGGAGGTACCTTACCTTACACTTTCTCCTGGGAAAAATTTAATCCGGGAGGAGGAACCTGGGAGCTGCTTCCCGAAACTCAAAACCGAATCACGGGAATTCTTCCCGGGGAGTATCGGTATAAGGTTACAGATGCCGAATACTGTGTGGAGTTGACCGAGGAAGTTACCGTATCGGATGCGGCGGAGATTTCGCTTAGCTATGCTGCCGGGGCGATCGCCTGTTACGGGGAAGCTGTGCCGGTGGACCTTACCGCAAGCGCGCCTGGAAAGGACAGCTTTACTTTTTTTGTCAATGGAGCTCAGATTTTTGGCAATACGTTTATGGCGCAGGCAGGCACCTATGCCGTTTACGCGCTTGATAATATCAATGGCTGCGTATCAGAAGAACAATTTATTACGATAGGGCAGCCCCTGGCACCCCTATCGGTGGTGGACTATTCCTGGGAGGATTTGAGTTGTCACGAATCTGCGGACGGCAGTCTTTCCCTAACCCTGGAAGGGGGCACGGCTCCTTATACAATTGATTTTAACGGAAGTACCTATACGGCAGCAGAAAATGAAGTCCTTCTATTTGACGGACTTAGTGCTGATATATCCTACCAGCCCCAGGTGAGAGATGCTAATGGCTGTACGATTGATCTCCCTCAAAGAACCCTTCAACAACCCTTGCCCCTACAGGCAGCGGCGACCGTTCCGGCCATTAATTGTTTTGGAGGGAGTACCTCCATTGACCTTCAGATTACTGGCGGAAGGCAGCCTTATGCCATTACCTGGGAATTTTCTCCCGATGGAAATGTATACACTTCCATGCCATCCTGGGAAGATGAGAGCCTACTGGTGAACATCGGTCCCGGGTATTATCGGTACGCCATAGCAGACGGTGCTTGTTCAGATCTCACAGATACCTTGCTTGTCGAAGAACCTGCTGCTGTGGAACTCCAAAACACGGTTACGAATGTTTCCTGCTATGGAGGTACTGACGGCAGGGTGGAATTAATGCCTTCAGGAGGAACAGGTGCTGATTACCGGCTGTTTTTTAATGGGGTGGAAATAACCGGTACCAGCGTCGAAGGACTCAGTGCCGGTACCTATACCGCTTTTGCAATGAATGGAACCTGCCGGTCAGAGGATGTGGCCATTATGGTATCACAGCCTGCTGCTCCGGTAACGGTAGCGGTCGATTTTCCTGATTTGCTGGCCTGTGCTGGTGATGAAGCGGTCGTGGGGTTAGAAGTGGCGGGTGGAACGGCACCGTATACGGCAACATTTAATTCCGAGACCCAGGTGCTTGCGGCACCGGGAGAACTTTCCTTTGCCGGAATTGCTGCGGGCTCCTATACCTTGGATGTAGTAGATGCAGCAGGTTGCTCCTGGACGGATACCATCGAAATTGCCGAGCCGGATCCGGTGGAACTGGTTTTGGAAAACCTCGCCGACGTAAGCTGTTTTGGCGGAGCTGACGGTTCGATCAGGGTGTTGGCTTCGGGCGGAACGGGTGCCTTCACTTATAGCTGGCAAGACGCTGATGGCGTGGATATCGGTACCGGTCGCTACATTTCCGGCTTACAAGCAGGTCTTTACCTGGTTGAAGTTCTTGATGAAAACGGATGTAGCCTGGTCCGGGAATATGAGATTGAAGAGCCCACAGCGGTGAATTTTACTTTTTCGGTGCAAAATGTAACCTGTACCGGTTCCCAAAATGGTCAAATCACAGCCCAGGGTTCAGGAGGAAGACCCGATTACCACCTGGTGGTTAACGGAATTCACCTTCCTGGAATGCAGGCCACAGGTTTGTCGGCCAATGCCTACCAGGTAATGGTAGTAGATGCGGTTGGCTGTGCCTCGCCTCCTCAGGAGATAATCGTGGAAGAACCTCTTCCCCTGCAAATGGAGGTAGATGCCATGGATGTGAGTTGCTATGCAGCTAATGATGGCTCCGTTTCAATAGACGTCCAGGGAGGAACCGCTCCTTACAGTTACCGCTGGTCGGATGGTAATTCCCTTTCTGCAAGGACCGGAATGGCTCCTGGAAATTACGAAATCGTGGTCACCGATGCCAACGGTTGCTCTATCCGGGATCGTGTATTGATCCAACAACCGGAATCTATCCTGGTAGCGGCTGATGTGATTCCCGTAAGTTGCCATGCGGGCAGTGACGGGGAGATCAGGTTGGATATCTCTGGTGGCAATGGTCCTTTTTCCGTGCAATGGGAGGAAGTGGCGACTGGTACGAATGTGGGGGCCGGAACGGTAATAACCGGACTTTCAGCCGGAAGGTATCGGGCATTGATTCAAGATGAAAATGGCTGTGCCCTCAGCAGGGAGTATGAGGTAAGGGAGCCGGGTTCTCCTTTGTCCGTGCAACCCCTGGTGTCGGATATTCGCTGTTTTGGAGAGGATAGCGGCAGCATCAGCCTGGTGGTCTCCGGCGGTACTGCTCCATATACATTTAATTGGTCTTCGGGAGAAACCAGTAGTGTGGTTTCCAATAAACCTGCAGGAGATTATCAGGTACAGGTTTCCGATGCCAATGGATGCTTGTGGGTGGAGGACATTACCATTGAAGAGCCAGACCCGGTTGAGGTAGAGGCCGCCATCACCGACGTTTCCTGTAAGATGGGGACAGACGGCACCATTGACCTTACCATTACCGGAGGCAGTGGGGAACCCCGGGTGCAATGGAGCAACGGGCTGACAGGTACCTCGATCTCGGGCTTAAGAGCTGGGACCTACACCGCCTTTATTTTGGATGCCCAATCCTGCTTTGATAGCTATACCTTTCAGGTAACCGAGCCCGAAGCAGCCCTTACCGTGGAGGGATCGGGATCATTTGAGCTTTGTTTCGTGGAGGATGTCATGAGCATTGAGTTGGAAGTTAGCGGCGGAACAGCTCCCTATACCTACTCCTGGTCTAACGGATCCACCGATAAAGATATCTACGATCTCGCACCGGGTCTTTATGAAGTGGTCGTCAGCGATGCAAAGGGATGTTCGGTGGTCGAATCGTTTGAAGTACCTGAGCCGTCCCTACCGATGGATGTATCCATCAGTGGAAATTTAGGCATTTGTAACAACGACGAGCGTGGAGAGGCTTCCGTGTCAGTGAGTGGAGGCTTGGCACCCTACACCTATTTGTGGTCCAATGGCGCAAGCACTGCGACTGTATCCAATCTTGGCCCTGGTCAGTATTCGGTGGAAGTGACAGATGCCAAGGGCTGTTCCGTCCGGGAGCAGGTGGAGATCATACGATCCCGGGACCTACATGTGAGTCTGGAAGACATTCAGAGTGTGTCTTGTTTTGGTGCGAATGATGGGGCAATCACCATTCAGGTAGACCAAAACAGTGGTCCTTTTCAGGTGCTCTGGAGCAACGGGGTGAGCGATCAATTATCTATTACAGGGCTGGGACCTGGCATATACACGGCCGAAATCACCGATGAAGCGGGCTGTGTCACTACGGTGGCTTATCAGATCCGGGAGCCGGAGATATTGGCGGTTTATGAAACGATAAACGATGTGGATTGCTTTGGCAACGAAAACGGAAGCCTTTTGCTCGAAGTAAGGGGTGGAACGGCCCCTTATACTTTCGAGTGGTCCAACGGCGCCAAAAGTAAGGACCTTCGGAATCTGGGTCCGGGTACCTATTCGGTGATCGTTACCGACCGAATGGGCTGCTCCACCGGAGCTTCCTACACCGTGGCTGAGCCCGAACTCCTGACCGTGGAAATTGATCAAACCGATACGCTGGCCTGTTATGGAGATGCGAATGGATTTATCAATTTGGATATTACCGGCGGGGTACAACCTTACCGGATTACCTGGTCGGATGCACCCGAATTGGGTACCCAAAACAGGAGCGGCCTGGAAGCGGGTAGCTACACGGTTCTGGTAACGGATGCCAACAATTGCACGCAGGTAAATACCCTGGTTATTGCCCAACCGGAACCCTTGGAAGTGGAATTGTTTACCCGTTTTGATGCGGACTGTGAAGAACAGCTATTGACCGGCGAAGCCTGGATCGAGATACAGGGCGGAACCGGAGAATATGAAATCGCCTGGAACACAGGTGACCGGGATGTTTTGGAGACCCAATTTTTTGAAGACGGTGTCGTGGAAGTTCTGGTTACCGATCAAAACGGTTGCGCTGTAGAGGTGTCAAGGGTGGTGACCCTTCCGTTGGCCTTTACGGATGCCGCGTTTCTGTATACGGTCATTTCCACCGGAGTAGAAGGCGAAATTCTGGTGAACGATCCGGTGCAGTTTCACGATGAGACCTTGGGAAATGTTTTTACCTGGGAATGGGATTTTGGCGATGGAACCAAAAGCAATGAACAACACCCCATGCACAGTTATAGCAAACCCGGAACCTATTCCATTCGCCTGACTACGTTCGACGTTCTGGGTTGTGTTTCTGAGGTCGAAAGGGTAGTGGAGGTAGTTTCCTCTTACCGGATTTTAATACCCAATGCCTTTTCTCCGAATGGAGATGGCTTGAACGACAAGTTTTTGCCCAAGTTGCGGGGTATCGAAGATTTTGAGATGCACATCTTCAATAAATGGGGAGAATTGGTTTACTCCTCCTTTAGTCAGGAGGATTCAGGCTGGGATGGAACCCTGAACGGCCAATTGAGTCCCAATGGAAATTACGTGTACAAGATCAATTATACTTCGGTAGCAGGTGAATCCGGGACGCAAACGGGGGTTTTTACCCTGATATTTTGATGGGAGCGATACCAAAGAGAACAAAAGGATAGGATGAATAAACCGATGGAGTGATGAAAACGATATATACCCTACTTATTTTTATGTTGACCTGGAATTTTGTACAGGCGCAGGACATGCAGTATTCTCAATTTTATGCAGCACCATTGTATCTGAATCCGGCATTTGCGGGGGCAACGGAACTGACGCGGATTGGGGCCAACTACAGAAATCAGTGGCCAGGACTGGACCATTCTTTTGTCTCCTATTCGGCTTACATAGATCATTACATGTTTGACATCAACTCGGGGGCAGGTCTGATCATCAATTCCACTAGGGAAAGCCAATCACAACTCAGCACCAATGAGGTTGGTCTGGTCTATTCCTATAAAGTGCATTTAGGACTGGACTCCTACCTCAGATTTGGCGGACAGGCCAGTTTTGTGACCAGGGATGCCTATTTTGGTGATTTGGTATTCGGCTCTCAATTGGATATCGAACGCGGGTACATCGATGATTTTAGCGGTGAGCTGATGGCTGCTGACTATAAGCACAGCTTTGTGGATTATAATTTCGGTATGGTGTTTCATACGCAGATGATGTGGGTAGGCGTATCCGGTCATCACCTTTCCGAACCCAATACTTCTTTTGTGGACGGCAATATTAGTGAGTTGCCCATGAGGCTTTCAGCCCATGGCGGCATCAAATTTAACCTGGGAGAGGGAATGATTAATAATTACTATAGCAATACGCGTCAGGAACGCTCTGCATTTTTTGCTTTTAATTATAAGCACCAGGATCCTTTTAATCAATTGGATTTGGGTGCCCAGTTGTTTATAGAACCGTTGATCCTGGGTGTCTGGTACAGAGGATTTCCCGTCAAATACGATTTGCCCAATAACGAGTCCATAGTAGGCTTGTTGGGAGTGGTATTGAACAATGGGGTAGACATTGGGTATAGTTTTGACTTTACCGCTTCCAAGCTAAGCCTGGGGAGTTCTGCGGGAGCTCATGAAATTTCTATCCGGTATTCTTTTTTATACGGGGATCCAAAAGAGCGGAATAAGAGAAGCACGATCATTCCCTGCTTCCGATTTTAATCAAACCGTACGATATCCGCTCCCAGGGCGTTGAGACGCTGGTCGATGTATTGATAGCCCCGGTCAATTTGCTCCACATTATCGATTACAGAAGTGCCATCTGAAGACATGGCGGCTATTAATAAAGCCACACCTGCCCGGATGTCCGGAGAGGTCATACGGATGGCTTTTAGAGGATATTTGCGTGCCAGTCCGATTACGGTAGCCCGGTGGGGATCGCATAAAATAATTTGGGCACCCATGTCTATTAATTTATCCACAAAAAACAAGCGGCTTTCAAACATTTTCTGATGGACGAGAACGGTGCCCTTTGCCTGCGTGGCGATAACCAACACAATGCTTAGCAGGTCTGGAGTGAATCCGGGCCAGATGGCATCGGAAACCGTAAGAATGGAACCATCGATAAACGTTTCAATTTCGTACAGCTTCTGGGAAGGGATGAAAATATCATCCTCTTTGATTTCCAGTTTTATTCCCAATCGCTGAAACGTTTCCGGAATCAAGCCAAGTTTGTCGACCCGAGCGTTTTTGATGGTGATTTCGGATTGGGTCATGGCGGCCAGGCCTATGAATGAACCAATTTCAATCATGTCTGGGAGCAAGGAATGGCTGGTGCCTTTCAGCTTGTCTACGCCTTCAATGTGTAGGAGATTGGAACCGATACCGGTTATTTTACCTCCCATACGATTGATCATCAGGCACAGCTGCTGAAGGTAAGGTTCGCAGGCGGCATTGTAGATGGTGGTTTTTCCACTGGCCATGCATGCGGCCATAATGATATTAGCCGTGCCGGTAACGGAAGCTTCGTCCAGGAGCATGTAGGTGCCGGTGAGCTTGCTCCCATCAATTTTATAGATTCCTTTTTTTCCGTCGTAATGAAATTTGGCTCCGAGTTTTTGAAAACCAGTGAAATGGGTATCCATCCTTCTCCTGCCGATCTTATCGCCTCCGGGTTTGGAAATTCTTCCTCTCCCAAACCGGGCAAGCAAGGGGCCCAGTAGCATTACGGATCCACGGAGTCCGGAAGCTTTTTGAAGGTATTCCTCCGAGTCCAAATAGGAAAGTTTGATATTTTTTGCTGTAAAGGAGTAACTTTCCGGGCCTTTTTTTTCAATCAGGACCCCCATATCCGAAAGCAGGTCCATTAGTTTATTGACATCGCGAATGTTTGGGATTTTTTCGACGATTACCTCTTCGGAGGTTAACAAAACGGCACAAAGAATCTGCAGTGCCTCGTTTTTTGCACCCTGGGGAACGATCTCTCCTTTGAGCTGCGTCCCACCCTTTACCCGGAATGATGCCATTAATTTCTTCTTTTTTTGCTATTGGAACTGTTGTTTCGTCGCTTACCTCCGCCGTAATTCCTTCGTCCACCACTGTTCGAAGAGCTGTTTTGCGGAGTGGCTACGTTGGTTTTAAAATCCCTTCGCATACTGGTTTCAAAAAGTCCGTTCTCCTTCACTTTATCCAGGTCTATGTGTAGTTTTCCCTTGGAAAGTGTTTTGATATCATCAATGATAATGGCATCATCAAAGTTTTCCCTGTTCCAGGTGGAGTGAAAACTTCTCATTAATTGGCCAATATAAATCAAAGCGGTTTCCTGCTCATCGTCATCTTCTATCTCGATGGCTTTTTCAATTAGTTTTTCGATGTTTCTTCCATAATGCTTGAACCTCACTTCACCTTCCGGGTAGCCAATTGGCTGGGGTTTTTTTCCCAGGAGTTCCTTTGGAGGCATGGGAAAAGGACCATTCACTTCCAGTTCAAAATCCGACATGATATACATGTCGTCCCAAAGTTTCTGGTCACTTTCGGTTTTTAATAGTGGATTAAGCTGTTTCATCAACTCCACCAGGGCGTAGGCGTATTCCGTCCTTTTTTCATCCTCTGGAACCGTCTTGATGTAATCCACTAATTTTTGGATGTTTTTTCCGTATTCTTTCAAAATAACTTTGTTTTTAGGCTTTTCATTATTGGTCATGATACCTGCATTTAAGTTTCCTGGACTTTTGTCAATATACTAAAAAATAGGCATTTGTCAGTACGCTTTGTTTCGGGTATCCGCCTTCGGTCTTAATCTACGATGCGAAGTTTTGCAAAGCTAAGTAATAAAGTTTTATCTCCAAAATGGTCGAAGTGAATATGAGCCTTTCGATTCACGCCCTCCGTTTCAATCGCTTTCACCAGGCCAAATCCAAACTTGGGATGTTCTACTTTCATTCCTTCTGTCAAATTATGGGTGTTGGAGGGTTTGAAATCCGGGCTGGGGGTATGTATCTTCGCTGTGGCGTTTCGCATGGCCGGTTTTTTTAATCCGACAAATCCCTGACTACCTTCGGAATCCCTAAAACTACTAGAAAGGGTGCTGCTGATTTTTTTATTTACTTTAACAAAGGTAGGGTCAATTTCCTCTAAAAACCGGCTGGGCTCACAGTTGAGCAACCTTCCGTACCGATACCGGGTCAGGGCATAACTCAGGTATAATCTTTCCATTGCCCGGGTGGAGGCCACATAAAAAAGCCGCCGCTCCTCCTCCAGGTCTTCCCGGCTTTGCATCATCATTTGGGAGGGAAAGAGGTCCTCCTCCATGCCTACCACAAATACGTACTTGAATTCCAGCCCCTTGGAGGCATGAATGGTCATCAATGTGACCGTATCCTGGTTTTCTTTATTTTGATCCTCATCCGTCAACAGCGCAATTTCCTGTAAAAAAGCACCCAGGGATTTGTCCTCATTTTCGGGATTGTCCACGTACTCCTTCATGGCATTCAGCAATTCCTGCACGTTTTCATAGCGATTCAGCCCTTCAATGGTCTTGTCCTCGTACAATTCCCGCAACAAACCGGATTGTTTCGCAATGCTCGTGGCTGCTTCGAAAGCATCTTTTCGCTCAGCTTCGATTTTAAAGCTACGGATCATGGTGCCAAAATCTCCTACGGCATTTGCCGCGCGACCTGATAAGAAACTGCTGCTGTTGGAAATCACTTCCCACAGGCCAATGTCATGCTCGTAAGCGGCCACCATCATTTTTTCCACACTACTAGCCCCAATTCCTCTTTTGGGATAATTGATGACCCGCTTGAAGGCTTCTTCATCTTCCTGGTTGACCACATACCTGAAATAACCCATCAGGTCTTTTATTTCCCTTCTCTGGTAAAAGGAAAGTCCCCCTACGATCCGGTAGGAAATACCCAACTTCCGCAACGCTTCCTCCATAGACCGGGACTGGGAATTGGTGCGGTAGAGAATGGCGAAATCACTATTTCGCAATTTTTTGTTGTTTTTTTCCTCAAAGATGGTCGTTGCCACCATTCTCCCTTCCTCGTTATCAGAGGAAGCCTTCATCAATTCAATCAAGTCCCCTTGATCATTTTGCGTCCACACGTTTTTTTGAAGCTGGGATTTATTTTTGGCGATGATGGAGTTAGCCGTTTCTACAATATTTTTGGTAGATCGGTAATTCTGTTCCAGTTTGACGATAAACAGGTCCGGGTAGTCTTTCTCATAATTGAGGATGTTCTGAATATCGGCACCTCTAAAGGCATAAATGCTTTGCGCATCATCGCCTACCACGCAAATATTCTGGTGGACCGCAGCCAGTTTTTTGGTGATCAGGTATTGGGAAAGGTTGGTGTCCTGAAACTCGTCCACCATCACGTATCGGAAACGTTGCTGGTATTTATTCAATACATCCGGATGGTCCCTGAAAAGAACGTTGGTGTTAAACAGTAAATCGTCAAAATCCATTGCTCCGGAGCGGAACAACCGTTTTTGATAATTTTTGTAAATTTCGCCGACTTTAGGCTTCATAGCGGCTTCATCATCCGCGGTAATGTAGGGATCATTCAGGTATGTCTCCCAGGAGATAAGTCGGTTTTTGGCACCCGAAATGCGGGATAAAACCGTATTGGCCTTGTACACCTTATCGTCCAGTTTCATCTCCCGGACAATCGAACGAATCAGCGATTTACTGTCATCGGTATCGTAAATGGTGAAATTTGAGGGGTAGCCAAGCTTCTGGGCTTCTACCCGTAGGATTTTGGCAAATACGGAGTGGAAGGTGCCCATCCAGGTATTTCTGGCTTCCAGTCCAATCAGTTTTTCTATGCGCTGCTTCATTTCACTGGCAGCTTTGTTAGTAAAGGTCAGGGATAATATCTGGAAGGGATCTACTTTCCGGGCATGGATCAGATGCGCAATTCGGTAGGTCAATACCCTGGTCTTACCGGATCCGGCACCGGCAATAATCATCACCGGCCCCTCCGTCCGCTCTACTGCTTCTCGTTGGGGGGGATTGAGGCTTGATAAGTAATCCATAGGGCTTATTCGATTTTCTTTATTCAGAGGATGGTAATTAGCCAGATCAAAGTTACCAATTCTTTTTTAGGTTATCCTTTTTGAGATTTGAAATGTCATGCCATCTCTGGATTTACCTGAGCGGTTAAACCTGCCGTTGTATATAAAGGGGAAAAGCCTTTTCCAAAGGCAACAAGCGATTGAACCATTTTTCTCCAATAATCAGCGTTGGGACCAGTTTTCCTTCCATCGGTTATGAGACCATAAGTAAAGAGCGGGTTGATCCCGGATGTTCTCCTCTAATAATTTGACGAAGGTGTCCGTTATGCTATGAGGCTGCTCGCTATCATACGGCGGTTTGGCCAGAATACGGTATTCATATTCATAATATCCACGTCTGGGTTTGTTAATATAGGCATAGATTACCGTCAGGTTGAATTTTTTGGATAATTTTTCTCCTCCCTCAAAAAAAGTGGTTTCGCGATTCAAAAAAGGCCTGCGATAGCGGATATCCACCCTATTGGGCCTTTGGTCTGCTGCCAGAACGATCAGTCTCGGCGTATGTCTTTTTTTTAAAAATGCTCGCTGAAATGATTTTCGCTCGGTCAGGTCAGCTCCCATTCTTCCCCTGATTTTGTGCATGAGATCTTCGAAAAATGGCTGGTTAACGCGGGTATAAATGGTCTCGCATTTCTCATGTACGTCCGAAGACACCGTAAGCAAATGGCCTTCCCAATTGAAAAGATGTCCACACATCCCGATGATGATCTCTCCCTGATCCACTTTATCAAAAATCAGAGCGGGGTTTTTTACCAGAAACCGTTGGTTCAGTTCTTTTTTGCCAATGGTAAGCAGTTTGATCGTTTCGACTAGTGAATCGGTGAAATTCCGGTAGAATTTTTTTTCGATTTGCCGTCTTTCTTTGCTGGGTTTTTCTGGAAAGGCTTGTTTCAGGTTATTGCGGACGATATTTTTTCGGTAGCCTAGGAGGTAATAGGCCAGGAAGTAAATTAAATCTGACAGCACAAATAAAACCCTCAATGGCAATTTAGAAAGGAGGCGAATAATGATCATGCGATAAAATGCTGGGTTGGTCAGGCGTTAAGGAAGTTCAAAATAATGAAAAATTGTCGACTTTCTTGGTTTAAATTAGTTATAAATAAAGTCAATTTGTAATTTTATAATCTATGTCCGAAGTGCAGCGAAAAAAATATTCCGATAAAGAAAAAAATAGCATCTTTGATCATGAGTTCATGCCTCATATTGATTCCATGTATAATTTTGCGTACAGGTTGACATTTGATGAGGACGATGCGAAAGATCTGGTTCAGGATACTTACCTAAAAGCGTACCGGTTTATCAACTCTTTTGAGCAAGGAACCAATGCCAAAGCCTGGCTTTTCAGGATTTTGAAAAACAGCTTTATCAATGAGTACCGTAAGAAAAGCAAGCAACCGTCAAAAGTAGATTATCAAGAAGTTGAAACTTATTACAACTCCGATAATGTTGACTATAGTATGACCTCAGATTTGAGGGTCGATGCGGTCAAAGACATGTTGGGAGACGAAATTTCCAATGCACTCAACAGCTTGGCCGTGGATTTCAGGACGGTGATAATTCTTTGTGACCTGGAAGGGTTTACGTATGAAGAAATGGCAAAAATTCTGGATATCCCCATCGGCACGGTACGGTCAAGGCTTCACCGTGCCAGGAACCTTTTGAAGGATAAACTCCGTTCCTACGCTGAAAATATGGGCTATGATACGGATGAAGAATAATCGAAAAACTAGTTGAAATGGACAAAAATCTAAACACATCCAGCAAGAGAAAATTGAACTGTAGTGATGAAAGCAAATGCTTTGAGTTATTGGAAAGCATTCTGGATGGGGAAGAGACCACGGCATCAAAAGAAATTTTGGATGAAAAATTAGCGAAATGTCAGCCTTGTTTTGAGCATTATCATCTGGAAAAAGTAATTCGGGAAGTGTTGAAAAACAAATGTACCAAGCACATGGTCCCTGCGGAATTAGCAGATACCATCCGGCAAAAAATACAGGAAATCAAGTAAACTTTTATGGCTCAGGGAAAAGCAATTATTTTTTCAGCTCCCTCCGGATCAGGGAAGACAACCATCGTCAAACACCTCCTTCAACAAATACCGCAGCTTGGTTTTTCTATTTCTGCATGCACCCGCGATAGAAGAGGACGAGCCGAAGAGAACGGAAAGGATTATTATTTCCTTACACCAGAGGAGTTTCGTGCCAAAATTGATCAAAATGCATTCATTGAATGGGAGGAAGTGTACGAAGGCAATTTTTACGGGACCCTGAAAGAAGAAATCCAACGCATTTGGGATACAGGTAAACACGTTATTTTTGATGTGGATGTCAAAGGTGGACTAAATTTAAAAAACTACTTCGGAAGTAAGGCACTGGCGGTATTCGTGAAAGTGCCTTCCATGGAAGACCTGGCAGAGCGGCTGCGAGAAAGGGGCACCGAGTCGGAAGAAAGCCTCTCCAGAAGGATTTACAAAGCCAAATTTGAGATGGGGTTTGAAGACCGATTTGATATTACCTTAATCAACGAGGATTTGCAAGTTTCATTTCAGGAGGCCGAAAAGCTTGTTAGGGAATTTATTGACGATCAGGCGGTTTGAAAGTAGGACTGTTTTTCGGCTCATTCAACCCCATCCATATCGGTCATTTGATCATTGCCGATACCCTTCAGGACCAGACCGATTTGGAAGAGGTGTGGTTTGTGGTTTCCCCACAAAACCCCCACAAATCAAGGCGCTCCCTGCTGCATGAGTTTGATCGCTTACGTATGGTAGAACTTGCCACTGCTGATCATTTTAGCTTTAAGGTAGTGGACGTGGAATTTCACATGCCCAGGCCAAGCTATACGATAGATACGCTGACTTACCTTTCTGAAAAATTTCCCAATCATGATTTTTCTTTGATTTTAGGGGGAGATAATCTAACCCACTTTCATAAGTGGAAAAACAACGAAGAAATTCTGAAGCAGTACGGGATGTATGTGTATCCCAGGCCCGGAAAAAATAAGACGCTGGAACACGAAAACATTCGCTATGTGGAAGCTCCTTTATTGGATATTTCCGCCACATTTATCCGTAAAACTTTACAGCGGGGAGGATCGGTGAGGTACCTGCTTCATCCGTACGTACTGGATTACATTCGGGATAAGAAATTTTTTATCTGATCACTTGTCCTGCGGGGCATTTTCAGCCAGAGAAATTTTCCTGGTCTGAATGTGCCGGTCTATCCAGGATGCCACCGCTTTTCCCTGATCTACCCCATGCTCGATTGCCGGCAAATAATGGATACCCCCATAAAACCGGCTAACGGCAGCTTCTTCAGCAGCTTCCCGAAAGGAGTTAAACTCGCGCGTACCCAATCCATATTTTACCTCCGTAGAATCCAGAAAAGTGAAGGGCTCGCCCAGCAGGTCTGTTAGGGCCAGTGCGGCTGCCGTGGAAATCACACTGTGTCCACTGGTATACTCCGGAAAGGGGGGCGTTTGCAACAAAGGGGTCCAGCTCTCATCCATGTATTGATTGATATAGGTTTCAGGCCTTATCAGCACACTTCGGTATTTTTCGTCCCAACAGGAAATAAAGGCATCAAATAGGTAAACGGAAGTGATTGCCATGGTTTCCGCTGTTTGTTTCCAATTGAGATTTTTGGCTTTCGAGGCAATCCCTGCGATGCCCATCCAATGGCCCCCCGGCGTAATTTTCTTTTCCGCGTACATCACATGTCCTTTGACATTCATTTTATAGGGATTGCAGTCCCAAAAATAGGCAATTTCTTCCTGGTGGTCATCCATCTGATTACCTGCTTCCATTACCTCAAAAGCGTCCTGATAAAAGCGACTATCCGGAACGGTGTCAAATGGAGGGGGAGGAGGAGGAATGAATTGGTTGGCGGAATCTAAAAAGAAGGTTCTAATTTTATTCCAATGGGGTTCGATCCCTTCCATATAGGCTGGGGGTGTGGGCCGCCAGCTTCCCGGATCATTTCGAATGGTGTATTTTTCAAATGACCGGCTTTGGTGGTAGTTATCCTGTGATGCATAAACCAGGATCTGTTCACCGATGGACTCACCCAAATCAACGGCCGCTTCAAAGTCGGTATCGGGCATGCCTGCTTCCTGAATTTTCTCAAAGGCAGCATCCCTGTATGCCATCATGTCATCCTCAGAAAAAACCAATTGAGAGGCGACCTTATAATAGGCCGCCAAGGCTGCCAAGTGGAAATTGATCGCTTCGGGATCGCCATCCATCTGAACCAAAAGGGGATTGGATCCATTCAACTGACCCATTAAGGAAATATAGGTTTCCGGTGCTGCCAATACCGCAGCTTCATAGGCGGCTATTGCCGGGTAGGTATATATCCGGCTGGCGACCGGAGGAGAAAAAATGTCGTGAACGATGACATCAGTCAATTGTCCATTGGCATTAATCAGCAATTGGTTATCCTCCAATAAAGTTTTGTATTCCTCATTGGGAGCACAGGCAGAAAATAGCATTGACCAACTAAAAATGGCCGTAACCAGGTGTATTCGAAGGCTTTTTGTCACTAGTGTCATTTCTTTGAAATTAACCTTAAGATAGCAAGTGAATCAGTCATTTACCAAGAGTGCATTTCGTTTGTCCAGGTGCTCCTGGTGTTTTGCCAGGATCCATTCCCCCACTTTTTTCCCCTGATCCTGGCCACGGGTAATGGCATCCATATAGTGAATCCCTCCATAAAGCCTGGAAATACTGGCTTCCTCAGAGGCCTGAAGAAAGGATTCGTAATCTCTGGTTCCCAGGCCATATTTTTCTTCTACCGTGTCTGTGTAGGAAAATTGCTCGCCAAAGAAATGGCTAAGTATGACGGCAGAAGTGGTGGAAATAGTGGAATGGCCGCTAAGGTATTCCGGAAATGGGGGTGTCTGTAGCATGGGCTTATATGACGGGTCCAGGTATTTACGGATGGCCGTTTCGGGTCGGATGCGATCACTCCTGTATTTTTCATCCCAACAACTAATGAAACCATCCATTAATCCCAAAGCAACGATACTATTGACTTTCATCGCCTCTTCAAATTCCAAATCTGCTTTTTGACAAGCAATATCCGTGATGCCCATCCAGTGTCCTCCTGGAGAAATTTGTTTGACTCCTACCATCAAGTGGCCAGTCTCCTCCAGGGCAAACGGATTGCAATCCCAGAATGCAGCTATTTCCCGCTGCTCCTTATTCATTTCCAATTCGTACACTTCTTGCATTAATTTAAAAAACTCCGAATCAGGGTTAGATGAAAAAGGAACCGGCGGTTTGGGCTTAAACTGATCCGAACTACTAAGCAAAAAGGGCCTTACCGTATTAAAATAGGGTTCGACAGGCGCAAAATATCCAGGAGGAGTGGGATACCATTTGCCTTCTCCGGGAGAAGGCTGGTAGCGTGGGTAGTTACTGATCTCACGGTACCGATCGGCGTTCGCATATTCCAGTATTTGGCTGCTTATGAATTTCCCGTAGGCTTTTGCCCGTGAAATCTCCTGTTCACCATAGCCCCAACTGCTGCAAGAGTCTGCAAAGGAATGCTCAAAGGCCTCCATTTCGGTACCGGAGGGCTGCATGGCTCCTGCAGTGTGGGTCATAGCAAAGATAGCACTCATAGGAAGCGAAGGGCTTTCCCAATCCGGTTGAGCGATGGAATCCAGCCCGTTTAGAAATCCCGAAAAAGAGGGGTTTCTCTCACTATTGGTGGCCAATACCTCGTAGCCTGACAGGCAGGCATAGGCGTAGAATCGCCCGGCAAGTGGAGGATTGGTGATGTCATGCACCATTAAATCTGTCATTTTTTCGGTCACCCATCCGATGCTTTCAGCTGGCAAAGGTTTTTTTTCTCCCGTCGGCTGACAAGAAAAAAAGACCGAAACCAACATGATGCCCAAGACGAGCCGGGTGCCCATATTTCGTTTTACCTGTGACTTGCCTATTAGGTTCATTTATTGTTCAATTTACTAGTTCTGTAGGTGATAGGCAACCACGGGACCCTGATTGATTCCGACCAATAGATTCCCATTGATTATTTCCATACTTCGCACATCTCCCTTGATGGTAAGACCGGATCTTTTTTGAGGTAAATACTTAAAATTACCGTTGCCGTCTCCCATCAGAACGGTGCCGTAACTGGCATCGTATTTACCAAAACGTAATCGGGCCCTATCAATGTTCCCTCCCAGAATTAAATCCATATGACCATCCTTATTCAGGTCCCCGCTTTCTATCGAGAAAACCGGTGAAAACTGGGCTTCTAATGGTAGGGATATTTTTTCCAACAATTGATTCCCAGTGCTGACAAACAAACAGGTTTCTAATGTCGTAGCCTTAAGGTATCCAGCATTTTCAAGTTCTTTTTCAGAAAAAATATTTTCCAACTTTGCCTCGGAAAAGCTTTCATAATCCGTAAACCGGGTTCTCATCATGGAAATCTGGTCCAGAAGTTCGTCCCGGGTGAGGTATGGATAGGGTTCCCCGTCAATGTAAAAGCTCAGAATCGGATCGATTGCACCATTATTATCAAAATCCTTATAATACATTTCCGCTGGTTCGGCTTTACTGGCCTTTACCTGGCTGTTTAGCCCATGGTTTCCCAGCACCAAATCCGGTTTCCCATCGGCATTCACATCCCCTACATGCAGGCTGCTCCACCAACCGTGCTGGGGCTCCGCAAAATACTTTTCAGAAGAACGAAGAAGTCTACCCCCTTGTTTTTCAAAAACGGAAATAGGCATCCATTCTCCCACCACGACCAGCTCGGTAGTTTCGTCGTTGTGGAGGTCCACCCAAGCGGCATCGGTGACTAACCCAAGACTGGAAAGTTCCGGGCACCAATCGGCTGTTTTGTCTGTCATTTTTCCAAGTCCTTCGTTAAGGAGCAGGTAGCTTTGAGGAATTTCCGGGTACCTTCCCGGAATCACCCTGCCGCCAACAAAAATGTCTTGAAGCCCGTCATTGTTGATATCATGTGCGGCAACGGCGCCTGTGCTGGTAAGCATTTTTGGCAACAAATCCACTTTCCGGGAGAAATTGCCCTGTCCGTCGTTAACATACAAGCGGTCTTGTAGCAATGGGTCTTCAGGCATTAAAGAACCGTATCCACCACTCCCTACATAGAGGTCTACCTTTCCATCGCCCGTAAAGTCCTCCAAAAGGGCGTCGGTATCCTGAAAGTCACGGTCCTTATCCAAATCGGGGTTGCTTTTTATCCGGAAACTACCGTTGGCTTGTTGCAGGTAAACTTTTCCAGCTTGTCCCTTTTCTCCTCCTACAAAAAGATCGTCCAGACCGTCTCCATTTAGATCGGCTCGTTTCATCACCGGACCTGAGAAAGAAAGGGGATTGACCAGGAGCGGTTGCCGCTTAAAATCATTGATGGTGTTAGCAGGTGACTGATGTTCGATTGGAGAGGGGATTTCTACAAAAAGAGCAGGGGGCTCTTCAGGAACCGGCAACCTGTCCACTGCGTTTTCCTGCGTCAGGCTTAGCGTCTGGTTGCTTTGAATATCGAATATTTTTTCAGCCATTCCCCCAGGCCAGGTAACCACTAGTGAATCAATCTGCGCCACTTCTCCCAGACCGAAATGCAGCGTAGGAGATACACTCGACTGGTACCCTCTGGTTGGCATTTGTTCAAGCGTTTGCAGTTGATCTCCATGATAGAGCCTTATCTTTGCGCCCACTCCCTGACTATTTCCAGCAGCTCCATTTAACTTAACCTTTAAATAACCGTTGTTTTTGGCCAACGAATCCGAGTTGTTTTGGTAGATAAAAGCGGGCTGGTTGATGTTATTAATGATTAGGTCCAGGTCACCATCATTATCCAGGTCGGCGTAGGCGGCACCGTTGCTATTGGCATTTTGGCTGACTCCCCATTCTTCCGATTTTTTTTCGAATAGCAATCCGTTCTGATTTTTGAAAATATAATTCGCTAAATCCGAAGAAGGCATGCTTTGCACCAATTCCAGGATATTCTCTCTCCGTAACCCATTTTGATTGTTCTTTAGGTAGTCGGCCATGTATTTTAAGAAATCCTGATTGGTGTAGTCCCGGTAATATCCATTTGTAACATATAAGTCTTTATGCCCGTCATTGTCAAAATCTGCCAGCAAGGCAGCCCAGCTCCAATCGGTGTTGGAAACCCCGGCTACCTGTCCTACTTCACTATACAAGCCATTTCCATGGTTTATATGGAGCATGTTCCGCATGTACTGATGGTGAAAACCAACATTTAGCTTGTATTCAAATTTTTCGTAATTATCCGGAGCCATCAATAATTTTTGCCGTTTGTTACCTTCTGGCAGCATGTCAAGTGTAAAAATATCCGGATACCCGTCATTGTTGATGTCGGCGATATCATTGCCCATGGAAAAATGAGAGGTATGGCCCATGGCCTCGCCAATCACGTCGGTAAAGGTACCATCGCCGTTATTCAGGTAGAGGTAATCCGGTGCCGTATAATCATTACTGACGTAGATATCCATCCACCCGTCACCATTTACATCGGCGATTCCGGCACCTAATCCATAGGAAAGGGCCACCTGCTGAATACCCGCTTCCCGGGTGATTTCTGTAAAACTGTTTCCGTCGTTTCGAAAAAGTTGTGGTCCTGCCGGATCGGTGTTTTTCAGGATTTCGGCCGTGCTGGATTCGTCAAGTACCGGTAGGGATTTTGGATTATGGTTAAGTAAAAACAAATCCAGATCCCCATCATTGTCAAAATCAAAAAAGCTGGCTTGGGTGCTGGTAGCCTCGCTATCGATACCAAATTGGGCTGCCAATTCTTTGAAAAAAGGTATTCCCTGTTCGTTTGGACCTTGATTGATATACAATTCGTTCTTCCGTTTTTCAGGAGGTAAGCTCCCGGAATAGCAGACGTAAAT
>JAWLFL010000249.1:0-5632 GCA_041685605.1 Cyclobacterium sp. | reverse complement strand
TCTTTTAAGAATTCTTCCGGAAGATCGAGGGGATGGTTTTTGATCAGGCTTTCTTTGAGCTGCTCCTCATTATAAACGCTTACCTCTTTTTGGTAATTTTCTGTAAGGATGGATTTAATCTTTTCCAAAAACTCGGCTTCACTGCTTACCTGATCAGGGCCAAATACCTTGTCAAATAGCTCCTGATCCAAGGTGGCTTCTTCCGTACGGTTGATATTCTGGACTGTAAAGGTGAAGTCTCCCTGTAGTTTTTCGACATCTTCCTTGGGGATGTTCAGGACTTCCGCCAAATCCCCCTTGATTGCTTTGGAGGGATCGAAAGCAATACTGTCTCCTTTTTTTACGCCCAGGAATTTTTTGACAGAGCGACCATCCATATCTTTTAGAGGGAGCGAAAGCGTCTCTTCGTAACTTCCGTCATCTGCTTTCAGGTCGCCATAAAGGAAATCATTTTCCCCGCTCTCATCCGGGTTGGTCATTTTCCCGTATTGCTTTTTGATATTGTCCAAGGCCTCCTCTACTTCCTTCTCGGAAAGCTCAACAGCATAATTTTTGGCGTCAAACTTCTGGTCAAGGTTTACGTTGATTTTGTCAACAAAGCCAATTTTATATTCGAATTCGAATTCTTTTTGTTTTTTCCAATCGATTGATTGGGAATCTTCTTCAAGGGGAATGGGATCTCCCAACACCTCAAATTCCTGTTCTTTCAGGTAATCGTTCAGGGATTTGGACAAAATGCCATTGATTTCCTCCAACAAAACAGAAGTGCCGTAGAGGTTTTTAACCATTCCAAAAGGAGCTTTTCCCGGGCGAAAACCCTTGATGGTCGCCTTTTTGGCATAATCTTTTATTTTGGCATCAACTTTCGGTTGATAGTCAGCTTCCTCCAGTTTTATTTTGACGGAGGCTTCGTTGGCCGCATGTTTGTCTAATGTAATTTCCAAGGGATCTGTATTTAGTGTTTACCAATAACAAAAACCCTCCATCCTGATTCACCAAAAAATCAAGATCGAGGGATTTTAAAGGTTGTGCGGATGGAGGGACTCGAACCCCCATGCCTCGCGGCGCTAGATCCTAAGTCTAGTGCGTCTACCAATTTCGCCACATCCGCAATGAGTAAATAATAAGTATCTTACTTATTTCACCTTAAATTGTAAAACCGGTTTGTTTAAAACGCTGGTTTTACTATCCGGTAGATTGTTTTTTGATGGTATACCGGTCTTTTTTTAATGTGGATGCAAAGGTAATCATCAATTTTAAAGTTTCAATATCTTAGTCTAAAAAAAATAAAAATATTACTTTAAGATTTGATTTCTTCGAAGGGATTAATTTTCTAACTTGTATCGTATGATCAAAGTTGATGTAGACGAAGAAAGGAAAGAAATACTCAAACGGTATCGCAAGCTGCTGAAAGTAGCTAAGCCCTTGTTAAAATCCGGTGATGCCAAATTGATCAAAAAAGCGTTCAATGTGGCCAGTGAAGCCCACAAAGAGATGAGGCGAAAGTCCGGAGAGCCATACATCTACCATCCGCTGGAAGTAGCTTTGATCTGTGTGGAAGAAATTGGTTTGGGAACGACCAGTATCGTCTCCGCCCTGCTTCACGATGTGGTAGAGGATACCGACCTTGAGCTCGAAGACATTGAGCGTGAATTTGGTGTTAAGGTCGCTCAAATCATCGATGGTTTGACTAAGATAGCAGGAGTCTTCGATTATGGGACCTCCCAGCAGGCCGAAAATTTCCGAAAGATGCTGATTACCCTCTCCGATGATGTGCGGGTGATTCTTATAAAACTGGCTGATAGACTGAATAACATGCGGACCCTGGAATCCATGCCCAGGCACAAACAGCTAAAAATTGCTTCGGAGACAAAGTTTCTTTACGCCCCCCTAGCTCACCGGTTAGGGCTGTATTCCATTAAATCTGAATTAGAGGATTTGCATTTAAAATTCGTGGACAGAGATGCCTATGAATTTATTATAAAGCGAGTAAAAGACAGCAGGATATCCAGGAACAAATTCATTAAAACCTTCATCGCGCCCATTGAGAAGGAGCTGCACGATCAGGGCTTTCATTTTATCATCAAAGGAAGGCCTAAATCGGTGTACTCCATTTACAATAAAATGAAATCTCAGAATATTCCTTTTGAGGAGGTGTTTGATTTGTTTGCTATCCGCATCATTATCGATACTCCTTACGACAATGAAAAGGCGGATTGCTGGCAGGCATACTCGATTGTTACGGATTTCTACCGACCGAACCCGGACCGGCTGAGGGACTGGATAAGTACCCCCAGGGCCAATGGATACGAGTCCTTGCATACGACGGTGATGAGTCAGACCGGGCAGTGGGTAGAGGTGCAGATCCGGACTCAGCGGATGGATGATATAGCCGAACGAGGGTATGCCGCCCATTGGAAATATAAAGAGAAGGAAAATGCTCCCGAGAAAGCAGCGGGAAGTCTGGATGAATGGATCACCCAGGTACGGACATTGTTGGAGAATAACGATGGCTCGGCCATCGAATTCATGGATGATTTCCGGGGTAATTTATTCCAGGATGAGGTATTCGTTTTTACGCCTAAAGGCGATTTGAAGGTAATGCCCTTTGGGGCCACAGCACTTGATTTTGCGTTTGAGATTCACTCGGAAGTGGGAGCCAAATGTATTGGGGCAAAAGTAAATCAGAGACTGGTGTCTATTGGGCATAAGTTAAAGAATGGAGATCAGGTAGAAATACTCACCTCTAATAAGCAAAAACCCACTGAAGATTGGCTGAAATCCGTGGTGACCTCCAGGGCAAAGGCAAAAATCAAAGATGCCCTCAAAGAGGAGAAAAAGGGTTACATGTTGGACGGAAAAGAAATCGTCCAGAGAAAGCTGAAGCAGATGAAGATCGATTTTTCTTCTGAAATCGTAGAGCAACTAAGAGCATTTTTTGAAACCAAGACCACCTCGGAATTTTATTATAAAGTCGGCCGTGGAATCATTGACCCCACTGCCATAAAAAGTTTCAGGGACTTTAAGCAGAAGAAAAAATCCAGGAAGAATCCCTTACTTCACGTCACGGATGAGAAATCCTTTACGAAAGAAATCAAAAACCTGAAAGGACCCGACCACGATCAGCTGCTGATTGGGGAAGACATGGATGTGGTGGATTATATCCTGGCCAAATGCTGTAATCCCATTCCCGGGGATGATGTTTTCGGTTTTGTAACCGTCAATGAAGGAATAAAAATCCATAGAACGGCCTGCCCGAACGCATTGGAGCTACTATCCAATCATGGCAACCGGGTCATTAAGGCCCGCTGGACCAGTCAGCAGCAAATTGCCTTTTTAGCGGGGCTCAAGATCGTGGGAACCGATAGGGTAGGATTGATCAGCGACCTTACCAAAGTAATCTCAAATGAACTGAAAGTAAACATGCGCTCCATCACAGTCGATTCTGACAGTGGGATTTTTGAAGGGAGCATTAAATTGTACGTCCACAGCACCCACCACCTCGAGAAACTCATAGACAACCTTTCCCGGATATCTGGCGTTTTGAAAGTGGCGCGATTCGATTAGCCTGGGGAAAGCCACCTTTTTAAATTAAGAACTGTATATTTGTAAAAAAAAAGTGACGTATGGCTTCAACTGAAAGTCTTTACGAGAAGGTAAAGAAAATATTTACTGCCTACTTGGAAAACAAGAAGCTTAGGAAAACACCAGAGAGGTATGCCATATTAGAGGAGATCTATAGCCGAGGCGGGCATTTTGATGTGGAAGGGCTGTATATCAGCATGAAAAATAAAAATTACCGGGTGAGTCGTGCTACCGTTTACAATACCCTGGATTTATTGGTGGAATGTGATTTGGTCACCAAACATCAGTTTGGACAAAATCTGGCCCAGTACGAAAAGTCCTATGGATACAAGCAGCACGATCACCTTATCTGCACCGAATGCCATCAGGTGAAGGAGTTCTGTGATCCCCGCATACAGAATATTCAAAACACAGTTGGAGAAGTCTTGAATTTTAATATTATTCATCATTCTTTATTACTGTACGGCAACTGCACGGATGATAATTGCGAATACAAGCAAGAAGCAAAATCAGAAAAAACGCAAAATAATAACATGTAATCGATGAAAGCAGCATTTGAATCAAATGTGCAGGGCGGAATCCTGATATTGAAGATCAAAGGAGATTTGATTGGCGATGAGTCAGGACCCCAACTGGTGGGGATGGTTTCCGACGGGCTGCAAGAGGGCATAAAAAAGTGCATTGTTGACCTTAGTCAGGTCAGGTATATTAGTTCAAGTGGAATAGGTGTTTTAATCACGATTCTCACCAAGATGAGAAATGCTGATGGAGAGGTCTATCTGACATCTCCTTCCGAACATGTAAAAAAGCTACTAATCATCACGAAATTAAACAACATTTTTACCGTTTTTGACCAGCTGGAAGATGCCCTAAATGAATCCAGGTAAGGCTTAGATTAATTTTTATTTTGAATAAAACGGAGCAGTAAGTTGTAAAATTTTACAATACTGCCAATCTTCACGGCGAATTTTGATTAACGACTTTATATTATTTGATACATACAATGAAAATGGACGTTCTTTTAGGTCTCCAATGGGGTGACGAAGGCAAGGGAAAAGTGGTGGACTACCTGGCACCAGATTATGAAATGGTGGCCAGGTTCCAGGGAGGCCCGAATGCTGGTCATACCTTGGAGTTTGACGGTATTAAACACGTATTGCACCAGATCCCTAGTGGTATTTTTAGATCAAATATTAAGAATATTATTGGAAACGGGGTTGTATTGGATCCGGTGGTACTCCGAAAGGAATTAGAAGCCCTCAAGAAATTTAATATTAATTTTAGGCAGAACCTGGCGATTTCCAAGAAAGCAACCATTATTCTTCCGACGCATAAATTATTGGATGCAGCGTATGAAAAATCAAAAGGGGATAAAAAAATTGGTTCTACCTTAAAAGGAATCGGCCCAACCTATCAGGATAAAATTGGCAGAATGGCACTTCGGGTGGGGGATATGCTCGCTCCCGATTTTGAGGAAAAATACAAGGAACTGGTGAAGCGGCACCAATCTATTTTAGATTACTATCAATATAGTCTTAAAAACCTTCCGGCACTTGAGGAGGATTTTTTCGAAGCGGTGGCCTTTTTTAAGTCCCTTCAATTGGTTGAAACAGAATTTGAAGTAAATGCGGCCGTAAAATCAGGTAAACGCGTGTTGGCAGAAGGAGCACAGGGAGCCCTGTTGGACATTGATTTCGGGAGTTACCCCTTTGTTACCAGTAGCAGCACCATGACGGCAGGAGCCTGCACCGGACTGGGTGTCCCCCCTTCTTCCATTGGAGAGGTTTTTGGAATTTTCAAAGCCTATTGCACCCGCGTAGGTAGCGGACCATTTCCAACCGAGCTTTTTGATGCTGACGGAGAAAAAATGAGAAGGGAAGGCAATGAATTTGGCTCCACCACCGGCAGGGCCAGGCGCTGCGGATGGCTTGATATTCCAGCACTGAAGTATTCCATCATGATCAATGGCGTGACTCAGCTCTTTATGATGAAGGCGGATGTGCTAAATAACTTTGAGGTAATTAAAGTATGTACCGGATACGAGCTT
>JAWLFL010000248.1:0-5642 GCA_041685605.1 Cyclobacterium sp. | reverse complement strand
GAGGAATTTGGACTAAAAAGAAAGAGTCCGGTGAAACCGTCTAAATTACTTGGGGAGAGCAGTTAATATCAAAATAGTAAAAATCGGTTGATTGCCTTTTTTAATTTGGCCTGATTGTTGAAAACCGAGTAGGTTAAAGTGTGTATTACTTTTTAAAGGTGATTGTAGATCGTTTCAGGCCCAATGAATAACAGTTCGATAAAAGATAGAAGGAAGCATCTTGTTTTGATGGGAATTGGCCTTTCCGGAATTGAATTCATTAAGGAATGGCTACAAGAACCCAAGGGTTTTCGCCTAACGATCATTGCGGAACACCCCTCTGATCTTCTCTACTTGAATGCCCTTTGCACCCTTAAGGGATTAAACCAATCGTTTTCAAGCGACCCACAGGAGCAAATTGATCTGCAATTTATAATTGCATGCATCGAAACAATTGATTTTGAAAAAAAGAACCTCTTGCTGCCGGATGGACCTCTGGGATTCGATATGTTGGTAGTGGTAAACGAACCCAAACCCAAATTATTAATTCATCGAAAGGGTAACTTTCTAAGACATTTGACTACTGCTGATGATTACATACATTGGATTCAGGAGTCGGTCAGGGAGGCCATTGTTAGAGGTGATGGATTTGTAGCTATTGCCGTGGCGGATCAGTTACAAAGAATGGGATTGGAGGTTACACTAATAAGCAGTGAAAGCAGGCTGGCAGTACAAAGCATGCCCGAAGAAGAGGCATGCCTGGTAGCCAAGAAATTAAAATCCAGCGGCGTTCATCTCATTTTTAATGAAATGATAAGCAACCATTTGTTAGGTAAAGACGGGGAAATCAAAGGAGTACGACTGGAAAATGGTACGGAATTGCCCGGTCAGGCGGTGATTCACGATAAGGGAAATTTTCCCGATTTTTTCTTTTTGAGAGGCCAGCCTTCTTATTCGGGAGAATCGTTCCGGGTAGGTCCAAACTATAGACTGGAGTCCAAGGATGGTATTTTTGCCATTGGTCAAAACCTGAAGGGATTTGATGCTACTTCAGCTGAGGATCGGAAAATTCCACTATCCACCCAGGGGATTACCCTGGCAAGGTATCTAAAGGAAAGTTCCCTGCAAGAAGCGGAAACATTTGAATGGAAAGACTCCTATCAGTTAGCGGGTCTGGAATGGTCTACGTATGGAGATTTTTCCACTTTTTGGGGAGATAGTTCACATAATTTTTACTGGGAACATCCCAACGGCGAAATAGCTTTTAGGCTCTTATTTCGTCAACATGATTATTCAATTTTGGCCTTAGCTACGCTGGGAATTACTTTTGACCAGGAATTTTTAACCAATGCCTTCACCGAGCAGTGCAAGGCATTGGAATTCATCAATAAGATGAAAAACGAAGTTTTTACCAAGGAGAGTTCTGAAGACATGATCTTGCTTATTTCCAAAGCTTTTGCGGTGGAATTCAAAGGCATAAAAAACGAAAACAGAACCTCCTTATTTGGTAAAATTCTGGAAAAGTTCCTCTAGTTAATGGAAGTTTAGGTATTTTCACTGCAATCGAGTTCTTGAATTTCAGTTTCAGCCTCTTCCACTGCATTTTGCCAATCCGACCTGCTCTGACCGGTTAGGGCGGAGCAATTTCCATAGGGACGTAATGCTTCCAAATAATCCTCCGCAGCAGATCGAAAGTTTTCACAGGTAGTTGGACCGGGGTTTTGTCCCCGGGCAATAGCAGCCTGAGACAAGGCATTTATTTCATCCTGGAGTTCAATCGACCATCGAACGGAGCAGGATGCCACATCATTATCCTCTCCTACGGAACAACCAAGGTTTAGGAAACAAAAGAGCAATGGTACACTTACAATCAGTGAATTCTTTAAAAATTTCATAATTATCTATTTTCGTTAAACAAACTTTAAATTAAAAAATACTTTTTGAAATGTAAAATAAGCGACTAAAAAATAGCCTTAAAAAGCTAAAAATTAGATGTAAAACGAGTAACTATATTCTTATGACCCCCTTAAGTAGGAATGAGTTGGTTTTTAAAAATAAAATGCTGTTCTACTGATCTATCTCCTGCAGACCTTCCATCTGAATATTTTCACTACTATAAAAACATTTGTATGGTAGCGGAGTTAATTCTAAAACAGGATTAAATAATCATTCAAACAATATGGGACTCAAAGAAAACATACAGGAAATAGCAGACAGAGCAGTGAATGGCGTGGCGGATACTTATGATGGATCCAAAGAGATCCTTATTAAAGATGCTATTTTCATCAGGGATAAAGGTTGTTTGACCAAAATCGCCTATTCCGAAATCGTTTATCTCAAAGGAGATGGCAATTATACGACCTTGGTGACCAGGGAAAAAAGTTTTTCATTACGAAATATTTTAAAAGAGTTAGAGGAAATTTTGCCGACGGAATCGTTCCTCAGAATTCACAAATCTTTTATAGTAAACCTGGAAGAGATCCGAACCATTTCGCCCAAAGAGGTATCCGTTTGCAACGAAAAGGTCCCAGTGGGGAGAACGTATTACCAAACGCTCATCAGTGGCGTTCAAAAGTTGGGTAGCAACGGATTCGATTAAAAAAACTAGACCTCCAATTTATTGTACCATAGTAAACTGCTGTCTCCGTAGCTCAAAAACCGGTACTCGTTTTTTAATGCTTCTTCATAAATTACCCTCCATTGTTGACGGGTGAAGGCAGCAATTAGCAAAATTAGCGTGGAACAGGGTTGATGAAAATTGGTAACCAGTCCATTGCAGACCCTGAAGCGATAGCCAGGAAAAATAAAGATCTCCGTGGCACCGATTAGTTGGGTCTGATTGGTGCTCTCCATGTAGGCCAAAATGGCTTCAAAGCTTTTTTCTTTGGAAATGTTTTTTTCCTCGTCAGTATAGGGTTCTAACTTTCCTACCTGGAATTCAGTATTAGACCCCGAAATTAGCTTAACCCCGTACCAATACAAACTTTCCAGGGATCGCAAGGAGGTGGTGCCGACCGCCACGATATTTCCCCGGGTACGGCACAAATTTTCGATATTTTCTTTAGAAAAGACCATCTGTTCCCGATGCATGGGGTGCTCCAAAATATTTTGATGCTTAATCGGCAAAAACGTACCTGCTCCCACATGAAGGGTAAGGTAGTGAAGGGGGATGTTTCTTTTTTTGAGTTCCGCCAGGGTCGTTTCGGTAAAATGAAGACCAGCAGTGGGAGCGGCCACAGCTCCCTGAATCTTTGAATAGACCGTTTGATATCTTGATTTATCCGAGTCATCTGCTTTTCTATTCAAGTAGGGAGGGAGGGGTACTTCTCCGCTAGCTTCCACAATGGAGGCAAATGAAAGTTCAACCGGGTCCCAACTGAATTCCACCGCTTTCGTCTCCTTTGAAAGTAATTTTGCCCGGAGTACTGTATTTTTCTGGTTTACAGGTATTTCGCATGCAATCTGCTCGCCTTCCTTCCACCGCTTTAGGTTTCCCACCATGCATTCCCAGACCACCGGCCCATGACTGCCCATGCTCTGTGGAATAAGCGTAGACGGCTTGAGGGGGTTTAGTAAAAAGAGCTCGATAGCAGCGCCGGTAGGCTTTCTAAAATGCAGTCTGGCGGGAATTACCTTGGTATCATTGAATACCAATTGCGTATTGGCTGGCAAGATCCCAGGTAGGTCCGAAAAATGGAAATGTTGAATTTCCCCCTTTTCGTAATAAAGTAATTTGGAGGCATCCCGCTTTTTCAAGGGGTATTTGGCGATGAAAGCGTCCGGTAAAGGGTAGTCGTAGTCCTTGAGGCTGGGGGTAATCTCCATGTGCAATGTCTGGTAATCCTTTCAATTTTAAATTCGGGCAAATATAGCGTTTTTACGACAATTGCCTGTCACCGGACCTTGCACAGATGCGACTATTTGGGAGGTCATTACTAGGATTTGGGAATAAAAGGGTGTCGGGATTAAAAGAAAATGCGCATATTTGAACCTATTTAAAGACGGAAATGACTCAAACCTTTAAAGTCAAAGCAGCCATCAAACCCTATATCCTGGATTTCGCTTTCGATGCAGGTACCAGTAGGGGGGTATTGAAAGAAAAACAAACCCACTTTATTCGGGTCCAATCCCCTGTTTTTTCTGAAATCTATGGGATAGGAGAGGCAGGCCCCTTAAAAGGGCTGAGCCCGGATGACCGTCCGGATTTTTTGGACCGGGCGATGGAAGTTTTAGGAGAACTGGAGAACATTCCTTTTTCAGCGGATCCCACAAAAATCCTACAGATGCTTTCTGAGGCAGGGCTAGAAGAGTTCCCCAGCCTCCGATTTGGCCTGGAGACAGCCATGTTGGACCTGGTAAACGGGGGGATAAGGAAAATTCTTCCCAACCGTTTCTACGAATGCGGCACCGAAATCCCCATCAACGGACTTATCTGGATGGGTGAAAAGCCATTTATGAAGCAGCAGATAGAACAAAAGTTGCAGCAGGGCTTTGATTGCATCAAGATGAAAATAGGTGCCATTGATTTTGAAGCGGAGCTGGCATTATTGGAGTCGATCCGAGAAAAATACAGCAAAGAACAGATCACCTTAAGAGTAGATGCCAACGGTGCTTTTCATCCAAACGAAGCCATGGGTAAGCTGAATCGATTGGCAAAACTGGGAATTCATAGTATTGAACAGCCTATTGGTCCAGGAAATGGGAAAGCCATGGCTGAATTATGCCGAACAGCTCCCATTCCGGTTGCGCTGGATGAAGAATTAATCGGAATCAACGATATCCAGCAGAAAAAAGCCCTACTGGAGGATCTTAAACCGGCCTATCTGATTTTGAAGCCCAGCTTGGTGGGTGGGATTCTGGCAACAAAAGAGTGGATCAGCCTCGCTGAGGATTTGGGAATAGGATGGTGGATGACCTCTGCGTTGGAAAGTAATATCGGGCTAAATGCCATTGCTCAATTGACCTCTTCCCTGAATCCCGTACTCCCGCAAGGCCTGGGGACCGGGATGCTTTACCGGAATAACGTTTCGTCCCCTTTGGTGATTTCTTCGGGGAAATTAACATATGATAAACATAAATCCTGGTCCATTCCGGATTGGGATTGATTAGGCAATTTCCTTTTGGGTTTAAGGTTTGGAAAGGCATGCTAACTACTCCGTTTTAAAAGAAAAAAGATAACAATCCTATAAGTAAATCTTCCACCAACGATGCTGCAAACCAATGATTTTTGATGCTTCCTTTCGCTATATACTGACACTATCGCTGATTGCGGCGATAGGTGGTTTTTTGTTTGGATACGATACGGCAGTGGTGTCCGGAACCATAGGTCAGGTAAGCGAGCTTTTCGATTTGGATGCCATGTCTCAGGGATGGTATGTGGGCTGTGCCTTGCTGGGATCTATTTTGGGAGTAACCATTTCCGGGCGGTTGGCAGATCTTATTGGCAGGAAAAAGGTGATGCTACTGGCAGCCCTTTTGTTTGCGGTATCGGCCTTGGGATGTGCTTTGGCACCTACTTTTTTTTCACTCGTCATTTTCAGGATCATTGGCGGAGCGGGTATAGGAATGGTCTCCATCGTATCTCCCATGTACATTTCCGAGGTGGCCCCAGCCAAGATCCGGGGCAGCCTGGTCTCGCTGTATCAATTGGCCATAACCGTAGG
>JAWLFL010000050.1:0-22930 GCA_041685605.1 Cyclobacterium sp. | reverse complement strand
GTAATGATTTCGATCTTTTCCACATCACTTGAATTGAGACCGGCCAGCATCTGATACGCTGCCTCCAGGGGCATTCGGAACCGTTGGCCATTCATCAGGATAACCACGCCGGTTTTCCCTAAAACGGAAAGGGTATTGCTTTGCCTGTTCACCATTACCCCGGGAGACCTGTCCAGCACATCGATGACGGACAAACCCGCAGCAGAAACGCTGTTCGCTACATTGACCACCATTTTCCCCTGTTCCAACTCAAAAAGAGGCCGGGTGGCGGTTACCGTCACTTCATCCAGGTCCTGGTCCACTTCCTTCAATAGGATAGCTGCCAACTCGCTTTTTTCAGTCTCCAAAAAAGGGAACACCGGGGAATAGCTTTTGGCGTATCCCAGGATCGTTACTTCCACAAAGTATTCCCCTTTTGGGATGTCTGTAAAAACATAGTTTCCGGAGTCGTCGGAAATGGCCCCTTTGATCAGGGAGGAATCCGGCTCGTTCCTGAGCAGTACGCTGGCATAGGATAGGCCCTTTGCCTGGGAATCAAGAACTTTTCCCTGGATCATTCCTTGAGAAAAAACGCTGGAAGCCAATAGACAAAACAGTATGACAATAAATGGGACCTTCAAAAGATTACTATAGAATTTCATTGGAATGATTTTTTTTTTCAGCGTTAACTCCTTCAAGAGAAGCCAGAAAAATTCCTGTCGAGCAGGGAAACAAATCCCTTTGGTGATCTCAAGATCGGGGATTTACTCAATTAGCCGGAGGAGTTACCTTAAACCCCTGCGAATCTAGAATATTGAGCATGTCATACCAGTATCTCATAAACGTAATTTTACCATTTTCCATACGGGAGGCAGAGTGGTAGGGAACTTCAATTATTTTCCCACTTGCCTTGTTTGTAAGCGTGTTTATTCCCCATGACAGGATCCATTCGCCTTCATTCCAGTTATTGCTCACTTTGACAGGCAGATAAAGCTCTTGCGAAAGGCTGTGCCTGAATTGGTTGGTACTATTGGTGTAATATTCGTTGTGCTGTGCCACTGTAAGTGAATCTAAGCCTCCACCCAAACCATATATCATGGCTCCTTTTGCGAATTGAGCGTTCATTGTGGCCACATCACCTGCTTGAAGTGCGTTCGCGTAGGTTTGGGCTGCTTCCATCGCTTTTGCTGCATTCTGAAATTCCAGCGTCGCTTCCTGAGCCATTGAAACAAGGGTCGGCAGCAACAGCAGGAGTGCAGGTGCTATGATTGTTTTGAAAATTTTCATGGTAGACGGGTTTGATTGCTAAGAAGTAGGAAAAGTTTACTTAATAGAATAAACATAAATAGACTAGCAGTGATCGGAAAGAAGGGCAGGACGAAAGGATGGGATTACTGTCCGAAGATCAATGAATTGTTTCCGAGCAAGATTTGAAGAATGGATTCTGGGGCCCATTTAAAAAATAGACATGCCACACCACCAAGCAGGCAAAGTAAGGTTCGCTTCATACGCTCAACTATCAGTTTGGCAACCATCCAAGGGTAAAAATTCCATTGTGTTTAGACACCGAAAACAGAAAGATCATTACAAGCGGGAGCAAGTCAAAATCCTCGGGTTTCAAAAAATCCTCCCGGCGGGTATCAGTTTAAAAAGTGATGAACTATGCTAAAAAAATTAGCCCGCCGGAGGATTTGTCTCTAAGCTAGAATACTGGGATCAAAGTCAATACCTGCTGAGGACGAACAGCCTGAATTGTTGTGCCGAAGTGCCATTCTTTTTATCCGAAGGAAACATTGAGGAAGAGGTTTTTGGATTTGGAGTATTATATCAGTAAAAGAGTTCTAAGTTAACCGAAAGGATCGGTCCAGAGGCCCCGATTAGCGTTGGATAGCTAAGATAACCGACTGGGGAACGGTCCGTAAAGATGAGTTCAGGGCTCACCCGTAATACCCGGTTTTTAAGTACATACCAGTTTACTCCCAGAACCCATTCAGTGGGATCGCCGTAGCTTCCGCCATCAACGTACGAGTAAGTTCCGAAAGCCTGAAAGGTTTTTTCCACCAGCATGGCAGAAGCTTGTACAGAAAAGCCGTGGTCGTAAAGTGCTTCCACGGGTGCCCTATCATTGGCAAACTGCATCTTTGACATCCAGCGTATGTAATAATCAAAGTCAAGAGAGAACCCTTTGTATTTTACACCCGTCATCAGGGATAACATTTCATATTTTGCAGATTTCAACTGTATGCCCTCGCCGAAAGCATTTTTGCCGAAGATGTTGGTGCCATCAGACAGTCGGATTTGGGAATTTTCCGGATCCTCAGTTCCAGCCTGGGATTGGGCTGTTTCGTTACTTCTGGTAAATAAACCGCCAAGAATTGTAGCTGGCTGCTGATGATTTTCAAAATCGCCATAGGAGGCCAGTCGACCGTAATTATTGCTTGTCCACCAAATAGAGCCACTCCAGGTATCAAAGCTGTTATCCAACTGTCCCGCATCAATCCCTAGTTGGTTAAGGTTATTGCCGATCATGGTTTTGTAAAAAAGGCCTTCCGTTATTTCTCCCTGTGCCCAAAAGCCTGAGGTGTAAGAAGCCCGGAAAAATTCATCAGCCATAGGACGGGTATCGATCCGGTTCCATTGCGGCCATTGCCCCAGCAGTGAACGTGTTGAAGTCAAACCGCCTATTCCGAGCCCGAGGTCCAGGTGTTTATTAACTTGATATTGCAGGTTGCCGGCACCCACAACCTGCGCGCCAAGGCCAATATTGGTATTAGCAGTCCAGATATAGCCTATATAGCGAAATTTGGGATCAAAAAGCCAGCCTTTAAAGTAAAGGACAATTTTCTGAAACTGAAAATCATTTCGTGGCTTCAGATCAAAGGATCGCCCAAAAGAATCCGTATAGCTCTCATTCAGCCCCATTTGGTTGAGATAACGTGAGGTAGTAAAAAAAGAAAAATTCAGGGTGCCGGTCTCATTTTCGGCCAGCGAAAAGCCGGCACCGGGGATGTGATCGGTGGAATCCCGCTGCATGAGCGGAAGAGAAGGTACCTGCGCCTGGATATCCTTCAGCCACAGCCCTGCGAAGAATAATAGGAGGGTAACATATTTATAATTCATTGAAGGTTTTTTATTGAAAGGGTATATAAGATCGATGGTACTCCATCCGGTTTTGTTACTTGCTAACATTCGCTTTTTCCCAAGCCCTCACTTTTTTCCGAGCACTGTCAAAAAGGCGCAAATAATTTTCTTTCGTCACTTTCTCCTTGGCTTCCGGGGTTAAAATGTCCCACAGGTCCTGGTACATGTGGTACACTGCGAGGTATCGATCCTCATTCGGGGGAGCCACCACGTCAGTGCCAAACAGAAAGCGGTCGGGATACCGATTGATAACCCGGGCAGTATTCTCCAGGCTTTCCTCTGAAGCCACGATGTATTTCGCCACTTCATCCCAAGAAAGGTCGAAATGGACGTGGGACAGGCCCGGGTCTCGCAGAATGTCTTCCAGCACATCCACCTGAGATGGCAGTCTTTCACCGGAAGGGGTTGCACCATAGCGGAAAGGACGTACAATACGTCCCAGGCCTACATGCGCCCATATGATAGTTGTGCGGGAGTTTCGCTTAAGTAGATCTAGCATTTGGTCAAGGTAAACCGGTTTTGTATCGTCGCTGGCCATGGGGAAGTTGATGTCGTTGTGGATGATAACGACCAGCCCCGCCTCCCCGGAGAAGTTCAGTATACTGTCCAGCGCGGGATTTGTCAGGCTGGCCACTTCTCCAGAAACCTTCGATGAAACAAATTCTTTGTGTATGGAAAATTCACCTATTCCAGTAAATACTCCTGGGAACGTGCGCAGCACCCGTTCGATGTGTTTGACACCGTACATATCGCTGGGGTTGAAACCGGTTATCATGGGATCCAATCTCTTCTGTTGTTTCTTAGACAGCGATTTATACTCCATGGCAATATAGGCGTCTGTGAAAGAGTAGTAATACAGGGGGGCATCGGTTTCCAGGTAGTAGTCAGGCGCAAAGTCTCCTGAATTGGCATAAGACCAATGCTGCTGCAAAGGAATACCAAAAATCGTGGAACGCTCCACATTATTGCCCATCAATTCCAGCAGTTTTTGAGTACTGATACCTTCTTGAATATAATTAGTCAAATGGAAGTGGCTATCATTGAATAGGTACTGATTTCCGGTCCTATTCTCTTGAGCAAAAGTAAACGTAAACTGAATCAGAGACAGCGATACAAGGCAAAAGATGAATGAAAAGCTAGTTCTGGTATGCATCTGATTTATATTTTTGTCCGGATTTACAGGTATTCATCCAGAACACAGCTATAAATCCGGACTTAGGTAAGATTATTTATTTAGGGTCTATCCGGTACGGATGAAGGTCCAAATCCCGGATGATGTCGTAGATGGCTTTCTGGGCCTTTACGCTATTGCCTACTTCATTAAGAGGTGGGGAAATGACGGCAACACCAAAATTGCCTGGAGACACCGCAATAATGCCCCCGCCAACTCCACTCTTTGCAGGTAGACCAACTGCATAAAGCCATTGTCCGGAGTCATCATAAAGGCCAGCGGTCGACATCACCGATAAGGTGTAGGTTGTTGTTTGTGGGGAAACGACCGTCTTTCCTGTGACGGGGTTTTTCCCTCCATTTGCCAGAGTAGCTGCCATAATGGCCAGTTCATTGGCGTTTACATTCAGTGCGCATTGCTTGGTGTACAGGTCGGTGGCCTCTACGGGATCGAAGTACATGCGGTTGTAGGCCTTCAATAAATGGGCAATTGCCTGATTGCGAAGGTTGTCATTGGCTTCACTGATGTAAACAGGGACATTGACTTGTAGGTCCGTTCCGGCAAAATCGTTGTGAGTTTGTAAGATGTTTTGCCACTTAGCAGCAGAATCTACACCAGCAATCAAACTGGTGGTAGCGATGGCTCCGGGATTCACTAGCGGATTGATTTCCATTCCCTGATTCATCTCTATGGCAATGATGGAATTAAAGCGCATCCCTGTAGCATCGACTCCTATTTTGTCGAAAATGGCTCTGGGACCTTGTTCTTCGATGACCTTGGCGAGGGTAAAAACTTTGGAGATGGACTGCATAGAGACGCGGGAATCCAGGTCGCCAGCGGTGTACATTTTACCGTCAGTAGTTACAATGGCAATACCGTATATATCGGGGTCTACATTAGCCAGTTCTTTAATGTAATCCGCATTTTTGCCTTCTTTTAGCGATTTGTAATTTTCATAAGCATTATCAACGGCTTGTTGATAGTCCGATTTTTTAATTTTTTGTGCAGGCAACGTAATGGATACTGCCAGAAAAAGAATGGTCAAAAAGACCCGGGTCGTAGAATGATTCATTTTAGTAATTGTTTATGATTGTTGTAATTGGGTTAGAAACTATGAGAGAAGTTGTACTTAAAGGAAAACTGGATACGGGAAACCGAGGTATTCCAGCCATCCCGGAAGTTTTCCCGGTTACCCCACTGGTATTCGATGCCGGCCAAAAAGTTTTCGGCTGGATAATACAGAAGATTGACCAGCGCATATTGGCCTTTTTTGTAAGAATCATCGGTTTGAGCATCCGAATTTTCAATATCTAGCATGGAGTAACCTACCGAGGTGCTGAACTTGTCACTCCAGGTATGGTCCAGGAAGGCGGAAATACCAAGCATTGGTAAAGCCACTCCTTTTACTGGTGACACCGGGTCGTCGAAATTATTTTGGATACCTATATCGACCGGGGCATCATTCATGTAGTTTTGAATACCTTCCCCATAGACAAGACCTCCACGGAAAACATCGTTTTCTCCAAAGTTTAAATTTGTACTCAAATTAAGTCCCCATCCTGTTGCACCGCCGCTAAGATCAAAGTCGTCTTCGTTCATGTCCTCCCACTCTATCCTGCGGAGCATACCTGCCAGTTCGACATAACCGATAGGAAGGGCCTGGCGGTATTCTGCTGATAAGTCAGGTAGCGGAAAACGACCTTCCACGTTTTCCAATTCGATCCGGCCATCATAAATGCCTTGATCAGCACTTCGCCCTGGACGCTCCAGCGCAAAGGTGAGTCTTGTATCCCCCTGGATAGGCATGTATCGGAACTGTACATTCCGGAACAATACCATGCCATTGGGCCCCCAGTATTCGACGGAATTGGGGAAAATATCGATATCCATAAATGGACTCCAATATTGCCCTACCCCAAATTTACCTAGTTCAGCATAGGCGTGGCGTAAGCGAAAAGTAGTCTGACCAGCGTCCATACCGGTGCCAAACATTTCGTATTCAAATTGGGTCTTCAGTTCACCGAGTTCTGTCGGAAAAGAAGTTTTAAATCCCAATCGTGTCTGTCGGACAGAAAAGTATACGTTGCCGTCTGTGCCGAATTCATTTTCGAAAGCCGGAAGCTTGGTAGGACGGATGACATCAAACCAATCAGGATCGCTCTGATTAAAATTATAGCCAGCATCCATCATAACAAAACCGTAAATTTCCATTTTCTTCTGTTCTTGAGCGTTTGCTGGATTGGTGAAAAACGGAAGGATAAAAAACACCAATAAGATGCTCGAAGAAATATTCGTAGTTGTTTTCATACTAATTTTTACTATTTTTCATTGTTGATTTTCCATCTGTGAAGAAAGTCTTGAAACTTGATTAATAAGGTGGCAGAATTGAACTAGGGGGTTCCCGGCCGGGGAATTAATGGATTAAATCTTACTTGGGATTAGTGGACAGACAGGATACCTGTCTGTCCATACACCCTAAATAACCTACATAAAGAAGGTTTCATTATAAACCCAGTAGCACATTTCTATACTAATGTTGGATGCAAAACTAGAGGTGGTAGGGTTCTGGACAAAAATCACCAGGCTATACCATGCCCAGATTTATAAAAGAAATCAACTTAATAAAGAAATAGCCAGTTAATCGTGGACTTGGCTAGGATTGGGGTTCTTTTTCCCGAAATGCGGAAGGTGTCATGCCAGTTTCTTTTTTGAAGGCCTTAAGGAACGTGGATCTCGATTTAAATCCGGCTTCCATACCAATCCCCTCCAAAGAGAGATTCGACCATTGTTTCTTATGAATATTTTCCTTGATGTGGTTGATTCGGTATTCATTGACCAGGCCGTTAAAGTTCTTCTGATATACCGTGTTGATCACAGCTGACAGGTGATGTCTGGGAATACCCGAACCCTCCACCATATGCTGCATTCGGAAACCACTTTCCAAATAGGGTTTTTCTGTTTGCAGGTATACCTCAATCCTATGTCGGTAGTCACTAATCAGATCTGCGGATAGGGCAAGGCTGCGATTATCGGTGGTTTGGGAGAAGATTTCCTCAGCCAGGTTTTCTGAATCCGAAAAATCAGCTATCCCGTAGAGAATTTGTGGCTGGAAAAAAAGGTATCCTAAAAGAATGAGTAGTGAGACACCTATTAATACCGTTAAAAGATGTTGAATAATATAGGTTTCATCATTGATAAGTAACCCAATAAAAAGAAGGCTGTACAAGATTGCCAGCACAAACGTGAACCACCTCAACCAAGGTATGACTTTCGCCTGATTAGAATCCAGGTAGGTAAATTCTTTGGCGTAATTCCTGATTAAAGATACTTGAAAGCCAAAATAAATCAACCCTATTACCGTTTTGAGGATGGAATGCATATTCATCGGAAGAACCCCTTCGTGCAAAGCGAGGGAATAGTCTGGATTGATTAAAATGGTCTCCAGAATCCGTCTCTTAGCTTCAGCACCTTCCATGTAAAGAGGCATTAACTCAAGGAAATGCAAAAATGCGGGTAAAAAATGAAGTAAATCGAGTAATTTGAATTGTCGTTCTTCCTTCAGCACGGACCTCACATATAGAAAAGCTGTTGGTGCTATGAGGTAAATAACGGGACTCGCAGTACGAAAAAAATGAGGAAACTTGATGATAAAACCACTGGAAATCAATCCGCTTACAAACATCAGAAAAGCAAAACTGAATATACAAAGCGCAAGCAGAAGATTGGAATAAGGGAGCTTCCGATTAACGAAAATCAGTATTATTACGATAACTAATCCAAGTAAAAAACCGGAGAAACAAAAAATGGAAACTAGTTCTGAATTGATCATAGGAGATTTTTTACGAATTCCTGGGGTTCGATTGGAGAACAGAAAAGCCAGAAATGGTTTCTTTAATTTTTGGCGTACCGATTTTTCCTCTACAGTATTGCTACGTTTATGATTTTAAAGATAGAAAAATACTTTTGAATTGGGTAACAATCCTTTCCTTGTTGGTTTACATCAGGATCTCGCAAATTAATTTACAATTTCGAAGGACGTTATCCAGCCAAGTGGTCGGGTAGTTGAAATAAATCTTCCCTAAAAATCTAAAAGAGGGCTTGTGTTTTGTTTCTTTGCTATTTCAAAGGTGCTTTCGGATATAGGTGTACTGGGAAATGGGCATTTTTGCCTGTATCAGGCCTTCTAGTTTGTGTAGGCAAGCAGACCGTTTCTGGCAAGAGCGGGTTATTCAAGGCCTGATTTTTTCAAGATTAATTTCAGTTGCTCCCTTACATGCTTCTGGCGATCATCAAAGTTTGCTGAATTTCTCGTTTCACTTATAGACCAGGTTTCTCCAAGCCAATAAACCAATTCCTCATCCTCATTAAAAAGATACTTTGCGTATAACCAATCAGCCAACCACAGCTTGCCATTAATAAAATAGAACCTAAAAACTCCTGAAATTTGATTTGACTCACCTTTTAAAGCATACGCGATTTTTACAGGAGTGCTGGTTTTGTCATACCATACGGTTATTGGTGTTTCGCCGTCTCCATCTAAGTTAATTACAGTATCTTTTCTGGTTGAAATCATCGCATAGGCATCTATCTCATTCATGGTAAACACACATCTCTGAGCCGACCCATTTTCAAAAGGTATCTCTAATTGTGGATAGTTGATAACCCGATCAGGAGCCTGTAGACGCTCTATTCTGGATGTATCCGCTGGTTGTCTTCTGCTTTCATTTTTAATACCGCTGGTGCAAGCAATCACAGTTATTGTAGTCGCACATGTTGTTAAGATTAAAAGCTTTCTCATATAACGGAATTAGGTATGTTTTAGCAGGTTATTGTTATCACTAATATGCTAGATTAATCATTTGCTTATGTATTGGTTTATTTGGACCATTATAGGCTCGTGATTCGTTTTGGAATGACCAGAACCTCGCACCAGATTAAACGGGGATTATGAACGACAAATCTTTGAGGCACGCTTAATCCGGTATAGTCAACCGGTATTTTTAAGTAAAACCTCTCAGCAAAGATTAATTTATTAATTATTTCCTTTATTTCCTGCAAAACCGATGATAATACCGTGGTAGACGGTAAATTTCCGGGACTAATGCCGTTCTCACGTGTTCTTCACGGTCAGTTTTAATGCTGTCTTTTTCAGTAGAACGATTTTTTCCTTAAAGCTCAAATTATACTTCAAATCCTTGAACTTCGTTTCCTACGGCAACAGCTAAAAGGAAAAGACTTATCACGCTGCTGTTTATCGTCACGTTACAATCGACAATAAATTTAATGATCTTTGTTGGATAAAGGATAAACATCACTGCGATATAATGTTGGAAGTACCTGATAGGTAGGTGTGTTTCCCACAAAAGGGGTTGGTTAAGTTGCCTGTATGCATGCAGGCCTAAGTAATTCTTATTTTAAACTTTTCAGTAGATGTACGTTTTCTCAAAATCCCGAATTCTTTCATCGGTTCCGGCTATAATCACCTCATCCTGGTCTTGAAATTGAAAGGTTTTGGGGTCCAGGGTGGAAATTTTTTCACCTTTCCGTATAACGGCAAGTATGGTACAGCCGGTTTCAGCTCGCACATTGCTTTTGGCCAAGGTAGTTCCCGACAACCTGCCAGCGGGCAACTGTACAAGGTCAATCCTTTTTTCAGCCGCTAAGGAGGTTTCGTCCTCAAATATGTTGGAGGCAAGCATCCGGCCACTGACCGTGGCGAGGGACTGAACATAGTCTGCTCCGGCATGGTACAGTTTTTTAACATTTCCAATATTATTGGCCCGGACGATGATGTGCATTTTGCTGTTCATGTTTCTCGCCAGTAAGGTGGCAAACAGTGCCATTGTATCGTCTTGAATGGTGATAATCATGGCCGATGCCTCACTAACGCCAGCTTCCAGGAGTGTTTCAGTTTTCCGGATATCACCGACCACGTGTACCCCTTCTTTTTCCCGAATGTCAATGACTTTTACTTCTATACTCTTCGTCTTCAGCACCTCAAAAGCAGCCTTTCCGGAAAGGCCATAGCCGACGATCAGTACCATTTTTCGGGTAAAATGCCGGATGGTCGCTTCCGCCTTTTTATTGAGCCTGGCGAGTTCCTCCTTGTCCCCGGCAACAAGCAAACGTATTTTTGGTTTTAAAATCAGATCAATAGGTACCGGGCTTCTAAACTCACCATTTTGCCAGGCACCAATAATATTCAGGTGGTATTTGTCGAGTAAATGCGCTTCACCAATAGATTGGTTACAAAGTTCGCTACCTTCCTCTATGTCAATCTCGATTAATTCGACTGTACTATCTATCTCTACGCTATTTTTGATGGAAATGGCGGGAACCTGGACCGCCAGGCTTTTTCCAATGAGTTGTCTTGGGGAGATGGTCGTATCGACTCCTGCCATTTTATAATATTTTTCCTTTTCTTCATCTTCCAGCACCGCAATTATTTTAATCGTTTTATGGGAATTTCGGATAGAAAAGACGATACTTATATTTTTGTCGGTGGTTGAATTGAGAACGATGGTTTTTGCCTGTGTTAAGCCAGCCGCTTCCAGGGTAGACTCTCTCTCGGGCTCGCCTAGCATGACCTCCATTCCAGATCTCAAAAGAGCAATTGCCTTTTCCTCCCGGGATTCTACAATGACGTAATCTTGATTTCGGGAAACAAGCTCCTTAACCAATACTTCGGCATGACTAGAGTAGGAGCAAATAATGACATGATTTCTTTTGGTGACGCTGCTTGGAGGGGATTTTTCGAGGGCACCTTTTAGAAAAGGGAGGAAAAAAACGGGGAATGCGATAAAGACCAGTAGCACACCCGTTAGATTCATGATAAGGACGAAGTAATTTAAGAAATCACTTTCCCAGGGAGAAAAACCTCCATAGCCGCTCGTGGTTAGGGATTCTACGACTACCTGCAAGGCCTGCGGAAAGGTGACTTCACGACTTTCAAAAAAAGCCATGGACCATAAAAAGATTTCCGCATAGAAAACGATAATTGCAGCCACAATGAGTAATGCGATCGCAATTCTTGATCTAAGGTCTTTTTGCATAGGCAGACGAATTGGTAAAAGGACGGATAAAGTCTTTATCCGAATGGTTTTAGAGTCTTTTTTTACTAAATCCTCAGTTTATTATTTTTATGATTTAATGTACGTAAAAGGGACTGGTTTATAAAATAGAAGTTGATTACTCAGGTATAGCCTATAGGTACAGCCCCGAAAAATTTATTCGGGCGAAATGTGTGTAAAGGCGGCTTCGATTCAACTGGTTTTTGATCAAACAGACTCGGCTTCCGAATCAAAGGCCTCCCATGATGCCTGAAGCAGTGCCGTAAAGTTTTTTGGCTGAAGATGGTACAATCGCTTCCCTAATTTGAGTGCATCGGCCTGTAATTTTGCTCTTTGGTAGTTGATGAGCGATTTTAATAACTGATAGGATTCGGGATTCGAGAATTTATTTTTATTCTTTTCAACCTCCATTTCCAGCATAAAAAGATCGCGATCATCTCCCAGGTAATCCGATAGGGCATGTAATTCATCCTCCCAGGATTCTAAAAAACCCGGCCAGATCCGGTGCAACGAGTCGAGTTGATAGCGCAGGTACTTAACCCGCTTTCGCCATTCGTGAAAATCTTCGGCCCTTCTGCTCTCTTTCGCTTTTGCATACCCCTTCCGCCCCCTTTTGTAGACACGTCCGACGGATGCTGATAGATCTTTAAACGATTGAATGGCAATCGGCCAATGAGCTATGTTTGCACACTTTGCCGAGAGCTGTGTTTTAATGACTTTCAAAACACCGCTGTCATCTACTAAATCAGCAGTCATTTGTTCACGGGTCGCAGTTAAATGATCCCTGAATTGACCAAAAGTGTGCTTATAGAGTTGATCCTCATAAAGGCCATAGAGATTATCCAGTGCCTCCATGATTGAGGTGATGTCACGGATGGCTGAGAGTCTGCGTCCTTCATCCCTAAAACAGCCATTTTCTTCCTTATAGAACGCAACATGGTCGCGAATAAGGCGCAATATTCCCCTGATTTTTTTGAATCTTTTGCGTATTTCGTGAATGATTTCATGAGGATCATTTTCCGATTCGGATGCTATTAGCTGAAGCACCTCCGTGCACTGCTCTTTGAGTTTTGATTTTAAACCTTCAGAAAAATCCGCTTTTGCTGCTATTTTAAGACTCATTGTATCCTTGCTTCACTTTATTTTATTCCGATTCAAAAGGACTTTAACCCTTCATAGCCTGAATGGACTACAGGTTTGGACGGTGTATCTTCTGACCAATCCTCGGTCCTTTATCGACTTAATATAGCCACAATCATTCCACGGGTGTCAAAACGATATTTCGGTAGCTCACTTTTCCATGATCTCCCTGTAGATAGATTGGCCCCGGGGCCAGTACATCGGCACTTATTGCACCTCCCGTTGGTCCCCAGGCGGGCTCATTGTCAATAATTTTTTTACCATTCAAAATTACCGTAACGTGGCGATCAACAAGGGTGATATCCATGGATTGCCATTCGCCTGCCGGTTTTTCAGCTGCCAGATCCGGGGTAATGCGGCTGTATAAAGCCCCCATATGGTGTGAATCAAGCGGTTTTCCATAAGAATCCACTACCTGGATTTCATAAATACCCCGCAGGTATACCCCGCTGTTGTTTCCCTCTGGTACGTTGACTTCCAGTTTCAGGTTAAAGTCTTCAAATTCCTGTTGGGTGCGAATGTTGCCGTAGGAAATATGTTCCCCATTTTCCGGTTGTACGGGATCGTTTACCAGTACCCCGTTTTCTGCGGTAAAGCCATTGGCCTGCTTGGGGTTCATCAGTTCCCAACCGCTAAGGTCCCCGCCGTTGAACAAGGAAATGGGATTGCCGTAGCTTAGGTTGGACAGGTCTGGTTTTTCCGGCATGGGAGGCATGCGGTTGCCGGTAAAATGGGATTGGTATTCCCCGTTTCTTGCGGGCCCTGTCATGGTTCCTTTTAGGGAGTCTCCGGATTTCTCTACCCGGAGGGTATGGGTGAGGACGTGGGTTCGGTCTTCACTTTTTCGGGCGTTGGTGGTCCTCGTGACTACCAGCGTGTTTTCATCGGCCAGGTAAACATTGGTTACGGGTAGCACACTTCCACCTATCCAAAGCAGTTCGGCATCGAGGTATCCTTTTTCTTCGCTGACATGCAGCCACCCGACCCCACCGCCGTCAATTTCCAGGCCCCACATGCCTAGAAATGGGTTGGCCAGCCGGGTTACCGCAGCAGCATTTCCGAAACTGCCTGCCAGTATGAGTAGGGATAAGATGGGGGTTATAAATCTTTTCATAATGTGTTTTTTGAAGTTTTTTGTTGGATTTATTTTTTTTCTTGATTTAATCTGCTTGTATTTTAGCGATGACCACACTGATTTCCTTAGTTTCAAACGCATGAATCAATTTAAGAAACAACCATATCGTCGGAGAGGTAGGGGATTTGATAAGCCTGCTAAGGAATAGCACCACCCGATCTATCTTGTTTATGGCCCGTTCACTGCTCTCCTCGTCCAAGGACCATAGGTGTTTGGCGGCATTCCAGGATTGCAGACGAGCCTTTCGCATGCTAAAATTAATGATTTTTTCATCTTTGTTTTTACCCATCAGGTCGAGCATAAACATTAGAGGCGATACCCTGCTGAGGCGGTCTTGCAACTCATTGGTAATCTGAAAAAGAATGTCGTTCACTTTATGGAAATCATTTTCGATGGCATGGATGTCCTTACCCTCCATTACCGTAGACGCCGCCACGGCAAGATCCAGATTGATATGGGCATTCATACCCAGGAGGATGTGTTGAACAATCGTCAACGGTTTGTCTACCTGATCAAAGGCGTAAGCCCAGGCGGCACTTACTTCTTGGTTATTTTTATAGGCCTCATAGGCATCCAGGTATAATCGGGCAAAAACCACATCAAACTTCTCCAGCCGCTCGTTATCGTCAAAATTACCCAGGGAAATCTCGGAAGCGATCTCAAAGGTAGTACGCCTGTAGATGTAAGCAAACAAGCCGGTCCTGCTGTTGTTCTCGATGCTTTCTTCTATAATCCGATCAAGTTCCCTGAGCACATCTTGAATGGTAGTGGTTTCCGGCATAGCATTACATGTATTACTAATAAGAAATAAATCACCTGGCTTGAAAATCCCTAACCAAGCGTGAAAATAATGGATTCAATTGATAAGTATAACTATTTTTACACCAATGCGCATCTTTTTTACCGATGAATATTCAACCAGCGGGTAACTTGTTTTAAGCGCAAATAAACCAGAAACGGGCCGATCTTTTATCTGTTCATTACGTCGTTACGTGTCCCGAACCTCATTCAGGAGTATCTCGAATGATTTCCCCTGGGGTATTCCTCCGGCTGTCACTTGCGTCCTGCCTTACACAGGTTTGAATTTATACGATTATTTATTTTTAAATCTATTTCACGGGATTCGGCGATGCTACTTCGAGTAGAATAGTCCTGCCTTCTTCGGCCGATTGGTAAGCAGCATAGATGACACTCACGCAATCCACCGCCAGATCCATGCCAGCGAGTGTCTCCCGCTCTTCCTGTATCGCCTGTATGAAATTTGCTGTCTCGGAGGCACTTTCCTGTGTCAGGGAACAGACACCCTTACTGCTACCTGTTACGGCGGTACGTTCCGGTAATTTGCCAGATGCAAACGTGCTCCATAGTGGGCACCGACCATTCCTATTCCCAGTGTTTTTTTCGTCATAGGGCCTCAAAGTTATCCTTTTTCACCTTTCCATCCGCATCAACAGTATAACCCTCGGGAGGCCCCTCCTTCCAGGTCAACTGAGGTAACATGTCGCGCAATACGTTTCTGTGTTCTTCGATGACCGCTTGGTTTTCTTCTTTATAGGCGATGTTTTCCCATTCATTGGGGTCGTTTGCGTGATCGTAAAGCTCTTCCAGGTTGATCTCCGGATAATAAATATACCGGTACCGCATGCTTCTCACGGCATGTCCGGTGACTCCATTCGGTTTGGGGTTGCCAAATTTATAGCTGGATATGACCGGTGCCGTCTCGGCATCTGGGTCGTTTAGTTGGGGTACCAGGCTGTTTCCGTCCAGGTGGGCGGGCTGCTCAAACCCCGTCAGGTCCACCAGGGTGGGGTAGAGGTCCATAAGGCTCACGGGTTGGTCACAGCGGCTCCCTGCCTGCTCCATACCGGGAACGGAAATGAGCAAGGGGACCCGGGTGGAGCGTTCCCAAAGGGTGAATTTTTCAATGTTGTCTTTTTCACCCATGTGCATGCCATGGTCGGACCATAACACCACAATGGTGTTCTCGGCGTAGGCAGATTTTTCCAGGGCATCCAGCAATCGTCCCACCATGGCATCGGAGAAGGTAATGGAGGCCGCATAGGACTGGATAATTTTTTCCCATTGCTGGTTCTCCAGCACCCAGTCCATGATCCAACGCCGTCCATGATCGAAGGCATCCTCCAGGTCGTCTTTTCGTCGTTCCGGCAGAACAATGTCTTCCAGAGGATACCTATCGAAATATTTTTGGGGAACTTCCCAGGGATCATGGGGTTTCCACATGCCTGCAGCCAGAAAAAAGGGTTTGTCCTGTGGCTGAAGGAGTTGGTGACCTGCCCAATCCACTACATGGTAGTCGGCCATTTTTTCATCCGGAACAGGGATGGCTCCCCAGGTCCACCATCCGTCTGCCCCGCCTCCGGGTCGGTTTTCGTTGTCCACGTCCTCCGGATAGATAACCTCGTCAGGCGCACGAATTTGAAAGGGGTGGGAAATATAGGGACTGGGGTAGTAAAAATCCCAGTTGGCCGGCTCCACCTGGCTGGTGGGGGTCCATGGGGGAGCCTGGCTGTGGTAAATTTTACCCGCGCCCAGTGTTTTATAGCCATTTTGCTGGAAAAATTGCTCCAGGGTTACGACTCCTTTCAATGCCTCGAATTCCCGCCACTTCGGGCCATCCCCCCAATGCACATTTTCGGCCCCCGAGCGGGCATGGTGTACGCCGCTGAGAATGGCTGCGCGGGTGGGCGCACAGGCCGGTGCCGGGGTGTGGGCGTTGGTAAACACCATGGAAGCAGCCGCGAGCCGATCGATGTTGGGCGTATGGATTTTCATTCCCGCGTGTCCGGCCAAAAAACCGGCCCAATCGTTCATATCGTCTACCGCGATAAACAAAATATTTGGTTTCTCCACCGCCTTTTCTTGCGGGGCACTGCAGGCATGGAGCAGCAGGACGATTGCTGCCAGCATAGGAAGACCGTGTAACGTTCGCATGGAGTTTCTTCTTTTCATTCCTTATATAGTAACGATCACTGTAAAAGGTGACTGCTGCAACTATGTCTCGCTAAGCAGGGGGCAAAACCGTGCCTACCAGGATCATTCCTTTTTTCAAGCTTTCAGGCTCCCTTCCCCGGTCCAAAAACCGCCACCTGTAATCGGAAGGTCCCTGGTTGAAAATGCTTTGAGCTGAAAAGGCTCCGCCCGCCAGCGGCGAGGTACGGTTCAGAAAGGAACGTCTATCGGGTTTTATACTCACCTCAAAAGAAAACATTAGTGGTTATGGAGCATAGGAAAATAAAAATAGGTCAAAAGACCCAATTGATCAACTTTTTAAAGTAAAATATCCCACGTATGGTATGTTTGTGGACAAAATGGCCTTTTTTGGGGATTGGTACGCTCCCTAGCAAATGGGTGCACTCCGGTCTTTTGACTACCGAACACTCAAAGGTGCTGTAGTAAATATCATCGGGCTGGGAAAGGCGCCACCCCGGTTGCTATGCTTGAAAACCGGGAAGTACCTGCTGCAAAAGACGCTCTTTTCCTTATTCCATCACGCGATCATTGTCGATTACGGTTAGTTTGGAGGAGAAGGCCAGGTGAGGATCTCCCCGGTAGGAAAGGCTTTGGTGAATAGGTAGAAGGCTGCGTTTGACCCTTTTTTCTGCCAGGGTTTTGCCCTGGTATTTGATGGTAATCGGGGCATCCAGATCCAGCATTTTGTCGTTTAGGAACAGTTCCAACCTGTTGCTGTAATTGGAAAGGATGTTTACCTCGTTTCGCTGGGGATGGTATTCCACACGAATTTCCCCACCGGTTTCGATCAAATCCTCCGGAACGCCCAGCCAATAAAAGTAGCGGTGGTGCCGGTCGTCTTGTTTCCATACAATGTTTTCAGGGATGGGATTGCGTGTATAGTTTGCCATCCAGGGTAAGGCAACCGCATCCTGCAGCTTCATCCAGTGGCCCATCCCTTCGTGAAGGACTACCTGATGAATATAGCTTCCGGGTGCATTGGCTTCCAGGCTGTCCAGTAGGGATTTCCATTCCTGAGCTTTGCTATTTCTGTCGTAGGCGGCATCCAGTGCCCCCATGTGTAGCGCAAAGGGAGTATTTTTCAGCCCCAAAGGGGAGGTCTCATTCGGGTGTCCTGCCATCATGGCGGCGGCGGCCCAGCGATCGGCCATGCGTGGTGCCAGTTGAAATACACCATCGCCACCCGCCGAGTAGCCTAACAGGTACACTTTGTTGGGATTGACATCTTCCAGGGCGACTGCCAGTTGGATGAGCAGGGTGAAAAAGTCATCAATGTGACTTTCGTGCCACAGGTTCCAGGTATTGGTTGGGGCTCTCGGGGCCAGGTAGATTCCTTCCAGCCCGCCCATGGTTTGGTCGTATAGGTGTTTTTGGTTGTCAAATTGCTGGTCGTTTGCTTCAGGCCGGGTATTGCCGCCCCCGTGCATGGATATAAACAAACTTCTGCCATCGGCCGGTGCTTCACCAAATTTCTGGTAGTAGAAGGGCATTTTTAATCCTTCATGCTGGATTTCACGGGAATCCCACTGTTGCTTAAAATCGGCTATCAGTTGCTGCTGTTTGTCCTGAAAGAGCAAAGTGGTGAATTTCTCGGCCTCCGTTTTGCTTAGGGATTCTTTTGCGAATTCCTGGCTTTCCAGGGGTTCCCTTGCGGAGACTGGTTTCGCTAACCATTGTTCCAGACCTTGGTCGCTGGTATCAGCAATGGGTTTTTTTTCGATGCATCCGACCCATATCGTCGGTATTATCAATGCGAGTAGTGGAAGTAACTTCATGTTCATGCGCTGCGCCGGGTATCCGGGATCCGGGGATGGGGTTTTTGTCCTGTTTATTTGACTCGATAAGCTAAGAAAAATAAATTGTATTCGCATCCACTTGCCGGTTCAATAGTGCCCGCTTCGGGCTTTTTTTGCAGAACCGATGAGTTGGTGCCGGGTTTTTGGGCCCGTTTCGGTGATTCGGTCGAAAGAAATCCGATCGCTGCATGGCGGGAATTCTATCCCTCATTGGCGGGTCAGTTTCTGGATAAGTTCCGCTTTGTCCGGAAAACGAGCCTTGAGTGCTTTTTCGGAGGCGAGTTCAAAGTCAGTAAAACTAAAACCGGGTGCTACCGTGCAACCCACCAGAGAATAGCTGTGTTGCCCGATGACCTCTGCCGCGAACCAATGGCCTCCCGGTACAACAAACTGGGGCACCTCGCCTTTTTCCAGGTCGCGTCCAATCCGGTGAACCGAATGGCACCCCTTCTCAGATAACAAGTGGAGGCGTAGGGGAGAACCGTCGTAAAAATGCCAGATTTCATCCTGCTTAATCCGATGGAACGCCGAAAAGTCCTCGGAAGTCAGTAGAAAATAGATACACGTGGCATGGTTTCGCTTGCCGGCGTAGGCTGAACCCAGTGCGGATTCGGGGATTTCTCCGGCACTTCGGTACGTTTCCCGAAAATACCCTCCTTCCGGGTGCGGGGTTAAGTCTAGTTTTTGCACGAGTGTTTCGATTGAATTCATCTGTTTAAAATTTGCTTTTCATAGGTCATAACTTGTCCCGTACCGCAGGTCGGGATGCCTGTCCCGATCCTAAATAGGGAGAGTTTCCCACTTATCTAACGGCCAGGTGTTGGATAATGATTCCTCCGTGAGTCGCTTACGGCTGACCTGGCTTTAGGAAAGCTCAATTTCATATCCTTTTTTCCCCCGTCGCATTCTTGCATCCCATCCTTGGGCCCGGTGGTACTTATGGGATCTGATTGATTCCCGACCAAAAGAGCAGTGCAGGTGTTTATCGGAAAATGAAAGGGTATTCCCTGCCCTTTACCTGGGTTCGGTATGCAGGTTAGTGAGTAGGAACCTTTTCTTTAATGAGTCAAAGCAGCATTTTAGTAGTCGATCATTCCCATTTTGAAACCTACTTTGAGGCATTCCGCTCCGAGCAATAGCAGCATCAAAAGGGGGATAATCCATAATATGGTTAGCTTTAGCAAAGTTTTGATGGGATTGGCGGGGGAATATTCCACAACAGTGATCTCCTCGATCAGTTTTTCCATGGTCCAGGTGCTCCGGATAAAAACGGACAAAAGAAAAGCCCCTGCCAACAGGCAAAAGGTACCGAAGAAATCCAGAATAAAGTTAAAATACCCCATGGTATCGCTTTGCTTGTCTCCGTATCCCAGAAAATCGGTAAAAAAGGAAGGGTTTTCCGGGTTAAAGGACAGGATGGCCGGTATGCTGATAAGGAAAATGCCTGCTCCGATGAGTAGGGAGTAGTTTTTACGCCGGGCTTGACTTCCCCTGGAAAGGTAGTTTACCGCTGGTTCCAGCAGGGAAATGGTGGAGGTGACGATGGCGAGGTTAAACAAGGTGAAGAAACCAATTCCGATAAGCCTTCCCCAGGGTTCGCCAAACCCATAAAAGGTATCGACCAGGTTGATAAACACCAGGCTAGGGTTGAGGCCAACCTGTTCGGAGCTAGCAAAAAGCGGAATAATCAGCAGCCCCGCCAAAAGTGCCACCAGGGTATCGGTATGTACGATGTAATGGGCATTGGAAACCACGTTGGTATTTCTGTCGACATGTGTACCGTAGGTGACCATGGAACAGGCACCCAGTGACAGGCTAAAAAAGGACTGTCCCAGTGCCTCGATGATGCCAATCCTACCGCTGCTATCCATGGCAAACAGTGCTGGAAAGTCGAAGTTAAAATTGGCGTAATTCACCCGATCTCCCGCAACAAAAGGCACGGAAAGGATCAAGCCCAGCATCATCAAGACCAAAATGGGAATGAAGCGCATGCTAACCCATTCGATTCCCTGTTTGACATTGTTGGCGATAATGGCCACGGTTGCTCCCATGAAGATTCCCGAAAAGAGCAGTACCTCGTATTGGGAACTCACAAACTTTCCGAATAGGCCTGCAACTCCAGCCACGGAGGGAGCTTCTATTGCCAGGGCCGCTGCCACGGCAGCAGTGATCTCCTGGTACTGAAAGAGGTACAGGTAAAGGTAGTAGAGGGACCATCCCGCCACGACGATGTAAAAGGACAAAATAAAACAGCAAGTAATCAGGCCAAAAAGGCCGGCAAAACCCCATTTTTTCCCCCCGATGCTGCGATAAGCCGCTACGGCATCGCGTTGGCTGTGTTTGCCGAGTGCCGTTTCGCCGATCATCAATGGAACGCCCAGAATAAACGTAAACAAAACGAATACCAGAATAAAAGCCAACCCTCCGTAGTTGAATACTCGTGCCGGGAACAGGACCAGGTTGGCGATGCCCACGGCGGCACCGACGGAAGCGAGAATGTGTCCCTTATTGCTGAATTTGCCGGGCAGCAGAGCAAGTTTGCGCATGCGTAGGAGTGGTTTGGCGGTTAGTGGTTCGGTTGATGCTGCCTTGAACCCGCTTTTTCGAAGGTCCTGGCTTCTTTTTCCGGAAAACCCGGCAGCGCATGCGCCAAATTTATTCAAATATTCGATACGAAAGCTTTCGGCCGACTAATTTTTACCACCCTGGCCCTGCAAATCGGTTTGCAGTTCTTCCAATGTACATCAAACAGCTCCGGTTCCTGGTGCAAGTTGCCTGGGCACCATTCTGCTACAGGCCTTTACCACTCTGCCTGCAGCGAAGACAGGACAGCAATTGTCGGAATGCCTCGAATTCGTCCAGCAAACAATAGATTAAACGCCTCAACTCCTTCGGACTGATGCCCTTTTTTGCGTTAAGCAATTTACTGAAATGGTTCGGGTATTCGAAACCCAATAGATAGGCAATTTCGCCAATGCTGTTGTTGGACTGGAACAAGCGTTCTTTTTCATCGTTCGACAGGCTCAGTGCCTCGTGTTTGTCGTAGTTGAAAAATTGATGCTGGAGCATGCGTTGGTGAATATTCATGCTGTGACAAAGTGGGCTGCAGGATGATGGGGATAATTTTCCTCTATTACTGAAAAACCTTTTGAAATAGAGGAAATTACTTGATTTGGAGCAACAAACACCATGAATCCTTCCTGGAAGTCGTATAGATTACGTCCGTATTTCAAGGGGGCTTTTGGTGTTTCGGCTCGTTGCATTTCAGTGTCTCAATTACGTCAAATATAAACGTAACAGGGATCAGAGCCGCTTCACTTTTGGTAGGACAGTCTCTTGGTTACCCTCTTATGCCGGATTTTCTTTTCAACTCATATACAAAACAGGCGGTTTCATCAAATTCTCTTTCTTCGACAAATTCAAATCCAAGGCACTCATAAAACCTATGCGCTTTCGTATTGGATCTTAGAGGGTCAATTAGAATTCCGTCCACTTCTGGATTTTGGAAGCACCTTTCGATGGCAAGTTCCATTATCTTGGTCCCATAGCCTTTATTCATATTTTAATAGGTGCGAGCCAACAATCCAAAATCATCAGGGATAAGAGAAGCTATTTATCTACCGTGGAAAATATTATTGCTTTGTTGGATTAATCATGTATCGATAAGCTACTTTTGATGGAACACAAGGTTTAATCGTTTTTTGAAAAATAAACCGTTATCGAAGCGACCTCTTGTCTCATTGCAGAACGTTAAGAAAGTATCTGTTGGATATGCTTAGCGAGGAGCCGGGATGCCGGGCAGCAACTGCCTGCCCCGAACAGATTTTGGGGAGACCCGAACTGCCTATCCCGAGTATCGGGAGACAAGGGTCCCGATACTTGGGATAGATTGTTAGGTACACTTCCGTTTGGCCGGGACAGGTTCCCGATGTACGGGAAAAGGAGTGAGCTTATGGCCGTTTAAGACTGTATGGATTTTTTATCTTTTAAGGGACAAGTTCTAATTCCAAACAGTGCGTAAAGTGGACAAAAACTTATTAAGCTGGTTAACACAAAAACCCCTGCAAGTACTAATAGCACTATACCTAAAGTTCCTGAAATAGTTCCTGATAAAAAAAGGACTCCGACAATTGCAGCGATTATTACTCTAATAATTCTGTCTGCAGTACCCATATTCGTTTTCATTCTTTTAAATTTTAAATTGTTGCAGTATTGCAATACAAATGTAAACGGTTGCCAACAGCTGTGCAGTGACTGTGGTCACCACTCACCAATAATTCTTATTTCACCTGATTTTTGTAGAACTTTTCCCTCGGTTTCAAGTTTTTTCAACACTCTTGTAATTACTTCACGAGCGGTACCTAATTCGTTTGCTATCTGGTGATGACTCATTTTAATTGAATTATTACTACTTAAATCCAGTTTCTTTTTCAAATGATCAAAAAGCCTTTTGTCCATTCTGTCTAATAACAAGTGACCAATTGTATCTAAAAGCTCTGAATAACGT
>JAWLFL010000247.1:0-5658 GCA_041685605.1 Cyclobacterium sp. | reverse complement strand
AGTCCGATTGCTGGAAGCAGGGATTTTAACAGGGGGTAGAGATCGTCCTTACCTAAGACGAAACGTTCAAAAAACGAGTCCATTTTTCCGGGGTTTTCAGAAAGGGAGCGAATTGCTTTTCGAAAATCTTCTAGGGTGTACCCGCTATCTGTTTTCCCAAACCTGTTCCACATGATTTTCATGACCTCATGCATTCGCCGACCATTTTGTAATAGCAAAAGGTCGACTGCGAAGGTCAGCAATGCTCCGTGGGTATAGATACTCACTTTTTTATCAGGGACCCCGGCTTTGTATCCGTCCAGCCACAGGTCAAAACTCGAATCGATGATGGATTGGTTTTTCCATCCCTGGTTTTCAAAGCCTCTTTCAAAAAGCATTTCCATTTTGTCCAGGTATTCCCTGGTAGAATAGTACCCGGACTTCAACAAATAAAAATCCCCCATAAAGGTAGTAACGCCTTCCGCTATCAAGCCCTCTAGCAGATAGGCTTCTTTGGAAAAATCATAGGGCTGAATCGCTTTTGGCCGTATCCGGCAAACGTTCCAAAAATGGTATAACTCATGCGAACAGATTCCCATTAGTCGATCCATCCCTACTTTGGTAGCCATAAGGTGGTCTGGCCCCAGGGTGATGACGGTGGAGTAGTTATGTTCCACGCCATGGTAATGCGGGAAAGGGAGTAAGTGAATTAGAAAATGATACGCTTTCGCTGGGAAATCGCCAAAGTCGTCGATTTGTTTTAGGGTAAACTTCCTGAACTGTTTCAGAACATCGTCCCAATCAAAGGAAACGGTTCCAGAAACCCACAAATGAAATTGGTTATCGTTAACCTGATAGCTACGATGATGCAGTTTTTTGGCGGCCAAAAGCGGGCTATCTACCAATTCCTGAACGTTTTTAGCCTGGAGCAAGCCGGGTTCGGGTTGGGCCAGGGCACAGGCGACCTGAAAGGTTTCTGGAACGTTCAATTGGAGGGTAATCGGCTCGTGTTCACGGCCAATTAGGACAAATGCCAGGTTGATAAAATTGATATAAACCAGGTCTGGGGAAACCCAACTGCCCCCGGCATCAAATTGGGCAGCATGATAGGTATATTTCATCCGGTACAATCCGGAGTCGGGGGCGGTAAATTCCCATAGGTCTTTGGTCTTTTTTTGACAATCGACGGGCCCTGCCGGACCATGAACTTCCAGGTTTATGAGGTACTGGGCATAGTTGGCGATTTCATACCTGCCGGGTCGCCAGGAAGGGAGTTGCAGGTGGACGAGCTCTTCTTTTTCGCATTGGAAATCGAGTTGGACTTCCAGAATCTGGGAAGAAGGAATCGGAGTGGAAAGGGTATAAATCATGGATAGAATGAATTAGGTCCTAAACAAAAGTAAGCCACTGGTTTGTAAATAAAAAAAACCTATCTATCTTTGCAGTCCTTTAAAATTACCTGATAGAAAAGTAAAAGATAGCAATAATGAAAAGAACATTTCAACCTTCCCGCAGGAAAAGAAGAAACAAGCACGGTTTCAGAGAAAGAATGTCTACTGCCAACGGCAGAAGGGTGCTAAGAGCAAGAAGATCAAAAGGCAGGCATAAATTATCGGTTTCTTCTGAGAAGACGCTGAAGAAGTAATGCTTTTTTTGCTATCTTTAACAGATAGACCAGATTGCTGTACATGAGGAATTGTAAATTTTCAAAGGATGAAAGGTTACATTCCAAAAAGTCAATAAAGGAACTTTTTGATAAAGGTTCCTCTTTTTTTTTATACCCCTTCAAGGTCATTTGTTTGGACCGGGAGGCGGCAGCTGAAAATCAGGTTTTGGTGTCGGTTTCGAAAAAGAAACTTCGAAAGGCTGTTCACCGAAACTACATCAAACGACGGGTGAAAGAAGCCTATCGATTAAATAAATTTCTCCTGGAGGAGCCTGGGGCTACGAAAAAACTTATCGCATTGGTTTACGTATCCCAGGAATTAATGGGGTATCATAAGATCGAACCGAAGGTGAAAAAGATCCTGCAAAAAATCCCAAAAATAAAAAAAGGTTCCTAAGAATGAATAAGTTGAAATCAAAAAAAGTTCTGCTGAGCACGCTTCTGCTGATAGGGGTGACCGTTTCCTTGTTTTCTTTCTATCCCAAGAACGACAAGCTGTTTAGTATTGCCAAAAACCTGGATATTTTCGCCTCCCTGATCAGGGAATTGGATTCCTATTACGTGGATGAGATTGATCCGGATGAGTTGGTGACGGTAGGCATTAATGCCATGCTGGCCGAACTGGATCCTTATACCGAATACATCCCGGAGGAAGAATCGGATGATTTCAGGATGATGACTACCGGTGAATACGGCGGAGTGGGAGCAGTAATAGGAAACAGGGTAGGGGCTAACATGATTTTAATGCCTTACAAGGGGTTTCCTGCCCAACTTTCCGGGTTAAAAGTAGCGGATGAATTGCTACGGGTAGATTCGGTTCAGGTGGTGGATAAGAACACAGCGGAAATTTCCGCTCTGCTAAAGGGGCCTGCCAATACCGAAGTGCAGGTGCAGGTAAAGCGCGGGGAAGATACCCTCACTTTTAACCTTACCCGGAAAAAAATTGTCATCAGTAATGTGCCCTACCATGGTATGGTGGACGGGGAAACGGGCTATATTAAACTCAGCGATTTTACAACCAATGCTGCCACAGAAGTCAGCCGGGCGGTTCAAAACCTTAAAAAGGAGGGAGCCAAAAAGATCATTCTTGATGTCCGGGATAATCCGGGAGGAATATTGAAAGAGGCTGTAGATGTGGTGAATATTTTTATACCGAAAAGGAGAGAGGTAGTAAAAACGATCGGGAAATTGGAAAATGTGAATGCCACCTATACCACTGAATTGTCTCCTATCGATAAAGACATTCCTTTAGCAGTGCTTATCAATGAAAGAAGTGCCTCCGCTGCCGAAATTGTGGCTGGGGCATTACAGGATTACGACCGGGCAGTTTTGGTTGGTAGAAAATCATTTGGCAAGGGATTGGTACAAAGCACCGTCCCCTTGTCTTATAACTCTAAGGTTAAATTGACTACCGCCAAATACTATATTCCCAGTGGCCGTTGTATTCAGGCCATAGACTACAGCTTGAAAGATGAAGCGGGCAATGGAAGATCCGTGCCCGACTCCCTAAGGAAGGCCTTTGAAACCAAGAATGGGCGAACGGTCTATGATGGGGTGGGAATTGAGCCTGATATTGAAATTGATTCCCGTAATTTTGCCCCAATCACTTATAGTTTGGTTACACGAAGCTTGATTTTTAGATTTGCGAACGAATTTGCACTCCAGCGGGATTCCATTCCAACTGCCAGAGAATTTAAGGTTAGTGAAGCGTTGTATGATGAATTTGTGAACTGGCTTCAGGACAAAGAATATGATTATACTACACGAGTAGAAAAAACAATTGATGACCTGGAAACCTATGCCGAGCGGGAAAAGTATTTTGAAGATATCCGGGATGAATTGGCTTCTTTAAAGGAAAGTGTAAGCCATAGTAAGGAGCAAGACCTGATCACCTTTAAAGAAGAAATAAAAGAGGCCCTCAAAGATGAAATCGTATCCAGGTACTATTATCAACAGGGGACCATTGAAGCTTCATTGGATAAGGATCCTGAATTGGTAAAAGCCCTGGAAATTGTGAAAGATTCGGAGCGGTATTCCAGCATTTTGTCTCCCAATTAATCTTTGTAACGCCTACTAATTATACTTGGTGCTAATACCTCGTGGTAATTGCCCGCATCAAAATGGATTCAGGGCTTACAGGTAGGCCCTAGTAATGTCGGTTTTTGTTCGAGGCAGTAGGTTTACTGCTATTCAGACCCAAAGAAGGATGCGGATACTGTAGGCATGGATTTTTCAGGGATGTTATTACAATGCGTTTTAGGGCGGGAACAACCCGGGCAAACTATTCAAACACCATGAGTCTACTTCTTTCTATTGATACTTCGATTGACATATGTTCGGTGGCCCTTCATGAAAAGGGAAGGCTTATGGGATTGATGGAACTACATCAGGGGAATATACACGGTAGTAAGCTAGTCCCCTGCGTAAAGAGTCTGATGGATCAGTCGGGCTATAAAATGGAGCATCTGGATGCCATCGCTGTAGCTCAGGGACCTGGATCCTATACGGGATTGCGAATTGGGGTTGCCACAGCAAAGGGCTTGGCTTTTGCCCATGACCTGCCCTTGATAGGAGTGGACAGTTTACAGGCCTTAGGAAAGCGAGTCATTTCACAAGCTGAACCGAATGCTTATATCATTCCTATGATAGATGCCAGAAGAATGGAGGTCTATGCCGCTGTATTAGATCATGAGGGAAAGACTTTGGTGGCGTCACGCCCCGAAATACTGGATGAAAATCCTTTTCAGGATTTTTTGGAGAAAGGGAAGGTGTATTTTGTAGGAAATGCGAATGAAAAGGCCAAAAAATGCTTCCTTTCACCTCATGCAATATTCAGGGATGGGCTCAACTCTGCTTCGGGTGTAGGTGAAATTGCCTACGAAAAGCTTGGGAGGGGAGCGGTAGCGGATATTGCCTATTTTGAGCCGAACTACTTAAAGGAGTTTATGGTTCTAAAGTCAAAGAAAAATCCATTATTGTCATGAGTGAAATTACCAACAGAGTTGCCAGTAGTCCAATTGTCACCATAGATCTGGAATCCTTTTATGAAAAGGGAGACCGGGTTTTGTTTGACCTGGAGCCTCTTCTTTTTCAGGGAATGGTGGTGAAGGAAAAAGAATTCCGTCAACAGGTGAAGGAGTTGGACACTTCGGTTTACAAGGACAAATTGGTGGGTGTTCATTGTTCGGTAGAAGCCATTATTCCTACCTGGGCTTATATGTTGGTAGTAGTACGACTGCAGGAAGCGGCCAGGGAAGTAGTTATAGGTGATTTGAAAGACCTGGAAATTCATTTAATGGGGAAGGCCTTGCGAAAGCTGGACATAGAAGCCGTTCGGGACAAGCCAGTGGTGGTGAAGGGTTGCAGCAAATTGCCTGTACCGGATTATGCTTATGGGGAATTGGTGAACCTGGTACTACCGGTAGCAAGGAGCCTTATGTTTGGGGAGCCCTGTAGTACGGTACCGGTGTATAAGCGGCCGAAAGCTACCAAGGGATGACCAAAACAAATCTGGCTGTTAATCAGGTATTTCGTAAAAATAGCGAATAAAAGCCCGCTCTGATTTGGCTATCTCCAAAAAGAGGTATATGTTTGCATTCCAATTCAGAAAAAGACCTGAAAAAGTGCCGAAAGGAAGCGAGTTTCCCGGTGTTATTTCCCAGAAAAAGAAACAAAATTTTATATAAATTTTCAATCGTAGGGTTTGAGAATCTGAAATTTTAATTCGACATTTGCAAACCCATTTCGCAGATTAGTTAAATTCGAAACGAAAGCGTTTTGACAAGCGGGCAAGTAAGTTGCCTGACAAGTTCTTTGAAGTAGTGTAAGATAGAAATAATGATCCTGACGATTCGATTTAATTCGAACTAGAATAATACAGTGAAAGCTTCGTTTTTTTACGAAACGAATTTTCACCACACAAACTTTACAATGGAGAGTTTGATCCTGGCTCAGGATGAACGCTAGCGGCAGGCCTAATACATGCAAGTCGAACGGGATTGTTGACTTCGGTT
>JAWLFL010000049.1:0-22963 GCA_041685605.1 Cyclobacterium sp. | reverse complement strand
TTTTCATGCATCATCTGCACTTCAATGGACTTGGGAAACATGTCGTATAACGCGCGGGGAGTAGAAGCATGAACCAATATGCCGCAGTTGCCGGTCTCTCCGGGAAACCGGTACTCGGTCGTGATGCGGTAGTTTTGGTACACCTTATCGGTAATCAGGTGACCTAGCGGCCTTCCCAAACTTACCAACATTCCATCCCGGACGATAAAGGACGGTCCGGCATCGGGATTATCGTCCTTTTCAGGCACGTCTGCATGCCAGCCCGTGAGGTCCTTTCCATTAAATAAAGGTAACTCCTGTGCTTTCAACGAGGAAAAAACCAGTACGGTCTGGAATAGTAAGCAAATGAAAAAAAACTTCATGGCATGTTGGGTTAAGGTGATTAGTCCGGAAACGGGTAAGGTAAACACCCATTTCCGGACTGGGTCATGGAGGGCTCAAAGGACAATTATCCGATAAGGTTGCCTTCATCATCCCACTGGGCGATGGTTCCCCGGGTGGAAACATCCAGGTACACGTCTTTGTATTTCGGATCGTTCTGTAGCCCATGTTTGGCCAGGACCTCTTCAGGTACCCCGTCCCAGGCATTGGGCCGGTTACCTACGTATCCCAGGTCTTTAAACCCTTCTTCACTAGTGAAAAAGCCAGTAGCCGTTAGGTTTCTCAGCATATTAAAGAAGCGGACACCACCTTCGTTTTCAGGTTTCGCCTTGTCGGGATAGGCAATCTCGTCTATGAGCTGGATTCGCTGCGTTTCATTGATATCCAGAAATTTGGCAGCAAATAGTTCATCTGACTTGTGATCTAACCACAATAGCCCGCCGCGCATGGGTGTCTGGTAGGTGGGGATGTCTTTCATCATAAATTCTATGAAATCGGGAACGCCCGCATCCGTGGCACTCCCTGAGGTAGCATCGGCAGGTATGATGATATCGACCAGGATGTCTAATTTCTGTCGTTCCTCATCGGTAAAAAAAGTGGAAGACTTGAGCTTTTCATTGTAAATGATTTCTTCCGGGGTTCTGCCATAACTCCCAAACTCCCCAATCTTAGGGTTATGAGGAATTTCAGTCGTTTCAGGAGCCTCGGGACCACAACCGGTAAAAAGGAAGCCCGAAGCCAGGGATCCTGTAAATAAAAGCTTGAGATTTTCTCTTCTGTTCATGGCTTAAATATTTTTCTTTGATAATTGATCGATAATGTATTCCGAAGTCCTCCAGGACAGGGCCAATATGGTCCAGGTTGGATTTTTGTCGGCCTGGGACACAAACGGACCGCCGTCCACTACAAATAGGTTCTTGCAGTCATGGGCTTGTGAAAACTTGTTTAACACGGAAGTTTCGGGATCGTCTCCCATGCGGGTAGTTCCCACTTCATGAATGATCCGGCCGGGTTTGTGCAGTCCATACTGCCGGTCTGCCCCTGGCTTGCTGCCCAAAATGATCGCACCCATACTGGTAAGAATCTCCTCAAAGGTTTCGTGCATGTGTTGTGCCTGCTTGAGTTCCTGATCGCTCCACTTGTAGTGGAATTTCAATACCGGGATGCCATACTTGTCCACTACCTGATTGTCTATTTCGCAGTAGTTGCTGTACTGGGGAATACTCTCTCCCCGACCAGACATGCCTACGGTGCTGCCGTAAAAACGGCGGATATCCTTTTTTAATCCCTCTCCATAGCCCCCATTCGGACGTGGATTGCCGAATTCATCCTTGACATATTGGCGCATGGTATCCATGCCACCTCCAAAACCATAGGAAGGCATGGTCATTCCTCCCCAGTATTCGATGTGATACCCTCTGGCAAAATCCAGGTTCTTTTCATTGAGCCACCAGGGGGTGTATACGTGCATGCCTCCTACACCGTCTTCATTGTACCGCTCCCGATCCATCATATCCGGAAGGATGCCCATGCGGTCAGCCCCCGTAGAATCGTGCAGGTAGTGACCTACCTGTCCGGAACTATTGCCCAGCCCATTGGGATGGGTCTGGGATTTGGAATTTAACATGATTCTTGCCGATTCACAGGCAGAGGCACCCAATACGACCACCCGGGCATTAAGGGTGTATTCTTTCATGTCCAGTTTGCTGATATACCGGATACCTGTAGCTTTACCCTGCTCGTTAGTGTTTACTTTCCTTACCATAGCCATAGTAAAAAGATCCACCTGGCCTTTTTTCATGGCTGGTTTTACCAGGCAGGTGCCTGCGGAAAAATCGGCATATATCTGACAGGCGCGGTTGCATTGGTTACAGAAAAAGCAAGTGCCCCGGTCGTTATTGACCGGTCGCGTCAAAATGGACAGACGGGAAGGGATGACTGGTACCCCAATCTTATCCGCCCCTTTTTTAATGCGCAATTCATGCAAACGGGGCTTGGGAGGGGGGAGGAAATAACCATCCGGCTCGTTTCGGATCCCCTCTTTGGAACCAAATACACCGATCAACTGATCCACCTTATCGTAATAGGGAGCCACATCCTCGTAGCCAATGGGCCAGTTATCACCCAACCCATCCTGGTCTTTTCGTTTATAGTCCAAGGGGCCGAATCGCAGGGATATGCGTCCCCAGTGATTGGTTCTTCCTCCCAGCATTCTGGATCGGAACCAGTCAAATTCACTGTCTGCTCCCCGGGTATAGGGCTCTCCATCGATGTCCCATCCGCCAATGGCAGCATCAAAGTCTCCAAAAGGCCGTACCGTTCCCGCCCCTCTACGCGGAGATTCCCAGGGAGCACGAAGTTGGGTTCGGTGTTCTTCAATGGCCGGGTCAAAATCAGCTCCCGCTTCCACCACAGCGACTTTCAATCCCGCTTCTGCCAGGATTTTTGAAGCCATGCCTCCTCCCGCTCCGGATCCCACAATAACCACATCATAAGCCTCTCCGGCAGATTGTATGTTAATACTCATTCTATTGCTCTTTGATTAAAATTTTTCAAAAAGTAAGACAAATTATTTAAAATTAAAAACAAATAATTCTTCTATAGAAAGAATACCGGGATATTTGGTAGGAGACTATTCCTAAGTAAAATTAAAGTACCAGGGGTTTGAGGTAGGGCCAGACATTCTCTGCTACGATTTGGTGTCCTTCTTCAGTGGGGTGAATGCCATCTGCCAGGTTTAGGTTCGGGTCTCCGGCCACCCCTTCCAACAAAAAGGGGATCAGGGAAACCGAAGTGCTTTTAGCGATTTCAGCATACATGGTCCGGAAATTTTCAGAATACTCGGGCCCCATATTCGGAGGAATTTGCATTCCTGCCAGTACAATTTTAGTATCCGGAAATTTCTCCTGCACATTCAAAATGATGTTTCGAAGGTTCTTTTCAGTTTCCTCAAGTGGAATACCCCTCAACCCATCATTCCCTCCTAGTTCCAAGATGAAAATTTCCGGTTTTTCTTCCAGAAACCAGTCCAGACGGCTTAGCCCGCTAGCAGTCGTTTCTCCGCTTAACCCGGCGTTGATCACCTGGTAATCCAGGTCCAGGCTGTCCACTTTTTCCTGAATCAATGCAGGGAATGCCTCCTCTTCCTCAATTCCGTATCCTGCGGTCAAGCTGTTACCGAAAAACAAAATGGTTTTTTTGGCCGTTTTTTTCTCGGGAATAGCTTCCTCCTCCTTTTCCCGATTATCTTCCTGAGGCTTTTGATTGCAGGAATAGATCAGCGTAAGCACCGCCAGTACAAAGGGGACGTATTTCAAAGTTAGTTTCATGAATGCGTAATTTGGCAGAAATTTAATGGTCAATCGTTAAAATTAATAAACTTAATTGACTATTGTTTTTGTTAGGTAAGGATAAGTAAAGTCTATGAATGTATTAAAAGTTGATAATCTTACAAAAACCTATCGAAGTGGTAACCGGGAACTTACGGTTTTGGATCAGGTAAATTTTGAGGTAGCCATTGGAGATACCTTGTCGATCGTCGGGCCCTCCGGTAGCGGTAAAACCACCCTTTTGGGGCTTTGCGCCGGATTGGACGTGGCCAGTTCCGGATCCGTAATGCTGGATGGCAGCGCATTGGAAAAGATGACAGAGGACCAGCGAGCTGCCGTGAGAAATCAACTCGTGGGCTTTATATTCCAGAATTTTCAGCTGCTACAAACCCTGACCGCTCTGGAAAACGTCATGGTGCCATTAGAACTCAAAAAAAGAAAAGATGCCAAAGACAAGGCGATGGAACTCCTGGAAAAAGTCGGCCTTGCGGATAGATTGACGCATTACCCTAATCAACTTTCAGGTGGTGAGCAGCAACGGGTTTCCATCGCCCGTGCCTTTGCCAACGAACCAAAAATATTGTTTGCAGATGAACCAACCGGTAACCTGGATACCGAAACAGGGGAGATGGTAGAAAATCTTATTTTTAAATTAAACGAGGAAGAAGGAACGACCCTTATTCTGGTGACGCATGATTTGGAACTAGCGGCCCGCACACACCAATCCATTCACATTAAGGGAGGAAAATTACAGGAGGCGATCAATGGTTGATTGGAACTGGTCGCTACTTATGGCGAAAAGAGACCTCAGAAAGACGGGAGGAAGGCTTATTTTGTTTATTTCAGCCATCGTTACCGGGATTGCTGCCCTCGTGGCCGTCACCTCTTTTGGAGATAACCTGAGTAATGATATTGACGAGCAGGCGAAAGAACTGCTGGGAGCGGACCTCTCTTTGAGAAAAAATCAGCCGATCGATTTTCCTGAAATCGAGACCCAGGCAGATCGCCGTGCCCTGGAAGTAAATTTTGCCTCCATGGTTTATTTTCCTAAAGTGGGGGAGAGCAGGCTGACGCAGGTAAGAGCTCTGGAAGGAGATTTCCCCTTCTACGGAAGCTTCGAAACCCTACCGGTGTCCGGAGAAACGGAATTCAGAAAGGGTGCTAAAAGAGCCCTGGTAGAAAAAACGCTGATGGCTCAGTTTGGGGCCGTGGTAGGGGATAGCATCAAGGTGGGAAATGTGACCTTGGAAATCGTCGGTGCCTTGCAAAAAGTGCCCGGCCAAAATGGCATTACCGCCACGGTAGCTCCTGCCGTATACATCCCTAACGATCAATTGGAAGCGTCAGGCCTGGTTCAGTACGGCAGTAGGGTCAATTACATCCACTATTTTCAGTTTCCGGAAGAGTTTGACCTGGAGGCCCTCATTGCTGAGAAAAAAGAACAGTGGGACGAAGATAAGGTCAGGCACGAGACCGTTCAATCTCAAAAAGAGGACACGGGAAGGTCATTTGAAAATCTGTCTAACTTCCTGGTTTTGGTGGCCTTTATTGCTGTGCTGCTCGGTTGTGTGGGGGTGGGAAGTGCCATCAACGTTTTTGTGAAGGAGAAATTACCCTCCGTGGCGGTGTTAAGATGTCTGGGGGTACGATCGAAAGAAATTGTAGCCGTCTATCTGGTTCAGATCGTCATCATGGGACTATTTGGTTCCCTACTGGGTGCGGCTGCCGGGGCGTTCCTACAATTTCTTTTGCCGATGGTATTTAGTGATTTCCTTCCCGTGGAAGTGTCTGTCCAAATTTCCTGGAGAGCAGTGATCATGGGGACCTTTACCGGGGTATTGATATCCGTATTATTTGCACTGATTCCCTTGCTGAAAATCAGAAAAGTATCGCCGATGATGACCCTCAGGCCGGACGATCCTTCTGCAGGCTTGGGTAAGGATCCCTTGCGTTGGATGGTCCTGGGAGCAATAGTCCTGTTTATTCTGGGGTTTAGCTTTTACCTGTTGGAAGAGTGGGACCAGACCTTTTGGTTTACCGGTTTTGTGATATTTTCTTTTGGATCCTTGTGGCTGCTGGCCTTGGGGATAATGAAAGCCATTCGAAAATTCCTTCCGATTAGCTTGAACTACCCTGCCAGACAAGCCTTGTCCAATTTGTACCGGCCCAACAACCAAACGGTATCCCTGTTGGCTACCATTGGCTTGGGAACGGCGATGATCGGCACCTTGTTTTTTATACAAAACCAGCTGTTGGATGAGGTGCGGTTTGCTGACAAAGAAGATCAGCCGAACATGCTGTTTTTTGATATCCAAACGGATCAGGTAGACAGCATGAAGACCGTATTGGCACAAGAGGGATTGCCCATATTGCAGCACGTCCCCATCGTTACCATGGGGGTGGCAGAAGTGAATGGCTTGACCAGAAATGATAACGAGGAACTCGAAGAGGAAGAACAGCGGTCAAATTCCATGTATAGGCGGGAATTCAGAGTGACCTACCGGGATACGCTCATTGCCACCGAAGAATTGACCTCGGGCACCTTAATACCCTACGAAGCAGAAGGGGACAGTATTTTTGTTTCTATGGAAGAAGGATACGCTGAAAGAAACCGGGTGGAATTAGGGGATGAGGTTGTCTTTAATGTACAAGGAAGGCCGCTCACTACGTACGTGGGAAGTTTCAGAAAAGTGAATTTCAGAAAGGTTTCTACCAACTTTTTGGTTGTTTTTCCGGATAAGGTATTGGATAATGCCCCTAAGTTTCATGTGTTGATCACCCGCACAAAGAATGACCAGGAATCTGCCGATATACAAAATAAGATGGTGCGCCGGTTCCCCAATGTTTCGGTGGTGAACCTTAGCATGATTGTGGAAACACTGGAAGACATTTTAGGAAAAATCAGTTTCGTCATTCAGTTCATGGCCTTGTTCAGCATACTTACTGGGGTTTTGGTGTTGATAAGCTCACTTTTGATCAGTAAGTTTCAACGCATCCGGGAAAATATTTTGCTTCGCACAATAGGGGCGGGCAGAAGGGTGCTGCTAAAAATCAATGCCCTGGAATATTTGTTTTTGGGAAGTCTCGCCGCAGGAGGAGGGATTCTGCTTTCCGTGCTGGCGGCTTTTCTGCTCAGCCGATATGTATTTGAAATATCCTTTCGGATGGAATGGGGTCCACTACTCATCGTGTTTGTATTGATCACCTTGCTTACGGTGATCTTGGGATGGATAAACAGCCTCAGTATCTTAAAAGCCAAAACCATGGATATCCTAAGATCTTAGATGACTGCTCGAATTAAGGTAGCATCCCTGAAAAAAAATAAATAATCTTTCACATAATGAAACCTTTTGATTGATTTAAATGTATATACATTAAATACAATAGGAAATAAATGAAAATTGAAGACGAGATCAGGCAAAAGCCATTTAAAGATGCCTACAGCAAGGCGGTGGTGAACTTGCTTTATACCCACAGTTACCTGGTGACCGAGCAGAGCAAAATTTTCAAGCCTCATGATTTATCTCCTGAACAGTACAATGTACTTCGCATACTCAGAGGACAGCATCCGGAACCCATAACGGTGTCTTCCATTCAAGATAGAATGCTTAATAAAATGAGTAACGCTTCCAGGCTAGTTGAAAAATTAAAAATAAAAAAAATGGTAGAGCGGAAAGAATGTGCAGTGGATCGTCGTCAGGTGGACATTACGATCACCGGGAAGGGGCTTGAAATTCTGGAGCAACTGGAAGAAGAAGTGAAAAAATCCAATAAAAATATTTTGAACTTAACGAAATCTGAGGTGGCGCAGCTGAATGATTTGTTAGATAAACTGAGAGGATAAAAAAATTTCTCTATTTCGATGTATATACAATTAATGTATTAATATTTAATTTAACACGTATAACTAATAACTATTAAGAAGATGAGTACCACAAAATGGATTATTGACCCCACGCATTCCGAAGTATCGTTTAAGGTAAAACACCTGGTAATTTCTACCGTCACGGGTTATTTCCGGGAATTTGAAGGCAAAGTCGAAACGGCTTCGGATGATTTTTCCAATGCCTCCGTACGTTTTTCGGCGGCTATTGACAGCATTGACACGAACCAAAAGGACCGCGATGCCCATTTGAAATCAGCCGATTTTTTTGATGCAGAAAATCACGCTCAGTTGGTTTTTAGCAATGGAAAACTTGTTGCTAGCGGAGATGGATTGGCGGTATCAGGAGATCTGACGATCCGGGGAACGACCCAACCCGTGACTCTTAAAGCCGAGTTGGGTGGTATTGCCCAGGATGGTTATGGGCAGACTAAAGCTGGTTTTGAGCTAAAAGGTAAAATCTCCAGAAAGGCCTTTGGTTTAACCTGGTCTGCGGTAACGGAGACGGGTAGTGTTGTGGTTGGTGATGAGGTAAAAATCTTCGCCAGTGTCCAGTTAGTAAAGCAATAATCAGGTAACTTTAAGCCGGGCTCTGATCAGGACGGAGCCCGGCCTTAACCTAATAATCTCATGAGCAAGTTAATATCAGGCATTCATCACGTTACGGCGATCGCCTCCGATCCCCAACAAAATGTAGATTTCTACACCCGGGTATTGGGTTTGCGGCTGGTAAAAAAGACCATCAATTTTGATGCACCGGATGTCTACCATTTTTATTTTGGCGACGAAACCGGAAGCCCGGGTTCCATTCTGACCTTTTTCCCCTTTAAGGGCGCCGTAAAAGGAAAAAGAGGACTGGGAGAACTGACCTTCACCGCTTTTTCCATTCCGGAAAGCTCAATTGACTATTGGAAAAGCCGGTTGTCCGGTTTAGGAATAACGATCTCGGACACCCTCCAACGATTTGGTGAAGTGGTGATTCGGTTTACCGATCCGGACGGGATGGGGATAGAATTGGTCGGAATTGGGGAAGACCAGCGGGAGGCCTGGGCAGGTGGAAACGTACCCCAAAAGCACGCCATCCGGGGATTAGCCGGTGCCACGCTGAATTTACGGGAACTGGAACCTACTGCTGCTTTGATGACGGATGTGCTGAATTACAAGCTTAAGGAAGAACTTCCCGGCAAAAGGTACCGCTATGAAATCGCTGGTAATCCGGGAGAAATAATAGATCTCGTCCAGATGGACCCTTCAGAGCGATCCATCCAAAGTGCCGGTTCCGTTCATCACATTGCTTTCCGAACGGCAGGAGAGACGGAACAACTGCAAGTTCAACGATTAATTCAGCGGTATGGCGTAGCGGTGACCGAAGTCAAAGACCGAAATTATTTCAAATCCATCTATTTTCGGGAACCCGGAGGAGTGCTTTTTGAAGTTGCAACGGATTCACCCGGTTTTTTGGTGGACGAATCACTGGAATCATTAGGCGATGCGTTGAAGCTACCCGACTGGGTTGCTTCTCAAAGGGAACAGATTGGGCAGAATTTGGTGCCCATACAGGTAAATTATCAGGAGCCATGGAACAATTAGTGAAAGTAGGTAAAGACTTAAATCAAGCGGAGAAAGTAGCCATCATTTTACACGGAAGAGGAGGGAATGCCTCCGGAATGAAGGGATTAATAGAGGTGTTGCACGTTCCGGATTTTGCATTTTTGATTCCTCAGGCCCCGGGAAATACCTGGTATCCGTTTGGGTTTATGGTGGAAGAGTCGGAAAACGAGCCCTATTTAAGTCAATCATTGGAGCGGATTCATTCCCTGGTCCAGGGTTTAAAGGAAGATGGGAAAAACGTATCAGATCTTTATTTTATCGGGTTTTCTCAGGGAGCCTGCCTTGCCCTGGAATACAGTGCCCGATTTCCCGCCCGGTATGGAGGGGTTTGTGCCTTTACAGGAGGACTGATCGGAAAAACGGTCTCAGCGGAAAAATACCCGGGCGATTTAACTGGAACACCGGTATTTATCGGTGCCAGTGAAAACGATTTTCACGTACCCATGTCCCGTATTCAGGCATCTGCCAAGCTATTGACCGGCATGCAGGCGGAGGTAAAAACGCTTGGTTTTCCAGACGGTATGCACACGATTCGGGAGGAGGAGATTGCCGCAGCCAATGAGTTTATCTTTCAAAAAACCTCCTGATTTTTTGGCCCGGGATTTGAGGAAACATTTTTATCCACCCTGTCGTTAGACGGGGTATTATTTTAAGAAAGCGATCTCGTATGAAAACCAAAATGCTCTTTTTTACCGTTCTTTTGTGGAGTCCCTTTTTACAGGGTTTTTCACAGGAAATCCCACAAATTTCCGTGGTAGGTCAAAGCCAGCTAGAGGTAATGCCCGATGAGGCCCTGCTGACGGTGTCACTGAATGCCAAGGCCATGGAAACGGCAACTGCAACGGCTGAATTGAATAAAAAGGCCAGGCAAGTAAAAACTGCTCTTGAGAAATCCGGTGTAGAAGACTATGAATTGACCGCCGAAAATTATTACGTGAATGTCAATAGGGTCTACGCGAAAGGAAGTAGCAAAGACAGTGGCTACGTTGCCAGTCAGACCATGGAAATTCTGGTCCGGGATACGGGCGAGGATCTTCTGAAAGTAATGCAAGCCCTACACGGATCCACAGATATGGGTTTTCAGCTTTCCTACAGGCTGTCGGACGAAACGAAAAAAAGTTACCTTGAGAAGTTGCTGGAAATGGCAATCGCAGATGCACGAAGAAAGGCCAGCGTCATTGCGGCTAACCTGGATATCGAAGAGGTTTTCGTACATCGTGTAAATTACCAGGGGGGCGATTCTTTTCAGCCGGTGGTTTACGGAAACGAGCGTTTTAGTATGAAAGCCGCCGATCAGCAAGCTCCTCCCACCTTACAACCCGGAGAACAAACCCTCACTGAACGGGTAACGATCATATTTACTTTTGACAGGTAAGTGGGTTAGGGAAGGCCGAATTGCAAGAACAATCTCCGGATTACCAGGTTTAATGCCTATGAAAACGAACGAAACATTGGATTTTCTGAAGGAATTGGCAGCTAACAACTCCAAAGAATGGATGGATGCCAACCGAAGCTGGTATTTACAGGTGAAAGAAAGCCTACTGGAAGATGCAGCGAAGATTTTGTCCGGTTTGAGTGCAAATCAACCGGCTTTTTCTTCCATAAGGCCCAAGGACTGCCTCTTTCGCCAAAACAGGGATATTCGATTTAGTGCCAACAAACTCCCTTACAAAACGAATATGGCGGCCTATTTTGCCGTGGGAGGTAAGAAATCAACGGGGCCGGGTTATTACCTGCATTTGGAACCCGGAGGCAGTTTTCTGGCCGGAGGTATCTGGATGCCCGATTCGGATATTTTGAAAAAAATAAGGCAAGAAATCGATTATGCCGGGAGTGAACTTGCGGGAATTCTGCAAGACCCGTCTTTTTATGATTACTTCGGGGAGATGGAAGGGGAGCAGTTGAAAACCTCCCCAAAGGGCTACTCCAGTGAGCACCCGCATATTGAGTTACTGCGGTACAAAAGTTTTATCGTGTCCAAAAAACTTACCGATGCTGATGTTGCCAGGGGCCACCATATTGGGTTGGCTTTGGAGGCTTTTGATGCGATGCGGCCGTTTATGGGGTTTCTGGACAAAGCAATTGCCAGCTCCGAAGACGAAGGGTTTATTATCTAAAGCAAGTATTTTTCGATAGACCGTGCCACCCCATCCGCCTTGTTTCCAGCCGTAATATCATTTGCCACTGCTTTTACTTCATCTCTCGCATTTTCGACCGCAATACCCAGGCCGACGGAAGCGAGTAAGTCGATGTCGTTATAGTTATCCCCAAATGCCATGACCTCGTCCATGGATATCCCGAAGCCAGTGATGATTTCCCGGAGGCCGGTAGCTTTGGAGATGGATTTTGGAGCGATCTCCAGGTAGGTGTCTTTGGACCGGTAGAGATGAATTACTGCTGACAATTCGCGATGCAAATGTTGATAGAGTTCCCGGATCTCGCTTGCAGTACCCATGCACATGACTTTATGCGCGCCGCTTTGACTTTTTTTCCAGGCAGCGATTACCTGATCGTTTTCACGCAAGATGGCTTTTACCTTGGTTGCTTTTTCCTCTTTTTCTGTCCAGGGATCCATTTTCGGAGCATACCATTCGTCTTTCGAATACAAGCTGACATGTATGGAAGTATTCACCGTCTGCTCAATGACTTTTTGGCAAATTTCCGGTGCTATCCAAACTGAGCTCAGGGCATTTTTTTCCAGCGTGCCTGGCAGCACATAACCACCGTTGTAACAGACCAGGGGGTTGTTCTCGCGGTTTAAATCCGTCAACAAATGAGTCATGGCAGAGGGCATCCGGGAAGAAGCCAAAATGACCGGAAAATCTGCGGGTAAGGAGGCAAAGGCCTGTCGTGTTCTCTGGGATAGTTCCCGGTTTTTATCCAGCAGCGTGCCGTCGATGTCCGTGCAAATCGCTTTTATTCTCATCCAAAAGGGTTTTTTTGAGAAGCGAAGATAGGGAAATCAAATGGCTTTACTGAAGAGAGGAGTTGACTTTTTATTTGCATACATGAACGGGTCAAAGGCCATGCAAATGTTCCTGACAAAAGGCTTTCCTGTTGCCGTGATCATCATTCCCTTCTGATTGAAGGTAATCAACCCATCGTTTTCAAAAGCCAACAGCTTTTCCAACAGCTCATCCGGTAGGTTTTTCAATTTTGTCCACGAGGCCTCCATGTTACAGATCAAATTAAGGATAATGGACTTGGATACAAGATGCTCATCCTTTTGAACATGCCCTTTTACCAGTGGCAGGTCGCCGTTCAGGATATTTTTCTTGTACAGCTCTATGGATTTTTCGTTTTGTCCGTAAGCATAATAGAGGTCACTGATCGCACTACAGCCCAGCCCCAATAGGATTTTGGATGGGGAGGTAGTGTATCCCATAAAATTGCGATGAAGGGTTTTATCTGATTTTGCCTGTAGCAATGGATCGCCTGGCAAAGCAAAATGGTCCATCCCAATTTCCTCGTAGCCCATTTCTTCCAGCCAGTCTTTGCCTTGTTCGTAAAGTGCCCGCTTCTGTTCCTCATTTGGCAGGAACGCCTCAAAGGATTTCTGGGAGGGAAAGGCGGAAGGTAAGTGGGCGTAACTGTAAAAAGCTATCCGCTCTGGCATCAGCTCCCGCACCTTGCCAAAGGTTGCTTTCAGTGTGTGCAGGTTCTGATGCGGCAACCCATAAATCAAGTCGAAATTAATAGAGGTATAGCCAAGTTGCCGGCTGGTATCCGTTACTTCCTTTACTTTTTCAAAGGGCTGAATCCGGTGGATGCTTTCCTGCACCTTGGGGTCAAAATCCTGAATGCCAAAACTAACCCGGTTAAAACCATGCCTGGCCATCACTTCCAAATGTGCTCGTGTGGTGTTGTTGGGGTGGCCTTCAAAGCTGAAAGCGGCATTATTTAGTCCTGTCGAGGTATTGCTGATATGCTTCAGTAAAATTTCCAGGGAGGTCGGGGAGAAAAAGGTGGGCGTGCCTCCCCCTAGGTGAACGCCAGCCAGCTTGGGCTTTTCATCCAGCAACTCCAGGTACATGTTCCATTCTTTCATCAGCGAGGAAATATAGGGAAGTTCCACCTGGTGATTTTTGGTGATCCTTTTGTTGCAGCCGCAATAGGTGCACAGGCTTTCGCAATAAGGAAGGTGAATGTACAGACTGATACCGTCTTGAGAGCCAAATTCATCGTATGCCCGCTGAAATTGCAGCTTCCATTGCTGGGGGTCGGTCGCATTGTTCCAGTGGGGAACCGCCGGATAGGAAGTATACCGGGGTGCTGGAACGTTGTACTTTCGAATCAGTGAGTTTTGATCCATATTCCTACTAGCTTGTTTCAAGAAACAAATAACGGCTTCCTTGTTTCAAAAAAACATGAGCATCGGTAGTAGCAAGCCTGATAAAAATCAGGTTTGCTGGAATAGGAAATGAAACGAATCGAGTCTGAATGACTTTAATGGTGGTTGGTGTAGTAGCTTACGGGTACATACGGCAGGTCAAAGGTTTCCGCTACTGCCTGATACACCACATCTCCTTTGATGATGTTGAGGCCGGATTTGAGTTCGGGGAAGCGAATGCAGGAATGTTCCCACCCGTTATCGGCCAGTTCGAGCACATAAGGCAAGGTGGCGTTGGTCAGTGCCAGGGTAGAAGTATATGGGACCGCCCCGGGCATGTTAGCCACACAATAATGGAGGACTCCATCGATGGTATAAGTAGGCTTTTCATGGGTGGTAGGCTGGCAGGTTTCGATGCAGCCTCCCTGGTCTACTGCCACGTCGACCAATACCGTGCCGGGAAGCATGTGTTGTAGCATGTCCCGGGTGATTAGGTGTGGTGCTTTGGCTCCGGGGATCAGTACCGCTCCGATAATGAGATCGGTTGATGGGATCAGATTTCGGATATTGTACTCATTGGACATCATTGTTTTGACATTTTTAGGCATGACATCCGAGAGGTAGCGCATTCTGGGAAGGGAGACATCCATGATGATCACGTCAGCACCTAAGCCTGCTGCCATCCAGGCGGCTTGGGTCCCCACGATTCCACCGCCCAGGATCAGCACTTTGGCGGGTAGGGTTCCTGGTACGCCACCGAGCAGAATCCCCCGTCCTCCCAGTGGTTTTTCAAGGTAATTAGCCCCTTTCTGAACCGCCATTCTACCGGCGACTTCGGACATGGGAACCAGCAGGGGAAGGCTTTTGTCTGGTTTTTCCACGGTTTCATAAGCCATACAGACGGCTTTGCTTTGGACCATGGCCTGGGTAAGCGGCTCATTGGAGGCAAAGTGGAAATACGTAAACAGCAATTGGTCTTCCCTAACCAGCTCGTATTCCTGGTCAATAGGTTCTTTGACCTTCAGGATCATTTCTCCTTTCTCGTAAATGGATTCGATAGTAGGTAGAATTTCCGCGCCAGCGGCCTGGTACGTTTCATCGCTGAATCCGCTACCTTCACCGGCCGCCTGCTGGACAAAAACAGTATGGCCCTTTTTTACCAGTTCTTTGGCTCCTGCCGGTGTAAGGGCCACCCTGTTTTCATTATTTTTTATTTCTTTGGGAACGGCTACATGCATAATCGAAGAGGTTAGGTTAAAGTCTGTAACAAATATAGCCAGCCGATCTGCCCTTGTGTAAAAACACATGAAAAAATTCCCGGTAAAATTTGAAAAGGAGCGGATAGCCCGTTTATTTTGGATGTTTCACCTGATTCCAGGCCTGCAAGGTTGAAAATAATATTTGCCCGTGGCTACGTGAGTTCCAGGCTATTTTTGATTAGCATTCAGAATATTATTTTATATAAATAACAAAATAAAGATCAAACCAAATTTAATTTTTTTTAATTGATTTAATATCCCCTTATAGATTGGGATAACTCTAAAATTTGTGTATTTTTGAAATTGATGGCATACCCTTGTACCGAAAACAGTTTGATTGATGAATATGGAAACCCTATCCACATTGACTGAGGAAAAAACAGCAACTTTGGACAAGCAGCGCATTCTGGCAGATTATAAAATAGTGATGATCAGCAGGCATGCCTCCTTGACGGTGAGAAAAGAGGTTTTCATGGGTAAAGCCAAATTTGGCATTTACGGAGACGGAAAAGAGTTGGCTCAGGTAGCCATGGCAAGGTTTTTTGAGCCTGGAGATTTCAGGTCGGGGTATTACCGGGACCAGACCATCATGTTTGCCACGGAGGGATTGGGGCTGCAAGAGTATTTTGCCCAGCTTTATGCACACACCGAGGTTCAGGCAGAGCCTGCTAGTGGCGGCAGGCTGATGAACGGTCATTTTGCAACCCGTTCCCTTAATGAGGATGGTAGCTGGAAAAATTTGATGGCCTCCAAAAATTCTACGGCGGACATTTCTCCTACGGCAGCCCAAATGCCCAAATTGCTGGGCTTAGCCTATGCTTCCAAATTATATAAGGAAAATCCGAAGCTCCATTCCATGACCACTTTTTCCGATAAAGGACGGGAAGTGGCCTGGGGAACGATCGGCAACGCTTCTACTGCGGAAGGCATGTTTTTCGAAACATTTAACGCAGGGGGCGTGCTGCAGGTGCCCATGGTAATTTCGGTATGGGATGATGATTATGGAATATCGGTAACGAATGAGTTGCAGGTTACCAAGGCCAGCATTTCAAAAGCATTGTCCGGATTTAAGAGAAACCAAAAAGAAAAAGGATACGAAATTTTTGTCGTAAAAGGCTGGGACTACGAGGAGCTGGTCCGAACCTATGGCAAAGCTGCAAGGCTGGCCAGGGAGGAGCACATTCCGGTGCTGGTGCATGTCGTAGAAATGACACAACCCCAGGGACATTCCACATCTGGTTCTCACGAGCGTTATAAAAGCAAGGAAAGGTTGGCCTGGGAGGCGGAATTTGATTGCGTTGTAAAATTCAAAGCGTATATTCTTGCCAATAATATTGCCAGCGAGGAAGAGCTGGACAAGATAGAAGCCGAAGCCAGGCAGTTGGTGAAAGAAAATAAGGATCGCGCCTGGAAAGCGTTTACCGGCAGCATCAAAAAAGAATTGAATGAGGCCGTTCTCCTGATCAGAGCACTCGCCAGCCACTGTAGCAAGCAAGAAGAACTTTTTCAATTGGCCGATGAATTGACACAAACGCTCAATCCGGTCCGAATGGACGTAATTGGCACGGTTAGAAAGTGCTTGTTGTTGGCCAGAAATGAGCCTCAGGAATTGAAAGCGGAGCTTCAGGACTGGTACAAAGCGCAACAACAGCTCAATCTGGAACGGTATTCCAGTCATCAATACAGTGAATCTGCGGAAAATGCCCGGTCTATCGCTTCGGAACCAGCTATTTACGATGAGCAGGCTCCTTTGGTAGACGGAAGGGAGATCCTGAAAGCTTGTTTTGATAAAATGCTAAGTAGGGATCCCAGGGTTTTTGCCATTGGGGAAGATGTCGGTTTGATAGGAGATGTGAATCAGGCATTTGCTGGACTTCAGGCAAAGCATGGCGAATTGCGGGTGACTGATACCGGTATACGGGAAGTAAGCATAATCGGTCAGGGAATCGGCTCGGCCCTGAGGGGACTCCGGCCCATTACTGAGATTCAATACCTGGATTACCTGATCTATGCGCTGATGACCTTGTCAGATGATTTGGCCTGCCTGCATTACCGGACTAAAGGGGGGCAAAAAGCACCGCTGATCATTCGCACCAGGGGACACCGCCTGGAGGGAGTTTGGCATTCAGGCTCTCCCATTGGAATGATTTTAAATAGCCTGAGAGGGATCTTGATCTGTGTGCCCAGGAATATGACCCAGGCGGCAGGGATGTACAATACACTGCTGGAAGCAGATGAACCTGCCCTTTTGATTGAAGTATTGAGTGGCTACCGGTTGAAGGAGAAAATGCCAGCAAATATCGGTAAATTTAAGGTTGCTCTTGGTAAACCTGATATTTTAAGGGAGGGAGAAGACGTCACCATCGTGACCTATGGTACCATGTGCCGCATCGTAATGAACGCTGCAAAACAACTGGAAGAAATTGGGATTTCAGTTGAAGTTATCGATGTACAAACCCTGGTTCCATTTGATCTGGATCAAGTGATCGCCAAATCAATCCAGAAAACCAATCGGGTAATTTTTGCAGATGAGGATGTGCCGGGAGGAGCCTCCGCTTATATGATGCAGCAGGTGGTAGAAGGACAAAATGCCTACTATTTTCTGGATTCCAAGCCAGTCACGCTTCCCGCTAAAGAACATCGGCCTGCCTATTCTTCCGATGGGGATTATTTTTCCAAACCCAGTGCCGACGACGTGATTGACAACGTGTACCAGCTAATGCACGAGGCAGAGCCTAAGCGGTTCCCCCCTATTTACTAATTAACCCGTAAAAAACTCACTTATCTTTCGATCTGAGAAAGGGTAAAGTCGGGACTGGACACTACATTACTTCTGTTCAAAGCCCTGTCTTGTATTTGAATTTCAAGACGGACCGTGTCGGTACGAAAGATACTGTTCCAGCCCAAGGATAGCATGGAATAGCGAATCTGCCCCTCTATGGAGCGAGCTCTTTCTTCTTCCAGCATGCGCGGAAATCTCCCATCGAATGTGGTGAAATAAGGTGGGTCCGACCAGTCAAATTCGGTGTAGGTACCCCCTCTTTTAATAAAGAAATCTACGAAAATATTGTAGTGATCCGGGTTTTGGGATACCCAGAGCGTGTCGGGTATTTCCACGTTGTTTATCAGTGGGAAAATCACCCAATCCCGGTTGTTAAAATCGGGAGCGTCTTCAGGCCGGTCACTGTAGGTGATAAAATTCCCATTATCATCCGTCAGATAGTTTAATTCATTGAATGGCGGAAAAATATCCCGGGCATTCAGTCCCAAATCCCCCTCTGAATCTCTAAAGGTTATGGTCAAGATTAGCGAATCAGCACTCGAAGTTTGGACAAATTCCATGCTATTAAATTCGATATCAGGTACGGTAGGGAAATCTTCCGGTGGCGAAATGCAAGCAGCCCAGGTTAGGAGGATTGGAATAATGAAAAGGGTGTCATTTTTTAACTTCATGGGTAATCCTTAAATTTACATTTCCGGATGCTGGGTGTAAAAATGATTAAATTTTGGGTTTTACCATAAAATAACGATGAATTATTTTAAAAGTTTTAGTGAAAAAATAATTTCGGGAAAAATCCATGATTTCGATGCCTTGGCGTTGGAATTGTTTCATTTTCAGTCGCAAAACAATCCAATTTACCAGCGTTACCTGCAAGCCCGGGGTATTCGCAGTGCTGAGGTAAGTAGCCTGGAGCAGATTCCTTTTTTGCCCATTTCCTTTTTTAAAACTGAAAAAGTGATTTGCCAGCCGGAAAACGAATACGCCTTCTGGTATAGCAGCAGCGGTACCACCGGCATGCAGACGAGTTGTCACTTTATCTGGTCCAAGGAATTTTACCTCAAACATAGTCTCCGGATTTTTGAATCCGTGTATGGCTCCATTAAGGACTTTCATGTACTGGCCCTCTTGCCTTCCTATCTGGAACGGGACGGGAGTTCATTGGTAGCTATGGCCTCTTATTTCATTCAAGAAAGCGGCTCCGAGCATTCGGGATTTTATTTGTACCAGCAGGAAGACCTTTATGAAAAATTACATCAACTTAAAAAGAGCTCTAAAAAAATACTCTTGCTGGGAGTAACCTTTGCCTTGTTGGATTTGGCAGAACGGTATACCTTCAAAGGTTTTGAGAACTTACTTGTTATGGAAACCGGAGGAATGAAGGGGCGTAGAAAGGAGATGATTCGGGAGGAAGTTCATGAAAACCTTAAAAAAGCGTTTGGCCTCAGTCAAATTCATTCAGAATATGGAATGACCGAATTGCTATCTCAAGCGTATGCTCCTCGTGACGGAGTTTTCCGGGAGTCATTTTCCATGCGTATTTTTATTCGTGATACCTACGACCCTTTTCATTGGGTGAAGGGCAGTTCCGGGGCTATCAATGTCATTGACCTGGCAAATTTTCATTCCTGTGCCTTTTTGGAAACCCAGGATTTGGGAAGGAAAAACGAGGACGGAAGCTTCACCGTTTTAGGGAGAATGGATAATAGCGAGGTAAGGGGATGTAATTTATTGATCAATTAATTTTGTATTTAAGGACTTATTACACATATTTGACCATTAACTAGCTTGAAAAATGAAAACAGCATTGATTATTTTAATGGTAGGAGTGGTTTTGGTGATGTCTTCCTGTGCTTCCAGTAAGCCCTGCCCGGCATATGCCCAAACGGCTGATTTAGAAGCCAGAGGCTAACTCACAGTCTCCGGATTAATTAGTAATTCGCATATTTTTTTATGTCATCGGTGGATATGTTTTTTCCACCCAGAATTACGAGCCTTTCTATTACGTTGCGGAGTTCACGGATATTCCCTGTCCAGGGAAATTCCTGTAACTTCTTTATGGCAGCGGCTTCGATTTCTTTCTTAGTCGTGCCATATTCTATTGCTATTTCTCCGAGAAATTTGTCTACCAAAAGGGGGATGTCTTCTGCTCTTTCCTTCAATGGGGGTACCGGAATTAGAATGACACTTACCCGATGGTATAAATCTTCTCGGAAATTTCCTTCGGCGATTTCTTTTTTAAGATCTTTATTAGTAGCTGCCAGCACCCGTACATCCACTTTGATGTCTTTGTCACCACCTACCCTGCTCACTTTATGCTCCTGCAAGGCCCGAAGGACTTTGGCTTGGGCAGAGAGGCTCATATCGCCAATTTCATCTAAAAAGAGCGTGCCTCCGTGGGCCTGTTCAAATTTACCCTGCCTTTGTTTCATGGCGGAAGTGAAGGCACCTTTTTCATGCCCAAACAATTCACTTTCTATGAGTTCGGAAGGAATAGCGGCACAATTTACAGCAATGAAGGGTGCTGCTTCCCGATTGCTCTTTTGATGAATCCAGTGCGCCACAAGCTCCTTTCCGGTGCCATTGGGTCCGGTTATCAATACCCGCGCATCGGTCGGAGCCACTTTTTCTATGGTTTCTTTGACCTGATTGATGGCTTCAGACTCTCCTACCATATCCAGTTTTTTGGAGAGTTTTTTCTTCAAAACCTTGGTTTCATGTACCAGGTTTTTTTTATCCAATGCATTCCGCACCGTCAGCAACAATCGGTTTAGATCGGGAGGTTTTGGGATAAAGTCAAAAGCTCCTTTTTTAGTGGCTTCCACGGCTGTTTCAATGGTACCGTGGGCGGAAATCATGATAAATTGGGGTTGTTTCTGCAACTCACCTACCTTGGTCAGCACCTCAATTCCGTCCATTTTTGGCATTTTAATATCGCAGAGTACCAGGTCAAATTCATCGTTTTGTATCATTTCAAGCCCCTTTTCGCCATCCTGGGCTTCAAAGATTTCGTAGTTTTCGTACTCCAGAATTTCTTTTAGAGTAGACCGGATGACTTTTTCATCGTCGATAATTAAAATTTTGGGCATCTTCGGAGGGTTTCTTTTTTGTATTTATAAATGTGCAGGCCTATAAGCCGGGTTCTGTACTTTTTTCAAAGCGTTTGTCATTTATCTCGTCTTTTCTTCACAGAAAAGATCTAACGACCTACCCACTCCGGTTTCCCTTTGACAGGGATTGGACGAGCAGCCCTTGGACCGGAGCCTATTTGGTCTTTCAACCCATAAGGTTTGCCATGCGGTGCCGGTCACCCGGAACCCGGTGGGCTCTTACCCCACCATTTCACCCTTATCCCGGTTCCGAAAATCGGAACCCAGACGGTATATTTTCTGTGGCACTGTCTGTTAACCAGCCATTTCTGGCCAGGCACCTTCCCGTTAGGAAGTATGGCGCTCTGCGTTGCCCGGACTTTCCTCTCTTCCCCGACCAGCAGGGAACAGCGACAAACCAGCCTGCACCCTGCAAAAATAATTGAAATAACGGCATTTATGCCAACTATCCGGCCTTTTATTAATTGGTTTACCATCCGAAACCAGCGTATGGGTAACAAAAGAATCTTAGAGAATCCCGTTAGATTTGCCAGGGTAGCTTAGAAAATGTTTTTTCCTTTTACTTTTTATCTACGATAGTTCAAACATTTTCGAGTTGCTTAAGTTTATATTACGTAAGGCTTTAACGAGCTTTTCTTCATAGTGCTGGGTTATGCCGCTTCCTTTGGAGGCGGCATTTTTTCGTTACTACCCTCCTGCAATAGCAACACTCGTTGTTTTCGCCAGGAGGATTGGCCTTTGCGAAGGCAAGCGTTATGATGACAAGCCTTATTATTCATTTTTTTCCCTATGTGAATTCGGTACCTTTGTAAAAAAAGAACAGCAACATGATTTTAGTTGGAAATGCGGTAATCAGTGATGATATAAAAGATCATTTTTTTGTATGCGATCTGGAGGCATGCAAAGGGGCCTGTTGCGTGGAAGGGGATGCCGGAGCTCCGCTAACAGACGAAGAAACGGAAATACTGGAAAAGGAATACCCTTCCATTGCTCCCTTTCTCACAGAAGAAGGACGAAAATCAATCGAGCGAAACGGTACCTGGGGCATCGATCAGGAGAACGAAAAAGGTACGACCACCATAGAAAAAGACGGCACCTGTGCCTATGCTATCCGGGACGAAAAAGGAATCTTAAAATGTGGTATCGAACAAGCTTATAACGAAGGTAAGACCGGTTTCAAGAAACCCATTAGCTGCCACCTGTATCCGATACGCATTACCCGATACGATGCTTACGAAGCATTGAACTACGACAGGTGGCACATTTGTGATCCAGCTTGCCGATTGGGAAAATCCCTGGGCCTGCCTATTTATCAATTTCTCAAAGAGGCCCTGATCCGAAAGTACGGAGCTGCCTGGTATGAAGAACTTTTAGACCGAATTGCAGCGTCTGAAATGTAAATCTTTTGATTGAGAAACCTTTTTCCTAAAACCACTTTTTTGACTTTCTCAGATATTTTTTTGCAGCTTTTATATCCATAAATGCGGCTGTCTGTTTTTCGCAATTTCCGATGGTAATCCGACTGATTATCAGGCGGTATATTTTTTTTGCAACTCCTTTGTTACTATCATATTATTCAATTAATTACTTAAAGTAATTATATTTTATCATGTATATTTTAATATATGTAAAATGAATATTACTTATTATCAAAAATCAAAATACTTTTTAGGTGAAATAAAATACAGAAAACCTAGAATAAAAAGAAGACAGGGGGTGCGGCCGAATAATTACTAATTACTGATTCAGAATTGAGGTAATTCGGCTGGAATTTGCCTGACAAAACAAATGGAAATTCAATGATCATCCGGGTCCCATATAGCGTACTTTGTATTTGGACAGGGCTGCTTTTGCTTTCGGGTATAAAAGAGGCAGGTGCGGCTCCTATTATCCGCGATGTTTTCCAGTTTTCGGAGTGCGAAAAAATGGCATCCATCCGGGTGCGAAATGGGGTAGCTCCCTACACCTACGTTTGGAGTTATGAAGGAAACGTAATCCAGACGGACGTGGATTTAGGGGAAGATGAAATGAGTACCATCGAGCAGGCGCAAGGCGGGGATTATAACCTGACGGTAACCGATAGCGATGGAAATACCTACTCGGAAACCATCAATTTTTCGGGTAGCACCAATTTTATTTTAAATATTCTTTACGAAGAGAATCAGGAATGTGAGGGGGAAACCTTCGGACAGGTTTACGGCACCATTGAAAATGGGATAGCCCCTTTCACGGTTAATTTTTTTGATGAAGGAGGAGCAGTGGTTTTGACGACCGTCCTGGC
>JAWLFL010000048.1:0-23246 GCA_041685605.1 Cyclobacterium sp. | reverse complement strand
CCTTCGGTGCTGGTCACATGAAGGGTATAGGCTGGCTCTCCGTCAATCTCGGTCGTTTCACCCATGCGCATGGTAAACCCCATCTCCTCGTAATACAACTCAGGAAAGGCATAAATATTGGTTTTTAGGGTTTCTAACTGGTCAGCACTCAGTGCCTGAACCTGCCCCATGGCACTCATGTATCCTTGATTATTATTGACTACCGTCTTTTGGACTACGTTTCCATCCATCACAACCTGTTGCATCATTCGCAGGTTTTCCATGTCGCGGACAGTGCTCATTTCCACGGCCATGCCCTGCACCTCGGCCTCCATGACCAGTACCAGGGTCTTTATCTCGCTAATTTTTTCTGCACCGCCAATGGCATTCACATAGGCATCCAATACTTCCTTCGGGGTCTTTTCAGCAAGGGGATTTTTATCCCCATACAATCCTGCTACAGAAACGGTGGAAACAAGTATACCTGCTGCGAAGACCATAAAAATGAATTTTTTCATGCTACCTCTCTAACGTAATTTAAAATTAATTAAAATCCTGATCCGACAAAGGTACATTTAATTCCAGATTTTCAACCTTGGAATTTAAAGGCACCGGGATCATCGGACTTTTCAAGATCATGGTTACCGGAATTTTCACTCCCTCAAACTCCTTATAATCGGAATAAGTGGTTTCTCCCGAAATCTGATTTTCACTCTTCAACTTCAGGCCACTATCCATACTGTAATAATTGATCACCTTGCCTCCGGTAGGATTGGTAACCACTAATTTATAAGCTGCCTCTCCTTCAATCTCGGCCGCCCCATCCAGTTCCAGTGTGTAGCCCATGGATTCATAATACAATTCCGGTATCAACCAAAGGGATGCCATTTTCACATCTTCGTACTGCTCATCCGTCAGGGTTTGGGATTGCCCCATGGCAATGACGGTTGCTTCTCCGTCCTTAAGAATGGTTTTGGAGGCCTCATTGCCCATCATCATTACTTTTTGGATCATGCGTTGGTTGTCCATATCATGAACGGCCAGCATGTTTAGCTGGGTTCCCTGCACTTCCGCAGACATTTCCATTTTGGCAGTGTGAATTTCAGCTGCCGCATCTTTGCCGCCAATGGCTGCAAAATACTGATCCAATACCTCCGAAGCCGTCGCATCCGCATCGGACAGGTTAATTTCCTGAACCTTGTCACCCTCATTAGAGTACAATTCTACTTCTCCAAAACGAGCCAGTCCTTGTTTGATATCGGAGCCGTTTCCTACCACAGTAATGTACAGGTTTTCTGGCTTCATGTACTTTTCGGCTACTGCATTGATATCTTCCACAGTAAGTGCCTCCAGGCGTTTCAGGTAATTGCTGTAATAGTCGTCCGAAAGACCATAGCGTGCGGTATTAATGGCAAAGGTGGCAATGGTATTGGGATTTTCAAGAGACCTGCCAAACCTTCCACTCAAGTTGGCTTTTGCGGTTTCCAGTTCCTCTGCTGTGATGCCATTTTCCGCAATATTTTGTATTTCATATAAAATCTCATGAACGGACGAGTCGGTTACCGCATTTCTGACAGAAGTATTTGCAGAAAACCGGGCAATTAACCTATCCGAACCAAAACTGGAGCGCGCTCCATAGGTATATCCTTTGGTTTCTCTGAGGTTTCCGTTCAGCCTGGAATTGAATCCCTCGCCGAAAATAAAATTCAATACCCGGGTGGCCATGTAGTCCGGATTCTTCAGATCCATTTCCACCGGATAGGAAACGTTTATGACCGATTGTACCGCGGAGGACCGATCGTGCAAAGCCACTTTATTTTCTGCAGGCAGTCCGGGCGTTGGATAGTCAAATTCGGGTACCTCTCTCTTTTCCCAGGATGCAAAATAGGATTCAGCCAATTGCTTCGCTTCCGTTTCGTCGATATCTCCCACCATTGCCAGGTAGGAAATATTCGGTTTGAAAAAGGTCTTGTAATATTCCCGAATGTCTTCCAAGGTCACGTTCTCGACGGTTTCTTCAGTCATTGGTTCTCCATAGGGATGATCCTTGCCATATACGACCGCACTGGATATCAAATTTGCCAAATAGTCCGGGTTATCCTTCGAGGAGGCGATGGAGGTGAGCGTTTGCTTCTTTAGCTTGTCCAACTCTTCCTCAGGAAATACCGGATTGTTTAGGACATCTGTCATTAAATCCAGGATTTCCTCCTGGTGTTTTTTCAATGAAGAGCCCGAAAGAGACGTAGAACCCGCACTCAAAGAGGCCCCAATAAAATCCACGGCTTCATCCAATTCGTCTTTCGTCCGGGATGCGGTTCCTGCCTTCATCATGTCTCCCACAAAACTGGTTAACCCGGCTTTTTCCCCTTCAAAAAGGGGATCGCGATCCAGGATTAAATAAAAAGACACCCTGGGAAGTTTGTCGTTAGGAACCACAAACACCTTAAGCCCATTATCCAGGGTAAAGGTGCCCGGATTCTCAAATGCAATGCTCGGAGCAGGCCCGGGTTCAGGCAGTACCGATCGGTCTACCTGTGCGAAAACTGTACTGGTAAGAAGCCAGGCAAAAAGCAATATTGATAGGTTTTTCATGGTTTTCAGCGTTTAAAGATTATTCCTGATTGGCTTCTGTTTGTTGGGATTTTGGCAGGTAATAGAGTACTACCCTGCCGTCCAGTGTGAGGTATTCCTTCGCGACGCGCTGTATGTCTTCCCTGCTTACCTCCCGATACTTTTCGAGCTCTCGATTGATATACCCGGTATCGCCATAAAATAACCTGGATTCTGCCAGGTTTTGAGCGATGCCCTCTACCGTGGCATTTTTGCTCACCAGATCACTTTCGATAATATTCTGCAACTTCTGGAAATCCCTTTCCGATATGCCTTCCTCCTGAACCTGCCGGATCAAACCATCAATCTCACTTTCCAGATCCTCGGGCTCGACCCCCATATTGGTAATCCCATACATGATAAAGATACCCCCATCTTCCAAATCCAGGGGAATGGCAGCGATGACCAGGGCCTTTTGTTGTTTATCTACCAGTTCCTTGGTCATCAAGGAAGAATTACCGCCGGTAAGGTAGGTGGAAAGAATTTCCATGGCGTACGCATCGGGATGGTCCTTGGGAGGCAGGTTGTAAGCCTGGATAATCGCCGGAATTTGAATGTTGTCGTAGATGACATCTCGAATCTCTTCTTCTTTCCGGGGTTCTTTTATTTCAGGCCGATAGATTTCTTCTTTACCTTGTGGAATTTCAGCAAAATACTTCTTTACCCAGTCTTCGGTTTGTTCATAATCGATATCTCCTGCTATGGTAAGGATGGCATTATTGGGCACATAGAAATCATTGTAGAATTCCATAAACTCATCCAGACTGGCTGCATTCAAATGCTCGAGAGATCCTATAGGTGCCCACTGATAAGGGTGTTTGGTGTAAGCCCTTGCCAGGGTTTCCGGAAGGATGGTTCCATAAGGTTGATTATCATAACGCTGCCGCTTTTCTTCTTTGACCACTTCTCGCTGGGTTTCCAGCCCCACCTCATCGATTTTTGCATGCAACATGCGCTCGCTTTCCAGGTAAAGGGCCAGCTCCAGGTAATTTGAAGGCATCAACTCATAATAATAGGTGATGTCGTTGCTGGTAAATGCGTTCAATGCTCCACCATTACTTTCCACAAGGTCCGTGTACTCTCCCCTTTCAATGTTTTCAGAGCCTTCGAAAAGTAAGTGCTCGAAAAAATGGGCAAAACCTGTACGTTCGGGATCTTCATTTTTAGATCCTACGTGATACAGGACAGAAGTCACCACGATCGGTGTCTTATTGTCCTGGTGCATGATCACATGTAGCCCATTGTCCAGGGTAAATTCCCTAAAGTCAATTTTGGTCTGACCGAAGGCCATTGTTTGCATAAGGACAACACAAACGAACCAAATAGATAGCTTTTTCATAGGTAAGTGATATAGTTTCTGGTTGTTACGAATGGTTTTCTGATCCAAACCCTTCACTAATGTAAAGAGTTATGGTTTAACTTTTTCGTTTGTAGGAAAAAACTTGATTAAAATGTCAGCATTCACACCTTAATCTTTTCTACTAACGCTTTTGATGCAGCAAGGTTTTTTTCATGTTGGCTCGTCAAAATTTGAAAAAAATCCTCCGAAACCAGTTCCGGATTTCGCAGCAATACCCCAAATTCTTTTGTGGCCTTTTTTTCTTCTTCCAGACAATATTTTGCGATTTCTTTTTCGTTATCGTGATCCAAAGAGGTTTTAAAGTTTTTCCAGGATCTTTGAAATAAATTTAAAAACCCGCCCTTTTCGATCGGTTGTCCTTCCAGCCGGTATATTTCTGTTATGAGGGCATCTCTAAGGACGATTTTTTCTTTGGCCCGTTCTATAAAAAATTCTTTGAAGGGCCCCTCTCCTAAGTTTCTGGCTGCGTCTTTATATCCCTTGATGCTCTCATGGGTATGTCTGAGGATTTGGTTCAGGTAGTTGATCAGTTTTTGTTGAATAGCCATAGGCAAAATTATTGATTTTAAGGGATAAATATACCAAAATGCTTTGGTCCTGCCTATCCTTGCCTGTAATAGCTTGCCAACCGGTTTGATTTTACCCTGGCATTCAATATCTTCACCACAGGTAAAATCTATTCCTCAATTAGCTCTTAATAAAACATGAAAACGAAATTCGGTGGCTATTGGCTATCTCCGCTATGCTTGGGCATTTTTTTGGTACTTTCCGGATGCTCCCCCCAACAGAATACCCTGGTAGACAGTGAAGAAAATTGGTATAAGGGAAACCTGCATACCCACTCCTATTGGAGTGACGGGGATGAATTTCCTGAAGTAATTATGAAATGGTATAAAGACAATGGGTACCAGTTTGTTGCCCTTTCTGACCATAATATTTTCCAGGAAGGAGAAAAATGGGTAAGCATCCGACAGGACAGCGTGTATCGAAATGCGTTTCAGAATTACCTCGATGAGTACAGCGATTCCTGGGTGTTTTATGAGGAGGAAGGCGACGAGCTTCGAGTCAAACTCAAAACCTATGAAGAATATGCTCCTTTGTACGAAGAAAAGGAACGGTTCATCATGCTGCCAGCAGAAGAAATTTCAGCCGGATACGAGGGTAAACCTTTGCACCTAAATGCCACCAATCTCGACCAATTGATACAGCCTCGTGAAGGAGGAAGTGTTGTCGAGGTCCTGCAAAATAACATCAATGCCGTACTCGAACAGCGAAAAGAATCCGGCAAACCCATGATGGTGCACATCAACCACCCCAATTTCAGATGGGCCATTACACTTGAGGACATGATCCGCCTCAAAGGAGAGCGGTTTTTTGAAGTCTATAACGGACACCCAGCAGTCAACAATCTGGGAGATTCCACGCGCCTGGGCTATGAAGAAATGTGGGATTTCATCAACATCGCTTACCTGGAAAAAGGGCAGCCCTTGCTTTTTGGACTGGCTACGGATGACAGCCATAGTTACCACGAGCAATCCTCCAAACTGGCCAACGCCGGCAGGGGTTGGGTAGTGGTGCGGGCACCGGAACTAACTCCCGGAGCTCTGATCCAGTCCCTTGAAAAAGGAGATTATTATGCTTCCACGGGAGTGGAACTCGAAGAGGTTCGGTATGCTGATAACCTGCTAAGCATTCGGGCCAAACCAAAAGATGGGGTTACCTATACCTTACAGTTTATCGGTTGTAAAACCGGGGAAAAAGAAACGGCCGTTTTAAAAACTGTTTCAGGCAATGAGGGGGAATTTGAAGTAGGAGATGACTTTCAGTTTGTCCGTTGCAAGATCGTATCCTCCGAAGCACAGGAAAACCCGGTAGAAAACATGAAATACCAACAGGCCTGGACACAACCGGTAAGACCCAACGGAGAACCATTGGGTAATTAATAGTTTGCCAGCTAGCTCCTATCAAGTTTACTTTCCCTTGGTGAAAACAAACCATCCCGTTTTAAGGTAATGAATACTGACCGGATTGGCATTGGCGCTTACCGGCGAGCAGGCCTGTATTAAATCAAACCACTCATGTTGCAACCGCTTAAACTTCTGGCCTTCATTTGGTTAACCTTGCCCCCGGTTATCGCTCAAGAGGCAAAAAAAATCAGCCTGGAAGACGTTATCAAAAAGGAAATCTATCGCCCTGAGACGGTCAACGGCATCAATTGGATGAAGGATGGGCGCTATTACACCGCACTGAAAAAAAGGGATGGCTACTCCCAGGTAGTTCAAATCAACCTGAAAACCGGCGAAGAATCCCATATACTAATCGATGGGCAAGAACTGGGACTGAACTTCAGCAACTACGCCTTTAACCCGGATGAAAGCATGGCACTGCTGGAGTCTGAAGTGGAATCCATCTACCGAAGGTCCACCAAGGCCGTATTTCACCTGTTTGACCTCCGCACAAAACAGTTGCGCCAACTAGAAAACGGAGCGAAGATTTCGTATGCCAGTCTGTCCCCAGATAATACCCGTGTGGCTTATGTAAAGGAAAATAATCTTTTCTATGAGGTGTTAAGCACCGGGAAAAAGGTGCAGGTTACTTTTGACGGGGAATCCAATTCCATCCGCAACGGGGCTGCGGATTGGGTGTACGAGGAGGAGTTCTCCATGGCCAAAGCCTTTGAATGGTCACCCGATGGCAGCAAACTAGCATTTATCCGTTTTGATGAGCGGGAAGTACCCCTTTTTTCCATGCAGCTATGGGGTACCCTATATCCGGAAAACTATCAATTCAAATATCCCAAGGCAGGAGAAAAAAATGCCGAGGTAAGCATACAGGTGTACGATTTGGATATGGAGCAAACGCAACTTATCGACACCGGAGAAGAAACGGACATCTACCTCCCCCGCATGTATTGGGCTGGCGACAATAGCAACCTGGCCATCATTCGTCTAAACCGGCTTCAAAACCAAAAAGACATCCTTTTTGCCAACCCTAATACGGGTACTGTAAAAAAAATCCTAACCGAAACCTCTGAAACCTACATAGACCTCAATTACAATGACCACTTTATTTTCCTGCCTGACAGCAAGGGCTTTCTGACTACCTCTGAAACGGACTGCTTCAAACACATTTATCATTTCGATCTGGAAGGAAATCTGGTCCGGCAAATCACCGATGGAAATTGGGAAGTGGCCGAGTTGGTAGGGGTAGATCTGAAAAATAAACGTGTATTTTACCTATCTACCGAAATTTCACCCTTGGAACGGCATTTCTACGCCATCGGGATGAATGGGAAAAACAAGCAATTGTTGACTCCGGAAAGTGGAACTCATGCCATTCGCATGAGTCCGGATCACCGTTTTTTTATCGATGCGTACAGTTCCGTTACCAAACCGTTGCTAAGCAGGCTGATGGACAGCAAAGGCCGCTTGATCACAACTCTGGAAGAAAACGAGGATTTGGAAGACCGAATGCAGCATTATTCTTACCGACCTAAAACGTTTTTTTCCTTTCCCACAGCCGATGGCACCGAATTGAACGGGTACCTGATCCAACCGGCTGATTTTGACCCCTCCAAAACGTATCCCCTATTGCTTTACGTTTACGGGGGGCCTGGTTCTCAAAATGTGATGAACTCCTGGGGAGGAACACGGGATTGGTGGCACCAACACCTGGCCGCAGAAGGATACCTGGTCGCCTGTGTGGACAACCGAGGTACCGGCGGCAGGGGCAGGGATTTCAAACACAGCACCTATGCCCAACTGGGGAAATTGGAAACGCAGGATCAATTGGCGGCAGCGAGCTATCTTGGTGCCAAGCCCTACATTGATGCGGAAAGAATCGGTATCTGGGGCTGGTCTTACGGCGGCTACATGTCCTCCCTGGCATTGATGATTGGGCACGACCTGTTCAAAACGGCCATTGCCGTGGCCCCGGTTAGCAGCTGGAGATACTATGATACTATTTATACCGAAAGGTACCTGCAAACCCCTCAGCTTAATCCTGGAGGTTACGATGATTTTAGCCCCATCAGCCATGTAGACAAGCTCAAAGGAAATTTCCTTCTGATCCATGGTACCGGTGATGATAATGTCCATTTTCAGAATTCGGTAGAACTGCTGGACGCGCTGATTTCAGCCGATAAACAAGTGGATACGTTTTATTATCCCAACCGCAACCATGGTATTTACGGGGGCAACACTAGCTGGCACCTTTATCGGATGATGACAGACTATGTAAAAAATAAACTGTAGGTAATCCGGTATAATTGACTATATTTTTTTGGTTTTCAGAGAAATAATTCTAAATTCCCTACTTATAAAACCGGAATCATGAAAGAAACGATCCATACTACCCTGCAAACCCTAAGTTTAATTGCTGTCATTGGCCTGCTTGCCTGGTACTTCGTCGGGAGCAGCGTTCCTACCAATACGCTTTTTACCTGGATGATACTGGTTTTAATTGTAGCCGAAATCGGCAGTCTGGTTTTGGTGGGCAGCACCTTTCCCGAAAGCTATACTTCATTTAAAGTGGGGATTATTGCCGCCTTATTTATTCTATTGGGAATCAAAAACATGCTGCCTTCGTTTTTTATCCCGCTCACCATTGCCCTGATGGCGGTCAACTTTCTCTATAATTTCTACACCGGCAGCAAACGAAGAAAGGGAGGGTATAAACGGAGGCGCAAATCCCTGCGAAATTAAACCGCATAAAGGAACATCGCCTCATGTTTGTGCCTATGTAACTACCTATCGATTCATTAAAAACCGTTCAGTTCTATCCAATCATTGTTCATTAATGGACAGCTTCAACCCCGTTAGAGTTCTGAAAATCAATGAATTTAATCCATTTCAAAAAATATTTTTTACTTTTCCGCATTTCGTTTTCACCGGTATGGTTTACTCATTTTTTTACAAACCTGTATCAGTACCAAACAAATTCGGATTCTTTCGTACGCTTTCGATACAACTTATAGCTTTCGGAGCCTCCTAAAAGGGTTTCATTCGAATCAAAAATTGTTCACCCGTTGACCGGTCGTCCGATTACCCATTTTTCATGGTATGGCATTGGTAATAATTCAGGAAAATTCAATATCCAACAAATGCACACGACCATGAAAACGTTAGCAACTCTAGTATTGATCCTCAGCCTCGCGCTTGGAGGTATGGCGGCTGATAAAAGCCTGATGGAGATATCCTCCATAGAAGCGAAAGAACAGCGATTCACGTTAAGATTAACGGAAGCAGCAGGCCAGGTAATGGTATCGATTTACAATCCGGCTGGAAAACTGATTGATAGAAACCACTACAAGGTAAATTCACCGCTGAATATTCCATACAATCTGTCTAAGATGCCAGAAGGGAATTACAAGGTGAAACTGGAAACCAAAGAAGAAACCGTCAGTTTTGAAGTGGAAAACAGGAAAAAGGTAGAAAAAAAACTCCTGGCTTTCGCTAAGATCATTGACCAAAACACCTTTACGCTTAAAGTACTCGGAATCGAAAAGCCCGGCACGAAGGTCGCTATTTTTGACAATAGAAACACTAAAATCGCTACGGATGTTATCCAGGAAACGGGTGGCTTTGCCAAAAACTATCGCCTGAAATTTCTGAAATTAGAAGAGGTCTATCTGCGGGTAAAAGATGCGGAGGGCCGCATTAAATACCTGTATCTGGACTAAGAAATCAATCTGGTTAGGTTGAGGGAGGAAGTAGGCATGGAAAGCCTACTACTCCCTTTTATTTTTCTATTCTTTTTAATTTACGGAACTATTGTTCCAAAATAGAACGAATAAAATAAAGGGGATGGAGGCAAAGAGCCAAAGGCACAAGAGTAGAACTGATTTTTTCATTATTAAGAATTAAGGGTTTATTTGGAAACAAAACTTATTTCCCACAAAGATCAGGCATCCTACTGTAACAGGAAACTAATTTAATAGCAGTCAGAAACTACCTAATCCTCCTTAAAGCGGTCCAACACGTACAGGAAAATATTAAAGGAAAGCGTGGAACCTTCTTCTGATGAGGTTTCACCATTTTGAGTTTCTTTATCGCTGATATCCTGATAGACAGACTGGTCAGGAACCCTGTCTGCCCTGGAGTAACCTGAAAACGACCTCTTTTCGGATTTTTCACTTGGTTTATCGAACTGTTTTTCAGAAACTTCCGGGTGGTAAGAAACTTCTTTGTCCTGATCACCTGCAATTATTTCTCTAGCCTCTTCCTGCCCATAAGACAGGGTTGTTGAAAAACCACAAAATAATATTCCTAAAAATAGGATTTTTAAGCTGATTTTCGAAACTTTATTTTGTGTGAACACCTAGTAGCTCTATTAATGTACGTTGAAAACGCCCTTCCACTATATAATGTTCCAATATTACTAAAAAATTTACCTGACTGCAAACGTTCCTATTGAATCCTATTGTCATGGTCGCTGGTAAATTGGTTCCACAAGCGGTGTAAAAGCAGGCCAAATGCTGGAAGATCTAGAAATAATTACTTTACCTTTGGCAGGCGTAACGTAAGCAAATCGGCTATGATCGATATCATCCATCTCCATACATTTGCAGCGAATCAAACAGGTTATTTTTTAAAAGGAACCGCTGCTGATCGGATAGAACAGGTGTCCATTGATTCCAGAAAAATACAAAACGGTACTCAAACGCTTTTTGTAGCGTTGGAAGGAACCCGGAGCAGCGGTTGGCATTTTGCCAAAGATGCCTACCAACATAATGTCAGGAACTTTATCTTGCCCACCGAGGCCAACTCGCCGGAACTTATTGAAAGCCTTTGCGGATCCAATATGCTATTTTGTGATGCTCCACTGGAAGCCCTTCAAGCCCTGGCAACGTTTAACCGGGAGAAATTTTCAGGTCCGGTGGCAGGAATTACGGGAAGTAACGGCAAAACGATCGTCAAGGAATGGTTGTCTCAGGTCCTCTCGGCTAACTATAGGGTGTGGAAAAGCCCCAAAAGCTACAATAGTCAAATTGGGGTCGCCCTTTCTGCCCTGGGAATCGAGAGCAAGCATCAGGTAGCCCTGCTGGAAGCTGGTATTTCCAAGCCGGATGAAATGCAATCACTGGCGGCTATCATCCAACCTGACCTGGGGATTTTTACCAGCATTGGAAGTGCTCATGATGAGCATTTTGAGGATTTGGAAACTAAAATTGCTGAAAAATGCCAGCTCCTTGCGCACTGTAAGTATATCGTTTACCGAAAGGATCACACAAAAATTCATCGGTATCTGGAGCAACATTTTACTTCGGAACAGTTGATCAGCTGGTCTGAACAAACCGGTGCGGACTATACCCTTGCCCTCCGGCCGGATGGGAGGCACACTAAAATCCTTTTGATCGGTAAAGACCTGACCACCTACACTTTTTCCAGTTCCTTCCGGGATCCTGCCTCTCTTGAAAATATCCGGCAGGTGATCGTTTCCGCCCTTGTTTTGGGAATGACAGCAGCTTCCATACAAAAGGGCCTGGACCTGCTTCATGCGATCGATATGCGGCTAACGGTAAAACAGGGTATCCAACGCTGCCAGATCGTTGACGACAGCTACAACAATGACCTTGCAGGACTGGAAATCGCCCTGGAGTTTATGAACCAACAGCGTCAGCCCGAAGGAAGAAAAATACTGATCCTATCGGAAATGCATCAGGAAGGAAAGCGGCAAGCGGTCCTGGAACACACCATCCGATTACTAAAGCACTATCGGATTGATCTGTTTGTGGGGGTAGGGAAAACCTTTGAAGCCTATCAAGAAATTTTTCCCTCTGACAGTAGGTTTTACCCGGATACCGATACCCTTCAGCAAAACATTTCCGAGCTGAATTTAAAAGATGACCTGATTTTGGTAAAAGGCGCCCGGACCTTTCAATTCGAACGCATCGTGAGTTCCCTGGAAGCGCAGGTACACGAAACGGTCCTGGAGATTAATCTCAACAGCATTCGTTATAATTTCAATTATTACAAACAAAAAGTAAGTCCCGGCACCAAAGTAATGGTCATGGTTAAGGCGTTCGCTTATGGAAGTGGTTCTGCCGAAATTGGCAATTACCTGCAGCAAATTGGTGCTGATTACCTCTCCGTGGCCTATACTGATGAGGGAGTATACCTAAGAAAAAAGGGGGTGAGCTTACCCATCATGGTAATGAATTCCGGTGCCCGCCATATTGAACTGCTTCTTCAGTATCAGCTAGAACCGGTGGTTTACGAGGTTAATGCGTTAAGAACGTTGGCTTTGGCTACGAAAAAACCCGTTTCCATCCACCTGGAACTGGACACGGGAATGAGGCGTCTGGGATTGGAAGAGCTGGACCTAAAGGAAGCAATAACCCTTCTGGAAGACCATCCGAATATTCGTCTGGCGGGTTTGTTTTCCCACCTGGCCACAGCGGATGAAGCTATCCACGATGCCTTTTCCCGGGAACAATTGGCATTATTTGAGCGATTGCGCCAGGAAATCAGGAACAAACTGTCCTACAAGCCCCTTTGCCATATTTTGAATTCGGCTGGGATTATTCGTTATCCGGAGTTTGGTATGGACATGGTCAGGCTGGGAATTGGACTGTTTGGCGTGGAAATAAGCCAAAACGAGCAGGCAAAACTGCAACCTGCCGTATCCCTAAAAACCGTGGTCTCTCAGGTCAAATCCCTAAAAAAAGGCACGACTATCGGCTACGGCAGGAAGGGAGTCATGGCGGAAGATGGAGAAATCGCCACGTTGGCCATAGGGTATGCGGATGGATACGACCGCAGATTCAGCAATGGCAACGCCTACGTACTAATCAACGGAAAAAAAGCAGCAACCGTGGGAACCATTTGCATGGACATGTGTATGGTAGACGTTACGGGGATGGGGGTAAGGGAAGGCGATAAGGCAATTATTTTTGGACAGGACCCAAGCCTGCAACAGCTGGCTGAAAAAATCGGAACCATCCCTTATGAACTCCTGACCAGCATCGGTAGGCGGGTAAAACGGCTTTACGTATTGGACTGAATTCCCAGTGGATTAGGTCACTTTCTGGTGAAGAATTGCATATATTTTCGTTTATTTGTCATTTAGTCCGCACCAGATAGTCGGGTTTTCCAAAATGGAAGCTCCACAGAATGCTAAGTCAATCCAAAACATTGAAACCTACATCCCTGATGAAATCCCATTCGGTTAGAAAAAAACCAAAAATAGCGTTTTTTTTGTTTTTGATCGCTTCCCTGTTTTCTTGTGAAGACACCTTGACCGATGAGGTATTGGTCTATGACAACGATTTTTCGGATTCAGACCTGTTCTACTTTGAGAAAGGAAGGTTATACGATTTTAACGAGGACACGGTTTTAGGGTATTTCCACAACGAGGAAATCTTACTGACGCTACCGGATTTACCATCCCACAATACCATTAAAGTGACCATTGACCTGCTGCTCCATGACAGTTGGGATGGAAACCCGGACAATGTCGGGGGGCCCGATTTCTGGTACATGAATTTAGATGGTATTCAGGTATTGAAAACCACCTTTTCCAACAGCCCCTGTGAGTCCACCTATTGCCTGTACCAATCTTACCCGGATAATTACCCACGGTTTTACGAACCTAAAACGGAAGCCGTGAGCAGTGACCTACCCGGTCGCTGTCAATACAGCAATGACATCGGCTGGACCAGCAGGTACCAAATAACCAAAATCATTCGCCACGACGAAAATGAATTGGAGATCGTCTGTGGAGATGAATTGAAACAAGAAAATGCAGCAGATCCCGTCTGTGATGAAAGCTGGTCCATCGCAAGGATTCAGGTTAGCACCATGACCCTAAACTAATGGAAACATGAGAAAACGACTATTCCCTTTTTTCTTGACGACTGCTTTGCTGTTTCTCGGTTTGTTGATAGGCATTCCTACCGTCCTTGGTCAAAGTATCAGTTTGAATTTACCGGTATATGGAGATTACATGCGCCGGCAGCAATTGCTGGGAAACCTCTCCGAAACCAGTAGTTTTATGATCCGGCCTTTGTATCCCACAGAGGTATTTAACAAATCCAATGGCCTGGACCTGGACGAAACATTTACAGATGAGGATCTATCAGAATTTAATTTCAGCACCAAGGACAACAAGGGCAGGTTTCAATTACTTCCCCTGATGATGAAGTCTCAGTTTAATGGGGCTTATGGTTTTGGAATCAACGATGGTCCCATGATCCCCAATAAAGGCATGCAATACCTGATTAATGCCGGGGTCTATTTTGAATACGGTCCGCTGAGTATTCAACTCCAACCGGAAGTAATACATGCAACCAACGACTATTTTCAGGGATTTCCGCTGGACCATTGGGAAAGTACCTGGTTACAATATTACGAGTGGCTGAATACCGCAGACATACCAGAACGCTTCGGAGGATCCCCTTATACCTACCTATCACTGGGACAAAGCAGCATCCGACTTAATCTCGGGGAATTTTCTGTAGGGATATCCAATGAAAACCTTTGGTGGGGTCCGGGAAGAAAAGCTTCCCTCCTGATGAGTAACCACGCGCCGGGATTTCTCCACCTGACGGTAAACACCCGAAAACCTGTCCAAACAGCCATAGGCAGTTTTGAAGGTCAACTCATCGCAGGCAAACTACAATCATCCGGATTCGAGCCTCCTCACCCTAACTATGTTTTTGCCAGTACGCCCCTGTATGTCCCCAAAAGGCCAGACGAAGACTGGCGCTACCTATCCGGTCTGGTGCTTAGTTACCAGCCAAAATGGCTTCCAGGCTTGTTTCTGGGCTTTAGCTCCGTTTCGCAGATGTACCATACTGACATGGACCAACTGTCCGATTACCTACCTGTTTTTAATGGGGAAAAAGGGCCTGAAAGCATCTCGAAACCCAATGTGGACCAAAGAAACCAATTAAGTGCCGGTTATTTGAGATGGATGGATAGCAGTGGTCATTTTGAATTTTACGGCGAATACGGCTCCAACGGAAACAGCAGGAGTCTCTATGACTTCCTCATCAATCCAGACAAAAACAGGGCATTTTCCTTTGGGTTTTCAAATCTGATTCCTTTGAAAAGGGTGGAAGAATTTTTCCAGATCGGCATGGAAATGACCCAAACCGGTCAGACCGTACGAGAAGTAATCCTGGCACGTAATAGCTGGTACACCCATCCACACCTTAGGCACGGGTACACCCATAAGGGCCAGGTTTTAGGGTTTGGCTATGGCCCCGGTAGTAACGTGATTTCGCTCGATGCTGCCTGGGTAAAAGGTTTTAACCGCTTGGGGTTTGAATTGGAATACATTAATCACAACAATGATTTTTATTACAAGCGCTTTGAAGAAATCAAAGATTGGCGGAGAAAGTACGTGGATATCGTTCCGTCTCTTTTAGCAGAATGGCGATTTGATAACCTGCTGGTTTCCGGTAAATTTCAATACGTAAATACCCTCAATTACAAGTGGTACCTGGAAAACCATCCGGAAATTTACTTCGTGCCCGGATTAGATCAAACCACCTTTGTTGGCCAGATAGGGCTCACTTACCTTATTCGGTAATGCTTTGGTCAATACCCATAAGGGTATCCAGAATGAGCTCGCTTGCTTCTGTATAAAATTCCTGTTGTATATTTTCGAAGGTATCGCTGGGTTGATGGTAATCTTTGTGATCGTCCACGCCAAAATAGATGAACGGCACTCCTTTTTCATGAAAGGGCCCGTGATCTGATGCCCTACTCCAGTCCTTTTCCCCGGGACCACCGTCATTTCCCAGTACCAGCCTAATGGAGGACCTACCCGCTGCCCGTTCTAAAAAGGAACGAAATTGAGGGTAAAATCGGGTACCAACCGCATAAAGTGTTTGGTCATCACTCCTGCTAATCATGTCCATGTTCACCACCAGTTTGATGTCTTTCAGAGGAAAAGGGAAATCACGTAACAGCGCTTTTGCTCCTAACAGGCCCTTTTCCTCGGCATCCGTAGCTACAAAAATCATGGAATGCCGGGGGCTGTTTTTTGCAAAATAAAATGCCATCTGCAACAAAGCCGCCGTACCGGATGCATTGTCATCAGCACCGTTATAAATTACTTCACCTTTCTTTCCCAGGTGGTCGTAATGAGCCAGCACCAGAATGATTTCGGAGGTAGATGTTCCGGGTATAAAACCCAATACATTTACTCCCTTTCCTTCTTCTCCCTGATCCGGATCCAAGATAAACTGCTGGGAAAAATCTGGAAACTGACTGCTTAGCCCCAGGGATTCAAAACGATCCCGAATATAAGTCCTTGCCTTTTCACTTCCTGCGGTCATGGGAGCCCTTCCCTCCATCGCATCAGAAGAAAGTATCCGGATATCTTCTATTAAGGTATTTTGGTCTATATTTTGAGCAGAAACAACCCAAGGACCTGCCCAAAAAAGTAATAAAATAAGCGGGGTAATCGTTTTCATAACAGAAGATTTTACGTTGGCTTGTGTATATTCGTGAAAATACTAAACTTTCACTTGTAGATTTGATTTTGTTGACGAAATATATCCTAATCGCAGGCCTGCTTTTTTCAACCTCCCTGCAAAGCATCGGCCAAAACGAAGTGGTGGGTCAGTTTCTAAGCGGAAAGTCAGTCGTTTTTATTTCTGCCTCCACCACGGCAAGTCCTTCTTTTTCCTGGAAAGAACTGGCGGAGGAATTTCACCCCTCGCTGATAGCCGCCGGTGGGGATCCCATTGCCTACTATGAATTGGAGGAAGCCATCCTCTCGGATGCCATTAAAAACAGCTATGCTTCCTATTTTTCCCGAAGGTTGGTCGAAAATATTGTCCTGCTGATAAGAAAAAATGACGGTCAATTTTACAGCCATATATTTCCCTTTACTGGCAATGGAAACATCATCGCACCCGGAGAAAACTGGTCCGGATCTGCCGAAAATCTGGAGGGATTGAAAAATCAAATCGAGGCCCTGAACAACGGAAGGCGCAGCGAAAATTTTCTGGTAATCGAAGTACCCGAGTATCCTCCCATCCCGGGTATGGAAAACAACACCGCCCAAAGTGGGTACCTTGCCGAGAACCCGCTAAATCTGGATGCCTTTAAATTGGGTGTCTTGCTCACAGGAGCTGCAGGAAACGAAGGATTTCTCACCACATTCCGGCATGATATTTACGGAAAACCGGAGCAAGAAGTGGCCACAGAACAGCAGGCAGAACGAGAAGGAATGGAATCGGTATTTGAAGCCAATTATCCCTATGACGTAGTCTTCCTGACGGAAGCCAAATCCAATCAGGAACTGATTCAGGATGGGGTCCAGTTTCTGCTTATGAAACAGGAAGGCCGGGAAGCGGACCTTATGCAAAGCATGGGCCTGGACCCAGCCAGCAGTGATCAGCCGGATCGGGTGGTGGTTAAATATTTTATCCGCTTTTTGGTAAGAAACGAGCAGTATATTGGTACCAGCTGGGATGCCGATCCCAACTGGAGGGTCGCCTTGAAGGCCTTTTTGGAGCAAGTGACACGTTAATTTTCAGAACTAAGTGTTTTTCTACTTCAATTAGTGCTTCTATTTTTACGATGACCGAAATTTATATTTCTCAGTTCATTTTTAAAAATAATATTGAGTTATTTTATTTGACAAAAATATCTGTTATTTTTGGCGTGTATAATTTAATTTATAACAGGTTTAAAATTTAAAAACCATTTTTTATTTTTCCATACATCTTATCGCAAGTCATGGTCAAATTATTGATTTTCGGTGTTTTTTTTAATTTAATAATTCCTTCAATTATCGTTAGTGGTAAGCCAATACCTGTACCGACTTATTCTAGTGTAAAAAAACAGCACAAAATTACCTTATTGGACGATTACTCCTATGAAATTGAAATAACCCAGGCTACAACCATATTCGACGCAAAAGGGATATCCCATGCCTCTTATCAGTTTATTATCGATCAGTTTACCGAGATTGACCATTTTGAAGTTCGGATAATTAATCCAATTAATGACAAAGTCATAAAAAAAATAAAATCGAAGGATCTTAAAGAGAGATCTTTAATTGATAATGGGTCTATTTACCAGGACATTATTTTAAAATATTTTAATATGGAGCCATCCTCGTTTCCTGTAAGGGTAGAAATGGCTGTTAATATCAGGAAGTCTGGAAATTTTTATTTCCCTACCTGGTATCCACAAAATTATCATTTCCAAAAAGTAGAGGCGGCAAGTTTGGAAATTAACTATCCCACCGCCCTGGGAATTCGCCATAAGTCCCAACTATTCGAGGGCGATTTCAACCAAGAATCCGATGGAGAAACCCAAACGCTTTCCTGGACCGTAGCCAATGTACCTCCTTCTGATATGGATACAGAAGAATCATCCCTCACGAGAATAACACTTGCACCAGTAAAGTTTGGCATGGATGGGTTTGAAGCCGACATGGGTACCTGGAAAAGTTTTGGCTTATGGTTTTACCAACTGAACCAGGGAAGATCCGAACTACCTGAGTCATTCAGGAAGGAAATTCAGAACATGGTAAAAGATGCCGTAAACGAAAAAGAAAAAATTCAGATTTTATATCAATACCTTCAAAAAAATTACCGCTATGTGAGTATCCAACTCGGGTTAGGCGGTTGGAGGCCCATGCCAAGTGAGGAAGTCCTTTCGAAGAAATACGGGGATTGTAAAGGACTAACCTTATTCATGCAGGCGATGCTGGACGAAGTGGGAATAAGCGCGGATTACACGTTGGTTAGGGCAGGCGATGATGCCACATTTGATCAGCATTTTCCTTCAAATCAATTCAATCACGCTATTTTAAGAGTACGCTTAGGCCAAGAGAAATATTGGTTGGAATGCACTTCTAGTCAGCTCCCCGCCGGTTTTTTGGGCTCATTTACTAAAAATAGAAACGTATTGGTAATAACTCCCGAGGGGGGAGAAATTGACCATACGCCTGCTTATTCGGAGCCTGATTTTAATAGAACCAAAATCAATGCCTCCATCATTCTACGTGAGGATGGCAATGCACAAATTGACGGAGCAATAAGCTATCATGGATTTCCAGCAGAAACCATAATCATGAAAACCTTCGATAAAAAGGAGCAGGAGGTTTATAATGTCTTTAGTGCACAAATTGGAAATAATGGGTTGGTTATAAATGAATTGCTTCTGGACAATACTATTCAATGGCAAAAGATCTCAACGTCGCTCCAATTTTCAGGTATTGTTTTAAGGTACTTTAGAAATACTGGTAAAAGAGTATTCCTCCCGCTTTCATGGTTAAATTGGAGCCATGAGTCAGGAAATCCGTCAGGTGTATATGAGGAGGAAGTTACCATTAGAAAGCATCGGATATTAGCCATCGAATCCATCCCGGATAATATCAGCATACAAGAGAAAACCTATGACTTAAACGTTTTCATTCAAATTGGAGAAAAAGATATCGTTATAACAAAACATGTAGAAATTAAAAAACCTTCCTCACTTACTGAGGAAGACGAGAAAGAATTAATAAAAACCATTCAACAAAAATTAACAGGAGAGTTAATATTTACCAAATTATAATCCGTTTATAAGTTCCACTCGGGCATTTCCCATAGATTTTAACTATACGTTCACAGATCGGTACGCTGCAAAAATTGAAATTCCTGAAGGGTACATCCTGGATGATTTCCCGGAAAATACCTCCATAGCTCTTCCAGGTGGCGCAATCACTTTCAATTTTGTGGTTAATGTCATAGGAAATATCGCATCTGTTAATGCCGTGATAAGTGTCAATAACCATATCATTGAGGCAATAGATTATCCAGACTTAAAATACATGATAAACATTATCTCAAGTAAATTTAAAGAACCATTGGTCTTGATGAAAAGTAGCTCCATTGCACCAACGGCCTCTGTCGAATAGTCATTGGTAGTTCCCGCAGGATAAGGTAGAAAAAAAGGCATGCCCATCGGACATGCCTCACACTTCGTAGTAGCAGATTTAATTTAGGGTGATAAACAACTTTTCTACATTTTCAAAGTGCATTTACTTATCAATGGAGCCTACCACGCGTTTCATAAAGGTATTCATGGCCTCCTTTTTATCGGCTCCATCTTTAATCATCTGGTTAACCTCCAGGGTTCCTGAGAGATTCGAAAGCAACTCCCCTAAGACATCCAATTCCTCGTCCTTAAGCGTGCTAATCTCCGTCATGGATTCCAACAGTTCAATGGTTTCCACTACCCAATCTTCGTCGTTTTCTTCGATAAATTGTAATATGTGCTTAATTATTGGTAATCTCATGAATTAGTGTTTTAAGGACTTCTTCTTTATTTGTCTGTACCTGATTCACAATCGCTCCTTTACTGAATACCGCAAACGTGGGTAAATTGGTCACCTGCGCCAGTTTCCTCGATTCAGGTAATTTTTCGGCATCCACGTATAGAAAAGTGACCCCTTCATAGGATTTGCTCAGTCGTTTCATTTTTGGTTTCATAATTCGGCAGTTGCCACACCAGGTAGCCCCATACTGAACCACTACCTTTTCGTTGTCCTGAATGACGTCTGATAAATTATCTGTTGTTAATTCCTGTAACATATTTTTTTCTGTTTTAGCTTAATGAAGCGGCAAAGGTAATGACTATTACTTTCAATTTCCAATTGATTATCTCTATGATCCATTGACGGTCTTTAATACAAATTCTTTTGCGCAAAGGGAATCAAAGCCAAGATTACCGCCTGTTGGTAGTATTCCAGCCGGTTAACCACCCCATTGGTCAGGATGCCTACGGCTCCGTTGCCTTGTTTGGAATGGGTCTGTTGAAAAACCCGGTCATCGGCTTCTCCCAGCTCCATTCCTTCGCGAACCAGCTTTGATATTACTTCCGGAAGGAAGAAGGTTCCGGTTTTGGCCTTTCCAATTTGGTTACTTCCATCCAGGATTACCATCCAGGCAAAGGCCACCATTTGCTCCCCTACTTCATCTACTCCGCCTTCGATCCCCACCCAATAATCTGCTTCGGGAAACGCCTTTTTAGCCTCAAAGGCCCTATTATAGGCACCGGTATAGGTTTCCACGTCGCCGTGAGGTTGCTCTCCTACGTTAGGGTTCACATTTAAACCTTCTACAATAAAATAATCTTCAAAAAGCGATTGAAAGGCGTTTTCCGTACTTTTGATTTTTACCGGATTTTTACTTCCTACGATAACTAGTTTTTGCCTTTTTTGTTCCTGGTAGTTTCTTCTTTTAGGGAATGCCATTGGGTGATTTAAGGTTGGAAATCGTTTGGTTTAGGCCATGTTGTGGTAGACCTGATTTACATCGTCATCCTCTTCCATCCGCTCGATCATCTTGTTGATATCTTCTTCTTGCTCAGCACTAATTTCGGTGGTGGACATGGGAAAACGTTGCATATCTGCACTTATGACTTCAATTGCTTTATCTTCCAGTGCTTTTTGCATGTTGCCAAAATCCTCAAAGGCCGTATAGACAAAAATTTCTCCTTCGTTTTCGTCTATGTCCTCCAGTCCAAAATCGATCAATTCGAGCTCCAATTCTTCCAGATCCCATTCATCTTTCGGAAAACGAAATACTGCCTTTCGTTCAAACATAAAACTCACGGAGCCCGAAGTTCCCAATGAGCCGCCTGCCTTTGTAAAATAATGCCGGATATTGGCTACTGTACGGTTGAGGTTATCGGTAGAAGTTTCGACAATGACAGCAATCCCATGAGGACCATAGCCTTCGTAAACAATTTCTTCGTAGTCTTTTTCGTCCTTATTGCTTGCCCTGCTGATGGCCGCTTCAATTCGATCCTTAGGCATGGAAGCACCTTTGGCATTCTGAATGACGGTCCGAAGTTTAGCATTGTTGGCCGGGTCGGGCCCTCCTGCCTTTACCGCCATCACGATTTCTTTGCCCAGGCGTGTAAACACCTTGGACATCTTACTCCATCGTTTGAATTTTCTTTCTTTTCTAAATTCAAATGCTCTTCCCATACCATTTTATTTTTTCAGGTTCGTAAAAATAAATAAATTTTTCATTTGGACTATTATCCAATTCAAACAAAGCAAAACATATCTTCCCGTCAGGGCTCCATTCCTCAACCTATTAACCTTGAAATTCGTATCAACAGCATATCCTAACCACCACAAACCCCACGACGATGGAGCAAGCATTGCCAAACCTTCCCCAATCACCTTACCCCATAGTGGTCATTGTAGGAGCCGGTTTTGCCGGGCTAAAACTTGCCAGGACCTTGCGAAATAAACGGTATCAGGTTATCCTGCTCGACAAAAACAATTACTATCAGTTCCAACCCCTTTTCTATCAGGTAGCTACGGCTGGGCTGGAACCTAGTGCTATTTCCTTCCCTTTGCGGAAGGCATTTCACGACACCCCGAATGTAACCTTTAGAATGGGAGGAGCCAAACGCATAGACCAGCAGCAAAACAGGCTGCACACAGACATCGGGTTTATTGACTATGATTACCTGGTCCTGGCAATGGGTGCCGACACCAATTATTTCGGCATGGAAAACATCATGAAAAACAGCATTCCCATGAAATCCGTCTCCGAAGCGCTGTTTATCCGGAATAAAATCATCTCCAATTACGAAAGGGCCATCACCATAGCGGACGCATCCAAAAGAAAAGCCCTGATGAACGTGGTGATCGTGGGCGGAGGTCCTACCGGTGTGGAGCTGGCAGGAGCGGTAGCAGAATTGCGCAATAAGGTATTCCCCAAGGATTACCCACAGCTCAATTTCGATAATATGAAGGTGGTTTTGGTAGAAATGGGACCATCGCTTTTGGCAGGCATGAGCGCAACCTCTGGCGACAAGGCTAAAACCTATCTGGAAAAACTTCAAGTGGAAGTATTGTTGGATACTGCTGTAGAGGACTACGACGGCCTGGATGTAATCATCAAAGGGGAAACCCGTTTTCAAACCCATACCCTGCTCTGGGCTGCGGGAATTGCCCCCAACTTCATAGAGGGCATTACGGCTGATCAAAAAGCAAAAGGGGGACGCCTACTGGTCGATGAGTTTAACCGGCTTCACAGCAGTGAAAATATCTACGTGCTGGGTGATGGCTGCCTGCAGGTCATGGAGGATTACCCCAAAGGTCACCCACAGGTGGCACAGGTAGCCATACAGCAGGCCAAAAACCTTGGAACTAACTTCCTTGCCAAACTAAACGCCAAACCAGAGAAACCGTTTCGCTACAAGGATCTCGGAAGCATGGCCACCATAGGAAGAAAACTCGCCGTGGTGGAATTGCCCTTCGTCAAGTTTCAGGGATTACTGGCCTGGCTGACCTGGCTTTTTGTCCACCTCATGGCCATCTT
>JAWLFL010000047.1:0-23335 GCA_041685605.1 Cyclobacterium sp. | reverse complement strand
GTTTCCTCTTTTGGAGGAAATAATTCCCCCTTGATTGTTGTCAATGGGGTTCCGATTGACAATACTAATTTTGGTGTAAGTGGGGATGTTTCGGAGGTAGGTAGCAATCGTAAATCGGATAGCGGCGATGGATTGAGCAGTATCAACCCGGACGACATTACCTCCATGTCGGTCTTAAAGGGGGCTGCTGCTTCGGCGTTATATGGGGCCAGAGCAAAGGATGGGGTCATCATGATAACCACCAGAAACAGGGCTACCGGATCGGGAATTCAAGTGGAACTCAATTCCAATTACACGCACGATACGCCATTGGATTTTACGGATTACCAATACGAATACGGGCAAGGCGAAGGGGGAGTACGGCCCAATTCCCCAAGACCCGTATCGGGAGTATGGAGTTTTGGTGAGAAATTCGAGCCTGGAATGACCCAAATTTTGTTTGATGGCATAGAAGTACCCTATGAACCCCAGCCTAATAAAGTCAGGGATTATTACCGTGATGGATCTACTTTCTCGAATACCATTACCCTCTCCTCTGGAGGGCCAAATGGTGGTTTTAGCCTATCAGTTGCCAATATGGACAGCAAAGCGATACTTCCCGGCTCCAATTACAACCGGAAAACGATCAATCTGGGCTTTACCCAGAATATCAAAAAATTGACCGTTTCCGGTAATATCAACTATTCAAAGGAAGACCGGATCAATCCTCCGAATATTGCCGAGCAGGACTTTAGCCCTGTGGTAATATATACCCTCGCTACTTCCATGCCCATGGACCTATTGGAGGAATATGCCTTCGATGAAAACGGAGATGAATTCCCGTATTCCCGGTTTACCAACCGTACCAATCCTTACTTTGCTCTTTCCCGTTTTGAAAACAATGTTCGGGACAGGGTTTATGGCAACATTACAGCGAGATATGATCTGACGGACTGGCTCTATGTTCAGGGGCGGTTTGGGCAAGACTTTTTCTCCAGGGATTCCGAATACAATTTACCTACCGGATCCCGAAGGCAATCTTCCCCGCCTCCCGGATTCGTAAACGGCCAGTTCGTTCGGGATTTGAGACGCTTCCGGGAAGTAAATGCCGATTTTTTATTGGGTTTGGATAAAACCTTCGGAGACTTTGGTTTACGGGTCAATCTGGGAGGAAATCAGATGTATAGGAGGCTGGATGTAAATACCCTTTTAGGTGAGAATTTCTATACCCGTGGCCTGTACACGATCGGAAACTCCAGTAAGATCACTACGAATTACACCCTCTCGGAACGGCAGGTAAATTCATTGTACGCCAGTACCGAATTGTCTCACAAGGGCTATATATACCTGAATGGTACCGTTAGAAACGATTGGTTTTCTACCCTTTCTCCGGCAAACAGAAGCATTCTCTATCCTTCCATTACCGGTAGCTTCGTTTTTTCACAGGCCTTTGCTAATCTTCCCAACTGGATTTCATTTGGCAAAGTCAGGGTAGCTTATGCGGAAGTCGGAAGCGATACCGATGTGCAACCCTATGCCAATAATCTATTCTATAATATCAATCAGCAGCAGTTTCCCAATTCCGATGGTATCGCCCAGCCGGTAGGGGCTATCAGCGGATCAGTCGTTCCCAATGACGACCTACGGCCCATGAGGGTAACTGAAAAAGAAATTGGACTGGAAATGACCCTTTTTGATAACCTCCGGTTTGAAGTTTCCTATTATGACAAGCTATCCTCGGATCAAATCCTTCAGGCGCAGATTTCCGACGGCTCCGGTTACCTCAATCAATTAATCAATGTGGGAGAAAGTGAAAACAAAGGGGTGGAAATGTTTGCCGCCATCTCACCAGTGATCAGCAATAATTTCAATTGGAATTTCAGTGCCAATGCTTCCTATAATCAATCCAAGGTGTTGAGTTTGGGAGACGACGTAGATGGAACGTTCATCACAGTAGGTACTGCCGAGTTCCACGGTGAAGTAAGGCAAGAGGTAGGGAAACCGATGGCCCAATTGTATGGCTGGGGTTACCTCCGGGACGAACAAGGCCGCCAGGTATTCGATCCGAATAATGGTCGACCGCTTCGATCTAACGAACAACTGAATTTTGGAACGGCCATTCCTATTTGGGTCGGAGGATTTACAAATAGTTTTTCCTATAAAAATTTAAGTTTTTCTTTCCTGATTGACTACAAGCTAGGGCACAATTTGATTTCGGGAACGCATACCAATGCCTATCGGCATGGCCTGGACAAAGCCACGCTGGAAGGCAGGGAACAGGGTTTTGTGGTGGGAGACGGTGTAAATCCCAATGGAGAAATAAATACGGCCCAAGCTCCGGTCCAAACCTACTACGAGACCATACGCTCTGGTCGCATGTCAGAACAGTCAGTCTTTAACGCGGGTTCCTGGCAGCTCCGACAGCTTACCCTGGGCTACGATTTCACATCACTGGTCTCGGAAAACAATTTTATCAGGGGATTACGGTTAAATCTGGTTTCCAACAACGTAGCCGTCCTCAAAAAATGGGTGCCTCATATCCATCCGGACCAAAATGGGATTATCTCCGACAATCGGGCTGGTCTTGAAGCCACCGGCCTGCCGGTTACCAGAAGTATCGGATTTAACCTTAATGTGAAGTTTTAATCGTCCATTGAATCATTGATTACACCATTAAAATTAACTGAAATGAAAAATGCAATAAATATATATCTGTTTCTGGGGTTGATGGGGTCCTTTTTCCTGGCCTCCTGCGATGAAGGATTCGACGAAATGAATACCAATCCCGTGCGTCTTACCTCTATTGATCCGGTTTTTCAATTAAATCAAGCCATAATATCCAGTTCTCCCGGTTACAATAACCTTACCTACGAAACAACCATTGTAAAGCAAATGATAACTCCTTTTCAGGGAGTCGGCACCGGGGGTAACCTAAACCAGGACAACCGATCCGCGACGCAGGGGAATTGGCAGAACGGTTACCGAACGATCGCCAAAAATTTAATCGACGGGTTGGAAAACCTGGGTGCGGACACGGAGCGGACGAACCTTTACAACATCATGCGCATCTGGAAGGCTCATACGTTTATGATGTTGACCGATACGTATGGTGATGTACCCTATTCAGAGGCTGGTTTGGGATATATAGAAGGAACGGTATTTCCCAAGTATGATTCCCAAGAGGCTATTTATTCCAATATTTTAAATGATTTGGAGATGGCTGTTCAGGGTTTGGATGAAAGCAAGGATCCCATCAATCAGGAGATTCTCTACAGCGGAAATATCGGCCAATGGAAGCGTTTGGGTAATTCCCTGCTGTTGCGGGCAGCCATGCGGCTGGTAAAAGTCAGTCCTTCCACAGCTCAGGAATATGCCACAAAGGCCATCAATGGAGGGCTGATGCAATCCAATGAAGATAATGCCCTGGTCCGCCATAATGCAGATTACCGGAATAATGTGGGAACCAACCTGAATGGGGGGCAGGCGCCATTTTATTACCTGGATGAAGATTTTGTCAACTTTCTGCAAAGCAATAACGACCCCAGGCTTGCATCCATAGCCGTCCGGTACGTGGGAGCATTGAGTGGGGGAGAACAAATCGAAGCCAATGCTAACCGGACCCCGGATGATCAAATTGGAATGCCTCAGGGTTACGACAATACGACCATTATTCCGGTGGCGGAAGCGGCCGGATTGGCCAGTTTGTTTAGCTATAGCCAATTGGACCGAACCCGGTTGGGCAATCCGGAAGCCCCGAATTTCCTGGTTACCTATTCTCAGACGCTCTTGCTGTGGGCGGAGGCAGTTGCCAGAGGCTGGGTTTCCGGAGATGCCGAACAATTGTATCAGGATGGGATCCGCGCGCACATGGAGCAAATGGCGCATTGGCCAAATGATACGGAGATCGCACCGGAAGCCATTGAGGAATACCTTCAAAATCATCCGCTCGAAACGGGTAAAGAACTGGAGCTGATAAATACCCAATATTGGGTGTCTTCCTTCCTTATCGGACCGGAAACCTGGGCAAATTTTAGACGCAGCGGATTTCCGATAGTGAATCCCAATCCCTATCCGGGAAGTGATTTGCAAAATGAGGACTTCATCAGGAGACTTACCTACCCCGATTCAGAGCTAACGGTAAATAGGGAAAATGTGGACCAAGCGACCAGCCGAATGGGTCCGGATGTTTTGGACACCCGGGTTTGGTGGGATGTACCCTAGGATTTTGTTTATAAAATTCTAACTTTAGTACATCTTTCCAAATAACCAACCTTTCATATTTGATGAAACATTTAAAAAAGCGTTTAAAATCCGGAGAAACATTAATTGGTTGCTGGTTAAATTTAGGGAGTTCCATTACGGCCGAAATTGTAGGTTTATCGGGATTTGACTGGGTGCTGATAGATCTGGAGCATGGTGCAGGAGAACCAAAGGACCTGCTGCATCAGCTCCAGGCACTCGAACACACGGCGGCAGCCACCATTGTACGGGTAGAAAGCTACCAGAAAGAACGGATTCATCGCGTCCTGGACCTGGGGGCAGAAGGGGTGATGTGTCCCAGGATTTTTACAGCAGAAGAGGCCCAAAAAGCCGTTAAAGGGATTCACTACCCTCCGATAGGCATTCGCGGAGTGGCCAAAATGGTCCGCGCTACCGGGTTTGGGAAGGATTTTGATAAGTACAAATCCGGTACCAGCGACGCTTTGGTTGGGATCATCCAAATCGAAACGGCAGAGGCATTGGAAGAACTTGATGAGATAGCAGCGACTCCGGGAGTGGATGTGCTCTTTATCGGTCCGGCTGACCTTACCGTGGCCTTGGGAATAGATGGGGACCTGAACCATCCTTTGTTTATAGAAGCGGTGGACCGGATTGTTACCGCCGCTCAAAATGCTTCCAAGGCGGTGGGCATTTTGATCTTTGATCCAAACGATTTCAAGAAGTATCAGGACTTGGGAATACAGTTGATCGCCTGTGGATCGGATGCCACCTTTGTGGCTTCAGGAGCCCGTGAATTGCAACGCAAATTAAGCCAATTGAAAACGTCCGACACATGATGCAGGATCCTTTTATCATTTTGCTGATAGGAATGCTGATGGTGGTTGGGGGGATAATTGGGGGAAAACTCAATCCGTTTATTGCCCTGCTGCTGGCAGCATTGGTGGTAGCCTGGATGACGCCTGCAGAGGCTATCCGGGAATTTGCCATTAGCAAAGGGCAATCCGAATCTGCTGCTAACGTCTTGGCCGATACTTCTATTGGAGAAAGGATAGCGGATGCCTTTGGCAGTACCGTCGGTAAAATTGGAATATTGATCGCCATGGCTGCCATTATTGGAAAATCCATGCTCATGAGTGGGGCAGCAGAGCGAATTGTACGATCCATTCTGGGACTTACTGGTGAAAAAAATGCGCCTTTGGCTTTTTTGAGCGGTAGTTTCTTTCTGGGAATCCCGGTCTTTTTCGATACGGTTTTTTACCTCATGATCCCCCTGGCCAAAGCCATGGCCATGAGACTGAAGAAAAGCTACCTCCTGTTGGTGCTTTGCATTACGGCAGGAGCTGCCATGGCCAACTCCCTGGTTCCACCAACCCCCGGCCCCCTGTTTCTTATTGCCGAAATGAACATTCCCATCGGTATGATGATGGTGGGAGGTTTTCTGGTTGGATTGGTGACCATTGTTGCGGGATACGTTTTTGCCGTCTGGGCTAATAAAAGGAACGAGATACCCCTGCGGGACTCGCTGGATGCCCCCTTAAGTGAAATCAAATCCCTGGCGGATACACCAAAATCCCAATTGCCCTCCCTGGGGCTGGCGGCCTCACCGATTTTGGTTCCCTTGCTGCTCATCACCGGAAGTGCTTCTATCAGTACTTTCTGGGGAATCAATCCGGGAGAAAGTGCCTCTGCTTTTGTGGATAGCATTCATTTTTTAGGAGAAAAAAACATGGCTTTGATCCTGGGTGCATTGGCTGCCTTGTTGACGCTCTTTATTCGGCGTAGCAGGGAAGGTGGTGAAATGAAAGGAGCGGTTCAGGCAGCCTTGACCAGCGGTGGAGTGATTATTCTGATAACGGCAGCTGGGGGTGCATTTGGAGCCATGCTTCAGCAAACCGGGATTAGTTTGAAAATTGCCAGCCTGACCCAGGGGTACCAGATGGCATTGATTCCGCTGGCCTTTTTTATTACCGCTTTGGTGAGAACCGCCCAGGGTTCGGCCACAGTGGCCATGATCACCGCTTCCGGGATTCTATCCGGAATGTCTACCGCGGGCCTGGATTACCATCACCTTTACCTGGGACTTTCGATTGCTTGTGGATCCAAACTCATTCCCTGGATGAATGACAGTGGTTTTTGGATCGTGTGTAAGATGAGTAACTTAACTGAAAAGGAAGCTTTAAAAACCTTTTCGCCTTTGTTGACAATTATGGGACTGGTAGGCTTGATCACGATTATGGTTGCGGCCAGGCTCTTCCCGTTGGTATAAATTGAATGAAATAAACCCAATTGAGCTATGAAAAATATCCTGAGAAATCTACAAAGAAGAAATTTTGTAAAAGTCCTTGCTTCCGGAACAGCCGGTGCTTTTGCAAGCGCTTCGATGGCATTCGGATCACAGAATAAATCCGAAAAGCAACGTAAAAATTCGGCCGCTCCGCGAAAGGAGATATTGATGAAGGTAGGCTGTCAATCCGGAGGGACCTCCGAGGAAAACCTGGCTTTCAAGGCGCGTCATGGGGTATACCATTTGGATGGAGGCATGCCGAAATTCATTGAGGGCAAGGGTTGGGACCTGGAAGATTCTTTAAAGAAACGGGAGGCCTGCGAAAAATACGGCATCCACCTCGATGCCTATCACCTTCCCTTATCATCTGCTGGAATCGACCGGGTAATCATTCCCCATATCATGATGGGAAAAAGCCCCGAAAGGGACCGGGAAATAGAGATGGTGCAGCAAATGATAGAAGTGGCCGCAAAAACAGGAGTGAAATTACTGAATTACAATACCACCATATTGCCTGTTTTGCGTACGGGAAGGACGATTGATCCCATGAGAGGAAATGCTTCCTACAGTACCTGGAATTACCAGGAAGCCTTACAGCGGGAACAGCAATTAACCAAAGCAGGCAGGGCAGATGCGGATGAAGTTTTCGAAAGAATTACGTATCTTTTGGATAGAATTATACCTGTAGCGGAGGAATATCAGGTTAAATTGGGGAATCACATCGCCGATCCACCGGTTCCGGATGCCTATAATGGCATCATGCGTTGGAACAGCCCTGAAGTTTTTGAGGGGATCAAACGATTTGCCCAGTTGTACGATAGTCCTTATCATGGCTTTAATTTCTGTATCGGTTCCATTGCAGAAGGGCTTCGGGATCCGAAAAATGAGATTTTTCCGATCATTGATTGGGTGGGGAAAAGAAAACAAATCTTCAATATTCACTTGAGGAATATTAAAGGAAATTTCAATAATTTTCAGGAAGTTTATCCAGATAATGGAGAAATGAATTTCTTTCATGTGATGCGGGCATTACGGGATGTGGAGTTTGACGGTATGGTGATGCCGGATCACGTTCCTCAGCACGAGGCAGAGGGAGCCGGTCTGCAAGCCTTCGCATTTGCTTACGGCCATATTATCGGAATGCTGCAAGCGTTGAAAGACGAAGCTTGATAGGGGCATATAGTTGTGAAGATGAATAAGTTTTAGGAATAATAAACCATTAATTATTATGAAAAAAGTAGGATTTATAGGCTTGGGAATTATGGGAAAACCCATGGCCATCAATTTAGTGAATGCTGGCTATGAATTGCTGGTACTGGAATCCAACAAATCCGCTGGCGACCTGACTCAAAAAGGTGCCAAGGCCTATTCCACTTGTAAAGAACTGGCAGCAAATTCAGAAATAGTGATCACCATGCTCCCGGATTCACCCGAAGTGAATGAAGTTGTATTTGGAACGGACGGGGTGCTGGCAGGCATCCGGTCGGGGAGTATTTTTGTAGATATGTCCACCATTGCGCCTTCCACGGCGAGAGAGGTGGCGGTTGCCATGGAGGAGAAGGGAGTAGCCGCGCTGGATGCGCCGGTCTCCGGAGGTCAGGTTGGTGCTGAATCCGGAAACCTCTCCATCATGGTGGGCGGTGCCCAGCAGGCCTTTGATCAGGTAAAGCCCTTATTTGAAATCATGGGTAAAAGTGCCGTGCTGATAGGAGAAGCCGGAGCCGGACAAATGACAAAGGCCTGCAATCAAATGATTGTAGGGATCACCATCCAGGCCGTGGCCGAATCCTTTGCCCTGGCCAAAAAGGCAGGAGTGAATCTGGAAAAAATGAGAGAAGCTTTATTGGGTGGCTTTGCCCAAAGCCGAATACTGGACTTACATGGTCAGCGAATCATTGACCGGAACTTCGAACCTGGATTTAAAATCAAACTCCACCGAAAGGACATGAACATTGCCCTGATGGCTGGCAAGGAATTTAAGGTACCCCTTTACGGCTCAGCGTTGGTAGCGAGCCAAATGGATGCGGTTTTGGCTGCTGGATGGGATGAAAAAGACCACAGTTCATTGGCATTGCTGATGGAAAAAATGAGCGACATTGAGTGATCTTCCTCGACAAAAAGTAATACAGCCATGATGCATACCATTTCAGGCAGAGGTCCGCGGATTCGGTCCATGCACATCACACCTATTGCCATCCAGGATCCACCCTTGCTCAATGCTGCCGGATTGCATGCGCCTTATGCCTTACGAACCATTGTGGAATTGGAAACGGAAGATGGTGTAACCGGGATCAGTGAAATTCCCGGTAATGAGGCCACCAATCAGGCCCTGGAGGAAGCCTCCAAATTGATCATTGGAAAAGACGTATACCAATTGAATCAATTCCAACGCGAGTTGGAGGCGTATTTTGGAAAGGATTCCAGTGTAGACCGCGGAGACGCACCCTGGGACCAACGCAAGCTGGTCCATGTATTTTCTTCTTTGGAAGTGGCCTGTTTGGACTGCATCGGCAAATTGGTAAACCGCCCGGTGGTGGACCTGCTGGGCGGAAGAATGCGGGATGCGGTGCCCTTTGCTGCCTATCTGTTCTTCAAGTACGAGGGAGCTGGAGGTTCCTGGGGTTTTTCCAAAGACCCTACTGCCCGGGACTGGGATGCCGCGAGGCAGGAGGCGGCTATTGATCCGGAAGGAATCGTAGATCAGGCCATTGCCATGTGTCAGGAATTTGGGTTCCAATCCATCAAGCTCAAAGGGGGAGCGTTTGAACCCGAGTTGGAAGTGGCTTGTATGCAGGCACTTTATCAGGAATTTGGGAAATCAGCTCCCTTACGTTTTGATCCCAATGCCATTTGGAAACTCGAAACTGCCTTGAAATTCGGCAAGGAAATGGAGCCCATTCTGGAGTACCTGGAAGACCCGGTTAGAGGACAGGAAAATATGGCCTGGCTCAGAGGACAGATTAAAACACCCCTGGCCACCAATATGTGCACCACTTCCTTTGATGAAATTCCCTCGTCCATCCAAATGGGTTCGGAAGATATCATCTTGAGTGACCATCATTTCTGGGGAGGATTAAAGGCATCCATGGAACTTGCCAAGATTTGCTATGTTTTCGGCAGGGATTTGTCCATGCATTCGAATAGTCACCTGGGAATTTCCCTCGCGGCCATGGTGCATTTAGGGGCAGCCCTCCCAAACCTACGGTACGCACTGGACACGCATTATCCCTGGCAATCCGAGGAAGTAATAAAGGGCGGGCGTTTTGATTTTGAAAATGGTGCTGTTGCCGTTCCTTCCGGCCCGGGATTGGGCGTGGAGCTGGACAGGGAATCCCTGCAAAAACTGCATCAAAACTACCTGGACTGTGGTCTGAAGAAACGGGACGACCAAACAGAAATGCAGAAGGTGCATCCCGGCTGGACTTTTCAAAAAGTCCGTTGGTAAGACGCAACTATATGTTTTTGAAACAATTGACGATACATTAATGAGAAGATTTTACTTATTCAGAGGGTTTGGTACCCTTATTACGTTTGCGTTGTTTTTGAGCCAGAGTCAGGCCCAGCAGATTAGCAAAGAGCAAATGTTGTTTTTAACGCCAGAATGGACCGGAGAGCGGTTTGAGGATGGGCGACCCAAGGTACCGGATTCCATTTTAGAACGAATGAAAGAAGTAACCCATGAGGAAGCCTGGGCGGTGATGAAAAATGAAGGTTATAACTACCAATATGCGGAGGGTTGGGAGACGATCAATCCGGATTCTATCCTGATTGGCAGGGCGTTGACGGCTACGTTCATGCCTGGCAGACCGGATATTCACGGTGCCATCGATAAAAGGGGCAAAGCAGAAGGAAAGAAGGGTCAAAATGCCTGGCCCGTAGACCTGCTGGTGCCGGAAGATGTGTACGTGGCAGACCAATTTGGCCTACACATTGGTGGACCTACCATTGGTGATAACGTAGGAAATGCGATTTACGCCAATTCCGGCAATGGCATTGTGTACGATGGTGCCGTACGTGATATCAATGGGCTGAAGGAAATTGGCGGCTTTACTTCCTACTTTACAAGCTACCACCCATCCCATCACAATCAATCCGGAGATTTGAATACCATGTTGGTAGGTATCAATACGCCTACTAAAATCAGGCAAGTTACGGTGATGGCGGGGGACGTGGTGTTGGGAAGAGATGGTGCGGTTTCCTTTATTCCGCCTCACCTGGCAGAAAAAGTCGTATTAACCTCTGAGATCGTCCGGCTTCGGGACATGTTTGGTCATCAACGAATACGGGATGGCGTGTACACAGCCGGGCAGATAGATACCCGGTGGGCCGATGAAATAGAAAAGGACTTTTCTCAATGGCTCAACGATCATATGGATGAATTGCCGGTATCCAGGGAGCAAATTCAGGAAATTTTGAAAAACAGAACCTGGTAGAAAAAGCAGCCTTTAGCGCTGAAATTTTCAGGGATTGTCAATCAATTAACAAAATGAACCAACCCAAAATGACTTATATATGAAAAAAAATGTCGACCGAAGGTCTTTTTTATCCAAAACGGCCCTGGCGGGCCTGACAGGCAGTGCCTTTTTTGCCAATTTTGGCTCTGGGCTGGCTGCTGCCGTTGAAACCATGCCTCAGGCCTCCAACCCTTCCGACTTGAAAATTACGGATGTGAAATGTGGGTTTGTGAGAGGGGCACTGTATGTAAAAGTCTATACCAATCAAGACGTATGGGGATGTGGGGAAGGAGTGGATGCCATCCACGGAACCTATCACCTGGTCAAGCGCCTGGGAAACCAGATCAAGGGGCAAAATCCACTAAACCCAAACCGCCTGGCCGAGCAACTGCGAAAGGGAGCCTTTTTTGGAGGAGCGCAATCCGGCGTGTTCGTGGCCGTTCTTACAGCCATTGAAACCGCCCTTTGGGACATTACAGGAAAGGTTTTCGGCGTTCCGGTTTACCAACTTTTGGGAGGTAAGTTTCGTGACAAAATACGGGTATACTGCGATACAGCCCTCTATACGGCAACTAATCCCAGCCCGGAAGATTACGCACAGGCAGCCAGGGGAGCGGTGGACCGAGGCTATACGGCCGTCAAATTTGATGTGGATGATGGCAGGGATCCCAATAAATATGACCGGTTTAACTGGACGGCCAGTCCCATGGAGATTGATCGCATGTATCAGGCCATAGCGGCAGTACGGGAGGAGGTAGGCCCCAACATTGATATTTGTGTGGACATGCATGGGCGGTATGATTTTATCACGGGTGTGAAAATGGCCAGAATGTACGAGGATCTGGATTTGATGTGGTTGGAGGAACCCATTCCGGCCGATAATCAGGATCTTTATCAGAAGCTTACCCAACAAACTTCCACACCTATTTGTACTGGTGAAAATATATACCTGGCTTATGGTTTTGTGAATCTACTCAGTCAGGGGGGAGTGGATATTATCATGCCGGATATCCAAAAAGCAGGAGGCCTTGGAGAGGCTCAGCGAATCGCTAATTTATCCAACCTGTATTACGTGCCTTTTAGCCCGCATATGGTGGCCTCGTTTTTAGGAGCCATGGCTTCCTGCCATGTATGTGCTTCGGTTCCCAATTTTCAAATTATGGAATGGCAGATCTATATGGACACCGATCAGCTATGGCAAGATATAGTGACTTATGACGGTCCCAGAACGGAAAATGGATTCATTACCTTATCTGAAAAGCCCGGAATAGGAGTGGAGATCAATGAAGAAGGTATGAAAAAATATGCCGTGAAAGATGTACCCTTTTTTGAATAAATCATTAGCAACCACAAAACCCAAAATACCATGAAACCAAGTAAAAACCCCAAATTCAAAGACCGGTTTTCCTTACCGGACAGGCCAAAAAACAAACCAGAAACGGTGAGGGCTGGTTTGCCCGAAAATAAAATTCCACCAAGGCGGGATTTTCTCCAAAAGGTGGGACTGGGTGGCCTGGGGCTGGGCGCGTTTATGTTCAGCCCCATAGAGGAAACCCTTGCCCGTTCTACCGAAAAAGTAAATCGGTATTCCAGCCCTTCCGATTTGCGCATTACCGATTTGAGGATAGCAGAAGTAGCGGGGGCTCCCATGCGATGCCCTATTATCCGGATCGATACCAATCAGGGCATTTACGGATTAGGTGAAGTAAGGGATGGGGCCAGTGCCCGGTATGCTTTGGTACTCAAAAGCAGGATTTTGGGTGAAAACCCCTGTCAGATTGAGCGATTATTCAAACGAATCAAGTTGTTTGGGAACCACGCCCGGCAGGCAGGTGGGGTTTGCGCCATTGAAATGGCATTGTGGGACCTGGCGGGAAAAGCTTATAATGTACCCATTTACCAGATGCTAGGCGGTAAATATCGGGACGCAATTCGCTTGTATTCGGATACCACCCAATCTAACGATCCGGAGGTTTTTGCAGAACGACTCAAAGGCAGGGTGGACAAAGGGTATACGTTTTTAAAGATGGATTTTGGGGTGCAAATGGTAAGAGACAATGAGGGGTCGGTAGTCAACACAAAAGCCTTTGACAAAGGAAACGCATGGTCGTCCGAATACGGTAGTTACGGCAGGACGGCACACCCCTTTACCGGTGTGCAACTTACTGACAAAGGTATTCAGGAAATGGTGGCCTATGTGGCAGCAGTCAGAGATAAAGTAGGATACGACATACCGCTGGCGGCTGATCATTTTGGGCACTTTGATTACAAAGAGTGCATTCGGCTTGGTGAGGCCCTGGAACCTTACCGGCTGGCCTGGTTAGAAGACATGGTGCCTTGGTTTTATACCGAAAAATGGAAACAAATAACCGATGCCATCAAAACGCCTACGCTAACGGGCGAGGATATTTTTCTTAAAGAAGAATTTATTAAACTCATTGATGCACGGGCGATCGACATGATTCAACCGGATCTCGCTTCCTCTGGCGGTATTCTGGAAACCAAGAAGATCGGAGATTATGCGGAGGAGCGAGGCATCCCCATGGCGATGCATTTTGCCGGTACCCCGGTATCCTTTATGGCTAATATTCATTGCGCAGCAGCTACCGAAAACTTCATCTCGCTAGAGCATCACTCAGTCGACATACCCTGGTGGGAAGACATGGTGAAAAATATTCCGAAACCGCTGGTGGTAGATGGATTTGCCAATGTTCCAGAAGGCCCGGGCTTGGGTGTGGAATTAAATGAAGATGTTATAAAAGCGCATTTGGTAGAAGGTACAGAGTACTTTGCACCGACAGAGGAATGGAATACCGACCGCTCAAACGATCGCTGGTGGAGCTGAAGAGGAGTGAGCATAGCCAACCTCTCCTGTAAAATAGCTAGCGGGCAGGTTGTTTTATTACGTTCTTTTCTACAAATTGAATTTAAAAAACCAATTAAATCTAAAATGATGAAGAAAATAGCACTTATTTGTTTCGTATGCCTCCTGATTAGCAGCATTCAGGGATATTCGCAACAAGTTACACCCACACCGGAACAAATCCAGGCGTTAACCTCGGAGTGGGATGGGGAGCGCTTTCCGGACGGAAGGCCTAGAATTTCCGATGAATTGCTTGACAGGTTGAAAGCCATCTCCATGGAAGAAGCCTGGGGAATACTTCGAAATAAAGGGTATAACAACCAATTTGAAAACGACTGGATTATCCTGCATGAAGATGAAGTTATGACAGGCAGGGCAGTTACCGCCCAGTACATGCCTTTCCGGGAAGACGTAGATAACCTGGTGAAGGAAATAGGTAAGGAGGAAGGCCGTGCCCAATCAGGCGGGACCAATTCCTGGCCCATTGATGCCCTTGTAGACGGAGACGTTTATGTAGCGGACGGATATGGCAAAATTGTCGATGGAACATTGATCGGGGATAACCTGGGAAATGCCATTTATGCGAATTCAAAAAACGGTGTGATCTTTAACGGATCGGTCAGGGATATGGCAGGACTCAGTAAAATTGATGGATTTAACCTATGGGTCAAAGGCCATGATCCTTCCTATATTCAGGAAATGATGCTGAGCACCATAAATTATCCAATCCGCATGGGTAGGGCTACTGTTTTGCCAGGAGATGCCGTCCTTGCGAATAAATGGGGGGTTATTTTCATTCCCGCCCACATGGTTTCTGAATTGGTGATCAACGCTGAATTTACAGGGTTAAGAGATCAGTTTGGCCATCAACGATTGCGGGAGCAGAAGTATACAGCCGGAGAAATTGACAGCCGATGGAGTGATGCCATTAAGGAGGATTTCCTTGATTGGCTTCAGAATAAGCAGGACCTGCCCATGAGTAGGGAAGAATTGGATGCTTATTTGGAGGATAGAAACTGGTAGACAGATTTCTCAGGCTTATTCCGGAATGCGGTAACCAATCGGTAAAATCAAACAGCTACCTGGTACCAGGATAGGCTTTTGGGAATAAATGTCAGGGCCAAATAGGCAAAACAGGGGTTTTCTTTGGTGAGAATCCCTGTTTTTTTATGGATACTTATTTCAATTTAATTATCTTGGATTTCTTTTTGATTAAACCAGACCCAAAATGCCCATGAACCGTCGAAAGCTATTCTTCCGCATTACCTTGAGTTTGTTAGCTATTTTCTTCGGGCTGTCGCCATCTTTTTCCTTCACCATTTCGGGAGACAGGAACGAAACGTTGGAAAAGCCCAGAAAATACTTGTATGTAGCGGTACCGGGAATAAGAAATTACCTGGGATATGGGGGGCATGGAATATTGGTTTTTGATATGGAAGCGGAACACCGTTTTGTTAAAAGAATTCCCATGCAGGGTTTTTCCTCCAATGGAAAACCTTCCAATGTAAAGGGAATAGATGTCAGCATACCCCTGAACAGTTTGTTTGTAAGTACCCTGGAAGGGGTACAGCGTTTAGACTTGAAAACCGAAAAAATCGTTTGGGAAATCGCTTATGAAGGCGGTGCCGACCGCATGTCCATTTCCCCGGACGGATTGACCATGTATTTGCCCTCCCTGGAGAAAGATTTTTGGAATGTGGTCGACTGTGAAACGGGTGAAATTATCACGACCATTCAGGTATATGACCGGGCGCACAATACCATTTATGGTCCCTCTGGTAAATTCGCCTATATGGCAGATATTAGTTCTCCCTTTCTTCATGTAGCCGATACCCGGACCCATACCATCACAAAAAAAATTGGCCCTTTCTCCCATGGCATCCGTCCATTTACGATTAACAGCGATGAAACCCTAGTATTCGTTAATGTGAACGAGCGTCTTGGTTTTGAGGTAGGGGACCTGAATACAGGAGAGGTAAAGGCTGCCATCCAAGTGGAGGGCTGGGATAAGGGTCCGGTCAGGCGCCATGGAAATCCCAGCCATGGCATAGGTCTGACACCGGATGAGAAAGAAATATGGATCAGCGATGGGCACAACATGAGAATGCATGTCTTTCAGGCCTACCCGCCTTACCAGCAACTGACCACCCTGCCGCTGCAGGACATGCCAGGATGGGTAACCTTCAGTCTGGATGGCCGCTATGCGTATCCTTCCAGTGGGGAGGTAATCGATGTCGAAACCCGAAAAATCCTTCACTTGCTTCAAGACGAACACCACAATTTCGTGGCGAGTGAAAAAATGATCGAATTACATATACAGGATGGGAACGTAGTGGCTGCGGGTGATCAATTTGGAATAGGAAGAAAAAACCAATAAATAAAACCTTAATAGAAATCATATAACCTCAATCGACGCTTTTTAAAAACAATTATGAGCAACGCTGAAATTAGTATTCGGGATAACTTGCAAGAAACCTACGAAGATGTCTACACCAAAGAAGTATTGGAAGCATTACGTGTGCTGGCTCCTTTTAATCAGGACGTAAAAAAGCTAATGGACATCCGGCTACGCAGAAGAAATGAACGGGCCCAAAAAGGCAAACGAATTGATTTCTTAAATCCCGACACCAATATTCCTGGAACCGATTTAAAAGTGAAAGATGCCCGGGAAGGAAATTTTGAAGGGGCTGCTATACCAGACGACCTGCAGCGGCAATGGATACAGGGAACCGGACCCGGAGCCAAGCCCAATGCGCCGCTGGAAAGCAGCATTCGCAACGTGGCCTATGCGCTCTTATCGGGGGCAGACGGGTGGATGTTTGATGGGGAAGATGCCCTTGGGCAAGTGAGTACCATGTCCCTGGACAATCAACGCAACCTTAAATTGGCCATTCACAATTCACCGGTTTTTCTGGAGGTTGCCGAAAGGGTAGCCTCTCAAATGAACAGTTGGAGCAAGGGTTTCTTTGGTGAAGAAAACATTTCGAATTGGAAAGAGCAGTTGAAATTTACCACTAAAATTTTTAGGGCAAGGGGCCTTCACCTCGATGACAGGCATTTGCGCCTTTCGGATGGAGCTTCTTTTTCAGCCTCCATCGCGGACCTGACCTTGTACGTGACCAATAACTACCGGGCCTTGATGGAAGCAGGATCTTCGCTGGTGCTTTACCTACCCAAGATTCAGACCGCCGAAGAGGCAGGGCTCTGGAATAAAATGATCAGTGCTCTTGAAACCCATTTGGGATTGCCTGTGGGGACCGTCAAAGCATACGTACTGGTAGAACAATTGGAAGCAACGTACCAGTTGATGGAAATCAGGGCAGTACTCGGGAAACACTTTGTAGGGTATAATACCGGTCGCTGGGATTACATCAATAGCGTTTCGGATGCCCTTTTTTGGGACAAGGATTTTATCAACCCCAACATAGAATCCATAGGCATGACCTATGGATATATGAGAAATTACGAAGACCGGGTGCGTAGGGCAGTAAACACGCCGGATAAAGTTGGTAATTTTGCACTATGGCAAGGAGGCATGGAGCCAAATATCCCGGTAGGATCGGAAGAGGGGGTTCGTTCCAGCATGGAAAAAGCACTGGCAGGAGCTGAACGGGAACAACGGGAAGGGGCCAGCGGAAAATGGGTGGCCCATTGGAAAATGGTTCCTATCGTCCGACCCGTTTGGGAAAAGACGGGTACGCCCAACCAAATGGGCAGGGAATTTCCAGCCCTGAGCTATGAACCCGAAGATGCTGCAGGACTGATCCTGCTGGAAGAAGCTCCCAGAACCATTCGGGGTGCAAGAAACCTCCTGAGTGTAGGGTTGCAATACGGGAATGCTTTTGGTCAGGGAATGCAGGCCGCCGCCTTAAAGCCTGCCGATTTTTTCGGGAATGACGATGTGTTATACCTCATGGAAGACATGGCTACCGGTGAAATTCGACTCAGCATACTTTGGGAGTGGCTGCACAAAAAGGCAGTGATCACCGAAGATGACCCCGGGTCAGGAGTTCAAAAAGGGGCCATTTTTACCCAGGAATTGTTTAATAAATTACTTGAAGAGGAATATGATAAATTACTGAATGCCAAAGACAAAGATGTATATGAGTCATCCAAAACTTCTACCCTTCCCATCGCCAAAAGGATCGTGGAGGTTTATGTCTCGGAGACAACAAAAATTCCTTGGTTTATAGACCTTTTGAATATTAATCTTAATAATTTCAATCTTAAAGAAGCTGAAAAAAGGATCGGGCAATATGTTAAAAAGCTAAAAGAAAAAGGACAGCGAATTACTGAAAACATGGATTTTACGGTCTAACTTCCTTTATCAACCATGGCTGTCATGTCTTCCGATCTGATGTTTCTTCTTGCGATTTGCCCCATTTTGATTGCGGGGTTAATGCTGGTAGGTTTTAGACTTCCCGCCAGAACCACCCTGCCGCTGACGTTTTTTCTAACGGTGATTGTGGCCTTTGTTTTCTGGGAAATGACCTTTAGGACCATCCTGGCATCCGTGCTGCAGAGTTTCTTTATCACCTTTGACATTCTCTACATTGTTTTTGCAGCCATCCTGCTGCTTCACTTTCTCAAATACTCCGGGGGAGTGGATACGATCCGAAGCGGATTTCAAGGAATTAGTGGCGATAAAAGGGTGCAGGTTATCATTATTGTTTGGCTATTTGGGTCCTTTATCGAAGGGTCAGCCGGATTTGGAACGCCGGCAGCCATTGTTGCCCCCTTGCTGGTGGCTTTGGGGTTTCCGGCTCTGGCTGCGGTGATTTTGGGCATGATGGTGCAAAGTACGGCCGTAACCTTCGGGGCCGTAGGAACGCCGATTCTTGTTGGAGTCAGAGGAGGGCTGGAAAATCCGGATTTGATGGCAAGGCTGGATCTTCTGGGTTGGGAGTTTTCGGAAGTATTGCTTGCCGTAACGGCCAATGCCGCCATTATTCATGCGTTGGTGGGGACGTTGATGCCGTTTTTGATGGTGTTGATGCTTTGTAGGTTCTTTGGTAATAACAGGTCCTGGAAAGAGGGGCTTCAGCTTTTCCCTTTTTCTTTGTTTGCGGGATTGGCTTTTACCTTGCCGTATTTGTTAACCGGACTCTATCTGGGCCCCGAATTTCCTTCCCTGATTGGTTCACTACTGGGTCTGGCCGTGGTGGTTACGGCGGCAAAGCGGGGATTTTTAATTCCTAAAACGTCCTGGGATATCGAACCGGAAGCTACCTGGCCGGAAGCTTGGAAAGGAAGTCTCAATATCTCAACCAGCAAGTTGGATTCTCCCTTAGCCGGAGAACGGATATCCTTTGTAAAAGCCTGGATGCCCTATCTTTTGCTTGCCGGTTTACTGGTCCTTAGTCGCTTACCACAACTACCGTTTAAAGAATGGCTGAATCGCTTTTCGATCGGAATGGAAGGGATTCTGGGAACCGGGATTGCTGCCAGTAGTACCCCGCTGTACTTACCGGGGACGCTTCTTCTCTTTGTTTGTCTCATCACTTACTTTCTTCATGCAATGAATGGATCCATGGTTCGATCGGCTTTTGCCGATAGTGGCCGGATGATTGTCAAGGCAGGTGTTGTGCTGCTCTTTGCCGTAGCCATGGTTCGGGTGTATATTAATTCGGGAGAGAATATTTCCGGCCTTACCAGTATGCCCATTTTAATGGCTGCATGGACGGCCGATAAAGTCGGTATGATCTACCCTTTTTTCGCCCCTATGATCGGTGCATTGGGTGCCTTCATCGCCGGAAGCAATACGGTGAGTAATTTGATGTTTAGCCTTTTTCAATATGGGGTGGCGGATAATTTGGGAATGGCACCTACCTGGATTTTGGCCTTGCAGGCAGTAGGTGCTGCGGCTGGCAATATGATCGCCATTCACAATGTGGTAGCAGCTTCTGCTACGGTAGGACTATTGGGAAAGGAGGGGAGTGTCTTAAGAAAAACGATTTTTCCAACCCTTTACTACCTGATATTTACCGGTTTGATTGGGCTGGTTCTTATTGGGCTTTTTGGGGTGGTAGATCGTTTTCTGATCAATGTTTGAATAATATCATCATTTTTAATGATACACTTGAATATCATCTAAAAACATGATATATTGAATTATCATCTAAAAACATGATATTTTAGTATATCACTTAAATACGTGATATATTGAGTTGTCGTTTGAAAAATAAATACACGCAGCCCCACATGATGGCCATTATAACAGGAGATATACAGGATTCCAGAAAAGTGTCGCCAGACGAGTGGATGAAGACCCTAAAAGAGGAACTGAATACCTGGGGCAAAGCTGGAGAAGACTGGGAAATATACCGGGGAGATAGTTTTCAGCTAAAGATTAAAAAACCGGAGGACCTGCTCCTCGTCGCCATTCGATTGAAGGCAGCAATCAAATCCATCGACCCTTTGGATTGCCGGATGGGAATGGGGATAGGAACCGAGGATTACAAAGCCAGGCGCCTATTGGAAAATAACGGTACGGCCTACATTCATTCCGGGGACGCATTTGAAAAATTATCCGACAACCATCAGAGTTTACTGCTGAAAACCTCCGATACAGCATTGGATGAAGAAATAAATCTAATGTTAAAAATGAGCCTGGCGGTGATGGACAACTGGACTTCCAATTCTGCCAGAATGGTGTACCTGGCATTGACCTATCCCGAAAAATCCCAAACTCAACTGGGAGCGATCGAAGGAATAAGCCAACATGCGGTAAGTGCCCGCTTATCCCGGGCGTATTTTGACCTGACCCAGTCTTTTTTGGGTTATTTTCCAAAAAGACTGAAAAAAAGCCTGCTATGATCTTGTTAACTAAGCTGGTTTTAGCCCATTTGATAGGTGATTTTATATTGCAACCAAGCTCTTGGGTGAAGGCAAAAGAAACCAAAAAACTTCGGGCCATTCCGCTATACCTGCACCTACTGGTACATGGTGTCCTTATTCTGTTGTTGGTAGCCGATCTTGAATTCTGGCCATACTTGCTGGCTATTGTTTTGGCCCACGGAATCATTGACTTGATTAAGGTTAAAGCACAAAAGCCTGGTACCCGACGGTATTGGTTTTTTATCGATCAGGGAGCACACCTGGTAACCCTGCTATTGGCAGTTGGTTTGTACGACTCCTCCCTAATTCCGGAAGTGTCCTTTTCGGAAAAGTATTGGTTACTGACTACCCTGGGTGTATTTTTAACCCTACCTTCCTCGGTGATTATCCAAACCATCATTTCTAAATGGACCCCATTATCGGAGGATACCGAAAGTTCTTTAGATAAGGCCGGTCAGTATATCGGGATTATGGAACGCTTGTTTGTTTTTGCTTTTATATTATCCGGAAGGTGGGAAGCTATAGGTTTTTTGGTGGCGGCCAAATCGGTATTCCGGTTTGGGGACTTGCGTCAATCCAAAGATAGAAAGTTGACGGAATACATCCTGATCGGAACCCTGCTAAGCTTTGGCCTTGCCATCGTATCTGGCCTCTTGTACGATCAATGGCAATTAATTTACCCCTAAAATAATTTAGTTGACAAAAAAAAGGAGGAGGTAACCTACCCCCTCTTTTCCTTTCCAACTTATTGTAGATAAAAAAATTAACCCTAGTTAAAACCTAGAAACATATTTAATAATAGAAGCAGGTGGACATTCCATTTGCCTCCATTTGCCCGATGGGTGCTCCCGCAGGAGCCGGTAAGGGCTCCAGAATCGTGATTTTATCCTCCGGGTTTAATTTAAATTTTTCCAATTGATCCAGGCAATAATCCAGATGGGCTTTTTGCGCAAAATCCCTGGGACGCTGCTCCAGCATCCAGGCCTTTAATTCCTCTGTTTTGGCTAGAGCAATCGCTCGCACCTGTGAGCTGCCGGTAGGTTGTGTGGCTAATTCCATTAAATGTTGGAGTACCAATTTGTCTACCGAACGTTTGATCTCTGCCTGATAGCTTGTGCTGGCAGTCGTTTTCCAGGTTGCCTCCAATATGAGATCAAGGTATTCCTCCAATCGCAGTTGATTCTCATCCAGGGCGCTTTGACTTATCAGGCGGGATGTTCTCTCCGGATGAAAGAGAAAGGATAAGGTGTGATGGGCAGCAATTTCAGCCGGGGCGATGGGATCGAATACCAAACCTGTATGCCTTTTGAAAACCTCCCTCGAATCCGGACTATAGCCAAAGGGCCTGGGAGGAAGTTGTTCCAGTACCGCCGTTGGGAGGATTAGGTTTGTGGGTTCCAATGTGCGCAGTAACTGATTCAGGGCCTCCAATTGTTTGTCTCGTGGTACTACCTGCTGGTCTTCCATGGAATCTCCTTTCAAAGCATACCCATACCTAACCCCTCCGATTACCTTAGCGGCAGCCTCAACCTGGTATCGGTGTAGAAGATAGAGGGGAACCAAAAGTTCTTCCATTTTGGCCAGGGGCGTTCCTGTAGGAATGTTTTTTGGTCCAAAATCTTCCAGGGCGAGTTTTCGAATTTCCAGGGTGTTTTGCAATTCCTTAACCGGGTCGCTACCGTTATCCCATAGATGGGTTTCCGGATGGGCCGATCCTGCCGGCCTCGCATCCTGATCCGAGAGAAAATCCAACCCTTCTTCCCGGTATTCCCTGACCCATAAGTCAAAAGCTTCCTGCTCATCCATGCCGGAGGGTAGGGAGCTATAGGCCATTTTAATCGCCGCAATATCCCAGCTTCCGATTCCTTCGGCATAGGCATTGGAAAGATTAATGCCACCGTTCTTTATTGAAAGGGTAGGATGAGGGTAATCCATTACCGAAGTCCTTCCTTTGGCACTGGCGATGTAGTTATGTGGTAATCCCAGCGTGTGACCCACCTCATGAGCTGCCAGTTGTCTCATCCGGGCCAATGCCAGATCCATCATGACTTCATTGTCAGGGTTGGTGGTGTCGAAATTTCCAGCCAGTGCCTGCGCGATCAGGTAATCCTGACGCACCCTTAACGATCCCAGGGTGACCTTTCCTTTTATAATTTCACCGGTTCGGGGGTCTGTCACGCCGCCTCCATAGGACCAACCTCTGCTAGATCGGTGCACCCATTGCACCAAATGGTACCTTACATCCATTGGATCGGCATCTTCGGGGAGCAATTTAACCTGAAAGGCATCCTTGAATCCGGCAGCTTCAAAAGCCTCAGCCCACCAGGCCGTCCCGTCCATCAATGCGGTACGAATGGGTTCGGGGGTGCCGGGATCTATGTAGTAAACAATGGGTTGCACTACCTCACTAATGGCTGCCTCCGGATTTTTTTTCACCAGACGATGTCTTCTCAGAATTCTTTTTTCAAGGTTCTGGTCCACAGGAGTCGAGTAATCGTAATAACTGAGGCCATTCACCCCAGCCCTGGGGTCAAATGTCCGAATTTCGAATCCAGGCTCAGGCAAAGCCACGAAGGAATGGTGGATATGTAGCTGGATGGCGTTGGGATCCGGTACGATTTGACGTATAAAATTTCCAGGTTGGTCTCCGGTAAAGGTAATGCTCGCCTCAACCTCTGTATTTTTCGGAAAACTTTT
>JAWLFL010000246.1:4334-5848 GCA_041685605.1 Cyclobacterium sp. | reverse complement strand
ACCCGCAGAAGGGCATCTTTAATAAAAATATTGGTGTAGTTGGAGAGAAATTTGGGATCATGGGTACCTTCCGGTGAGAAAATACTGATCACCATCATGATACTGGGATTTCGCTTTCGCACCACTACTCCTAATCTCCTCACTGCTTCCGGTAGTGTGGGCTCTGCAATGCTGACCCGGTTCTGAACATCCAGCGTGGCAATATCAATGTCCGTCCCCACATCGAAGGTAACGTTCATCTGCATCTGTCCCGTGCTGGTATTATTGGAGCTGATATAGGCCATTCCGGGGGTTCCATTGACTTGCGTTTCGATGGGAGTAGCCACCGTTTGTTCCACGGTCTGGGCATTCGAACCCACGTAATTTGCCGAAACGGAAACCACCGGCGGTGTGATATCCGGGTATTGCGTCACCGGAAGGGTGAGTGCCGCCAATGCTCCTACCAGCACGATCACGATGGAGATCACCATGGCCAAAACCGGCCGTTTTATAAATACTTCTGAGATCATGAACCTGACTTTTATGTAAAAAAACTGCCCCTATGTTATTGGAGTTGAACTTTAGCCCCTTGCCGAAGCTTCTGGATGCCCTCTACCACGATGTTCTGTCCGGCGTCCAGCCCTTCCCGAACGACCACTTCCGGTCCCAAAACAGTTCCCAGGGTAAGCGTTTGCTGGAACACCGTGCTGTCGGCGGCGATCACATAGACAAAATATTCCCCCATTTGCTCGGTGACAGCCCTATAGGGAATCACTACCTGCTCTCCATAATCCTGATTTATTACCTGCAGCAGGGCGGTCATCCCTGGTACGAGCAGGCCTTCCGGATTGGGAAACGCTACCCGCACGTTCAACGTCCCGGACTGCCTTCCTACTGCCCGGTCCATGGTAACCAATTTTCCCGGATAGGGATAAACCGATTCATCACCCAATCGAAGCGTAAAAAGCGAATCGGGACTGCTCCCAGCATTCATCAGCCCGTTAAAGCGAGGAATTTCCTTTTCGTTAATCACAAAATCCACCTGAATCGGTCCGGAAGAAGAAATGGTATTCAGGAGTGGTTGACCCGGAGAAACCTGCCCCCCCACCCGTACCTGGGAAATACCCACCTGTCCTGAAAATGGGGCCGTAATTAACGTATATTGCAAATCAGTACCCGCAGATGCTACCTGGGCTTCTGCCGCCTGAACCTGGGCCTCCGCTGCCAAAAGTTCCGCTCTGGCATTGTCCAGCACCTGTCTGGCAATGGCTTCTTTTTGATCCAACCGCTCGTACCGCTCCACGTCCTTTTCTACGCGGGCCAGATTTGCCTGCGCCGATGCGAGGGAGGCTTCCGCCTGATTTTTGGCAGCCAGGTACTTGCTCCGATCGATCTCGTACAGCTTTTGTCCCCGATTGACTTTCTGCCCATCTTTTACAAAAATCCGGGTAACATAGCCGCTTACCTGAGGCCGGATTTCTACTTCATTGACGGCTACCAAGGTGGCCGGATAGTTGTCCAGACCGGTTACCGGC
>JAWLFL010000246.1:0-4234 GCA_041685605.1 Cyclobacterium sp. | reverse complement strand
AACAGTTGCTTTTCAAAGTCCAGAAGACCGAGTTCCGCACGGTCCTGCTGCAGCCGGGCAATCTTGACTTCTTGCACTCGCTTGCCTCCTTGAAATAGTGGCATGGCCAAGGTCAGGCCTACCGAGGAAGTGGGAAACGACTGCCTGTAAAGCCCGGAAAAATCCCGGTTGAAAAACAGGAAATTATAATTATAAAACCCATTTAGGGACGGGATAAAGCCCCATTGGGCATACTTGGTGTTCAGCTCGGTTGTAGCCAATTGGGTCTTGGCCAATTGGTATTCCACCCGTTGCTCCAAATTAAAATCAAAGCCCTCCTCCCAATGGGCCTTTTGCTCCAGGGATTCATAAGCATAATTCAATTCCAGTTCTTCATCCTGTGGGAAACCCGACAGTTCTTTGAGGTAAGCATACTTGGCGCTGAGCGATGCATTCACCCTGTTGCGGTCACTTTTAAGGTTGGCCAGGCTAATACTTGCCCGCTGGAAATCGGTTTTGTCTACCAACCCGGCCTCATACCTGCTTCTCACGTCCTGGTATTGCTTTTCCTGCCGAACCATGTTTTCATCCAAAACCCGGATTTGCTCGTACGTCAGCAGGATATCGTAATAGGCCTTGGCAACAATCACCACCGTATTGATGCGGTTGTTTTCCAGTGACTGACTCAATTCCTCTTTTACCAGCCCGGCACCCCGGTAGGCGAAAAACTGATCCCGGTCAAACAAGGTCTGCGTAGCGGAGAAATTAAGATTACTGGCAAACGGCTGACCAAACGTAATCAACTCATCGCCGATAGGCTGCGTTTGGAGTTTGAGATTGTTGGTGAGTTGATAGTTCGCACTGACCTGAGGGAGCCAGCCCGACAGGCTGGATTTGATCTAGTGCTCCCCGATCTGCTGATCCAACTCGGATTGCAGCACTCCGGGACTATTTTGCAAAGCAAAATCCACCAACTCGGGTAGACTTAAGCCATTCGTCCGAATGGAGTCGGTCTGAGCATTCACTGCCGGAGCAATCCCCAGAAACAGAAGAAGGAGAAGGTTGAGGAAATGGTTCATCGATAATATTTGGTTTAAAAAAGAAGCATTATTGATTTTTAATCCCATCCCAAACCATTTGGGGAATTTGCGTCAGCTCCCCTTTCACAGACTGGGTTTTGGATTTAAAATAGGTAAGGTATCGAACGAGTGAAATGACACTACCGATCACCATTATGGCCAGAATCTGGGGGCTAAGGGGTCTCAGTGCCCCTTCCGCAACCCCCTGCTCAAAAAACTTCCCCAACCAGGCTCCCCAAAGGTCCGTAGATTGTTGAAGTTCGGGCGTATTATAGGGGCTGCTGACGAATTGTTCCATAAAACTTTGAAAGGCAGGTTTGGAAAGGTATAGCGAAGTAAGGTGATCCCAAAAGGCGAAAAACCGCTGCTGAAATGAGAGCTCCGGATTGTCTTTAGTCGACACCTCGGTCAGTACCTTGAGCTTTACGTACTTGTATAATTCCAGGATCATTTCATCTTTACTATTAAAATAAGTATAAACGGTACCAGCCGCCACTCCGGCTTCCCTGGCGACCCTACTCACAGGGGTACCATGAAATCCATGCTCCCGGATCAGCTCCAGCGCACTTTCAAATAACAGGGTTTTCTTATCTTGAATCGGTTCCATTTGAGCTAGTGAATGAACGTTCAATCAATTTTAGTATAAGAAGGTTCCCGGATAACTGCTTTTTTTGCATATTTAGGCAAATGTCGGGTGAATGCCGGGCGAATTCCGAGCCTATTTGAGTTAGGCCAAATCGCTCTGATGGTTTGGGGAATCAAATCATTAAAAACATAGGTCCCGGACAATGCCCGGGACCTATGTACTTTCGATCAAAAATTAATCTTAAACCCTACAAAAAGACTTCAATTCCGGAATATCTCCGGGATGCTTTCCTTAACGGATAGTTTGGAAAGAAATTTCTTTACTTTATTGTTTGCATTGGCTTTTTCACGGTCAGCCTTATCCAGGGAGCCGCTTAAAATATAAATTTCAGAACCTTCTGTTTCTGCATTAAAGCGGTCCAAAAAATCCCACCCACTCATCTGAGGCATGATCAGGTCGAGAAATAAGTACTGTGGACGGATCTCCTTTACCTTAGTCAAGGCCTCTGTCGCTGAATAGAAAGTGTGAATCCGGTAGGGGCCATTTACACTTTTACGAATAAATTTTTCAGTAACAAATGTGCTTACCCTGTCGTCGTCAACCAAAACAATATCTACCATTGAAATACAATTATTACACTACAAAAAACAATATGATAAGTACAAACATAAAATAAAAATCAAACACCTCCAAAAATAAGAGGGTTTTTTATCATTTTTTATGCGTTTCAGATATTGTTTTTTGTATTTAACCCCAATGGAGGCGGGCTATCCTGGCCGGACCCTAGAAGTAAAAGCGTCTAATAGACGAAAAAGACTTGTTAAAAACCCGGCAAAGATCGCATGCTAAAAATTTAAATTTTGGCTTACCAGCTTTTTGAGGTACTCTCCGTAGCCGCTTTTTCCCAGCTTTTCGGCTGATTCCAATAATTTTTCCTGCTTAATAAACCCATTTCGATAAGCGATCTCTTCGATGCAGCCTATTTTCAGCCCTTGGCGTTCTTCTATGACTTCCACAAACTGGGCTGCCTGTAGCAGCGACTGATGGGTGCCGGTATCCAGCCAGGCCGTTCCCCGATTCAGAATGGCTACGTTAAGCTTGTCTTTCTTCAGGTACACATTATTAATATCCGTGATTTCCAACTCTCCTCTGCTGCTGGGACGGATGTTTTTGGCAATTTCCACTACTTCATTATCGTAAAAATACAAACCTGGCACCGCAAAATTTGATTTTGGAGAAGCTGGTTTCTCTTCGATGCTAAGCACCTTGTAATCCGCATCAAATTCAACCACCCCGTACCGTTGGGGATCGTTTACATGATAGGCAAATACCACGCCCCCTTCCGGATCCGTATGTTCTTTTAGGGTGCGGTACAATCCGGTCCCATAAAAAATATTGTCTCCCAGTATTAAAGCCACCTTGTCATTGCCAATAAATTTCTCCCCAATAACAAAGGCCTGGGCCAGCCCCTCGGGCTTGGGCTGAATGGCAAACTGAAAATCGCAGCCAACCTGACTGCCATCCCCCAGTAATTTCCGAAACGCATCGTGATCTTCCGGAGTAGTGATGATCAAAATTTCCCGAATCCCCGCCATCATCAGGACCGACAGGGGGTAATAGATCATGGGCTTGTCATAAACCGGCATCAACTGTTTGCTAACAGCGATGGTTAAGGGATAAAGGCGTGTGCCGGAACCCCCAGCTAAAATAATTCCTTTCATAAAAACATAATTGATTTCAAAATTATACTGAATCAGCTCAAAATCTAAAATAGTAGGGGCAGGGGAAATTCCGCAAGCAATCCGGATGTACCTGTTCCAAACCCTACCCGTGACTAAAATAGGTAATATTTCCTTCCTACTAAAATTTCTCCTCTAATTCATCCATTTTTTGTGCTTAAATTCAATTTATCCGTAAGAAATGGTAATTTTATCCGTTATTACCTGTACCCAACCAACATTCATGCAGACGATGAAAAAAATCCTTTCCATATTCCCTTTCCTGCTTGCCGCAGCCCTGTTTTTCCCATTTACGGTTTCAAGTCAAAATTTTTACAAGGAAAAGGTTTCCAGAAACCAGTACTATCAAGTCGGATTGGGTCTGGGAGCCATGTATGCGGATAACGCTGGTCGGTTTCGGGGATTGGATGTCAAGACGGGTCCCGCGGTTTCCTTGACCTACGGCCGAAAAATCCACTCCAATATCAATCTGAATGCTAACCTGGGCTACCAACACACGCGGAGTCAGGATCAGGACTATTTTACCCCTCAGGTCATCGATACCTGGCGAAGTACCGGTCAAGCCGTTGGCAGCAAAAACAACATGATCTACCTGGACCTGATGCCTACGCTCCATATTTTCGGTTCTGAAAACCATACTCAGCGCAAACGAGTGAACGTATATATGGGGACTGGATTGGGTCTACTACTCAATTTAAACGAGGAAACCCGGCTGGAAGCCAATGGACCCGCCAGAACCAACAACTCCCGGGTCGTGGGATACATTCCTGTCAAAGGGGGCCTTAGTTATCGCTTAAACCTGTATACAGATATCGCCTTCGAAGGAAACCTGCTCCTGACTTTTTCAGACC
>JAWLFL010000001.1:0-68680 GCA_041685605.1 Cyclobacterium sp. | reverse complement strand
GCGGAGGGTTGGATCGGAAGTGAAGTCTCTGAGGCGGAATTTATTCAGTCAACGATCGCACCGGACAGCTACCAGATGAACTACCTGCCGGAGGACCGCCACAAGGGGGATGGACAGGAAAGCTTGTTTGACAGGAAAAAAGCCATTCCCGATGGATGGAACCTCAACTGGTTGGGTTTTCTCAACAATCCGCTGGAGGTGGAAATGGATTTTGACAGCCCTACGGACATCCATTCCCTGGCCCTGTCGATATGGCAAAACGGCGGGGCACGGTTCTTCCCGCCCAAAGAGGTGCAATTGTGGACCCGTGACAGTCCGGAACAAAACTGGCAACTGGCGAAAACCTACCAACCCAAGTCGATTTCCAAGGACGATCCTTCCCTGCTCAGGCAACTTAAGGTTCCCTTCTCGGCTGAGGGTGTTCGCCATCTCAAACTGCTGGCCAAACCCCTGGACCGCCTGCCCTCCTGGCACGGTGCCGCCGGAAACAAAGCCTGGCTTATGGTCGATGAAATTGTAATGAACTAGGGTGAAAGAAAAAGCATAAGGGCAATGTATGAATTGCCCTTAGCTGAATGGTTACTTTATGAGTTATGCATTACCCTCTGCCTCTTCCTCACTTTGCGCCAAAAGGAAAGATTTTATAAAATCATTTAGCCCTCCATCCAGTACCGTCTGCACATCCGAGGTTTCGTGTCCGGTTCGGGCATCTTTCACCAATTTATAGGGATGCAAAACGTAGTTTCGGATTTGGGAGCCAAAGTCAATTCTCATCTTTCCTGACTCCACCTTGGCTCTTTCCTCGTTTCTTTTCTCCATTTCGATTTGATAGAGCCGGGATTTCAACATTTGCATGGCTTTCTCCCGGTTTGCCAACTGGGAGCGCTCCGCCTGGCAGACAACCACGATCCCGGTAGGTTTGTGGGTCAGTTGCACTTTGGTCTCTACCTTGTTTACATTCTGGCCACCTGCTCCTCCGGATCGGGAAGTATGAAATTCCACCTCGGCAGGATTGATGTCAATGGTGATGGTGTCGTCCACTACCGGATACACGTAAACGGAAGCAAAAGAAGTGTGCCGCCTCCCCCCACTATCAAACGGAGAAATACGTACCAAGCGGTGTACGCCGCTCTCGGACTTTAGAAAACCGTAAGCCAACGGACCTTCAAATTCAAGGGTGGCGGATTTGATGCCGGCCACTTCTCCTTCCTGCAAATCTACTTCCTTCACCTTGTAGCCGTTCTTTTCGCCCCACATAATATACATTCGTAGTAAAATGGAGGCCCAGTCATTACTTTCGGTTCCGCCCGCTCCCGGATTAATCTCCAACATGGCACTCAGTTGGTCTTCTTCCCCGCTAAGCATCTTCTTCAACTCAAGATCCTCTACCCTATCAAGCTGCTTTTCGTATTCCTTTTTCAACTCTTCCTCGGATACGTCACCGGCATTGTAGAATTCCCACAAAACCTCCAGATCCTGAATGCCGGAATCAACCGCTTCATACTGGTTGGTCCACGATTTACGGGACTGAATCTGCTTCATTACTTTCTCTGCTTCCGCAGGATCGTTCCAAAAATCAGGCTGTGCAGAAACAGCCTCAAATTCTTCTATTTCCTTTTTCTTCCGGTCGAAGTCAAAGATACCTCCTCAAGGCCAAAACGCGGGCCTTCAAGTCTTTCAACTGATCTGGTGTCATGCTATTTATTTTTTTGGTTAAATTATTATACAAATTTCGGTATTTCCGAACGTATTACCTATCCCCGGATCAAAACAAGCTATGGTTCCTCCATATCCGCTAGCGGGATGACCTGAATCTTATTTCTACCTTTAATTCTGAATCGCTTGTATCTCAGCGGTTGAAGTATTAACCCGGCACCTATCAGGGCTCCACCGGTAATCAAGGTTCCGGATGTATATTGGACTTTTCCATCGGCATACAGACTATTAATGCCAGTGGCAAGCAACAGCATGGTCCCGGCGGCCATGGGAAGCAAACTCAAATTACCCAAGGTTCTATTTCTTTCGTCTTTTCCCCGAATATCAATTGCTTCTATCTGGCTCAGTAGAAGTACGTTCTCCTTTAAGACAAGGATATCGCTTTTTATTTCCCGGATTTCATCCTGCATGTAATAGTCCGATCCTTCTTGCAGGTACACCAGTTGATCTCCCTCTTCATAAACAAGCCGGGTTTTTTGGTTGGCTCCTCGTTGCAGGATCAGGTAATTCTGCCCGAAAACAGACACATTTACCGAACCCAAAAGCCACAATAACAGGAGGATTGATTTCAGTGTCGGGAAGGATACGGGATTTGATTTAACAAATTCGAAATTCATCTCAGTATTTCCTGATCCAGCCGTAGGTATCAGGAACTTTTCCATACTTGATATCGTCCAGGGCTTTCAATACCCGATTGGAAAACGCGTCGACGGGTTTTTCAGGCAACAAGTAGTCTTTTCCATGTATATTAATGAGCCGGATAAACGCCACAGTAGCTGCCGTGCCGGTGCCAAATGCCTCTTCGAGTTTGCCGGAAATGAGGGCCTCCTCCAATTCAGCCACTGTTACAAAGCGCTCTTCCACCGGAACTCCCATGTCTCTGGCCAGCGTCAATACGCTATCTCTGGTAATTCCCTTCAGGATGGTGCCGGTGGTGGTAGGGGCAGTAATAAGCACCCCATCAAGGACAAACATGACGTTCATGGTACCACTCTCTTCGATGTATTGATGGGTTTTTCCATCCGTCCACAGCAGTTGATCGTACCCCTCGCTTTGAGCTATTTGGGCAGGAAAGAGGGAACCTGCATAGTTACCTGCCGCTTTGGCCGCCCCAGTACCACCCTCCACCGCGCGGGCAAATTGAGTCTCCACCTTCACAGCCACCGGTTTGGAATAGTATTTACCAACAGGTGAAGCGAGAATCATAAATTTGTATTTAATGGAAGGCCGGATGCCCAGAAAATCATCATCTGCAAAAACAAATGGACGAATGTATAAGGAATAACCGGGATTTTTAGGTACCCATTCTCTATCCACTTCCAATAGCTTACGCATACCTTCCATAAAAACCTCCTCCGGAACGGCCGGAATACACATCCTCGAGGCTGATTCATTGAGTCTTCGCTGATTTGCATCCCCACGGAAAACCAAAATTTCACCAGCTTCATTGCGGTAGGCTTTTAATCCTTCAAAAACGGATTGTCCATAATGTAGGGTGGCGTTGGCCGGATTGATCTCCAGAGGTCCATAAGGTTCCACCCTCATATTCTGCCATTCCCCATCGACATATTCCGCCACAAACATGTGGTCACTAGTAATATGGCCAAAGGACAAGGTGTCAAAATTGGTATCTGCTAGCTTCGACCGCTGCGATTTGGTAACGCTAATTGATAATGTCTTATTCATATTCACTTATTTCCCTGGACGCCAGGTGATTTCTTGAACTTGTAACTCCAGTGCCAGTTGCCTGCCCAAAACAAAAAGGAAATCCGATAGCCGGTTGATGTACTCGGGAATCAATTCGTCCACGGTTGAGGATTCCCTTAACAAAACAATTGCCCTTTCTGCCCTTCTGCACACCGTCCTGGTGATATGGGCATAAGATACTACGGGATGCCCACCGGGGAGGATAAAATTCTTGAGCGGAGGTAAGCCAGACTCCATCTGGTCAATCTCTGCCTCCAGAAATAAAACATCCTCCTTTTTAAGCTCCGGAATGTTAACTGCCTTTTTTTCCGGATCGGCGGCCAACATGGCACCAACCACAAAAAGCTTGTCTTGTATGCTCGTGAGTTTTTCCGCGCGCTTTTGGTTAATTTCCTGATCTCTCAAGAATCCTAAATGGGCATTCAACTCATCAATGATACCATAGGCATCAATGCGCAGGTGGGATTTAGTTACCCGGGTACCTCCCAATAGAGAGGTTTCTCCTTTATCTCCAGTTTTCGTATATATCTTCATCAATTCAACGGGCGAAACAAATTATACAATTGATTTATCCACCACTGTAGGATTAGGATTAGCTTCATCCGATTCCACCAGTCCATCTCTCAAACGGATCACCCGATGAGCATAGTGTGCAATATCGTCCTCATGGGTTACCATGATAATGGTATTTCCTTTTTGATGTAATTCATGGAATAAATCCATGATATCGTAAGACGTTTTGGAGTCCAGGTTTCCGGTAGGTTCATCTGCCAGGATGATACTTGGATCATTGACCAATGCACGGGCAATGGCCACTCGTTGCCTTTGCCCCCCAGATAGTTCATTGGGCTTGTGGTGAATCCGATCATCCAACCCGACACTTTTCAAGGCAAGAAAGGCCTTTTCATCCCGGTCCTTTTTATTGAAACCAGCATATATCAAGGGCAAAGCCACATTATCCAGACAAGTAGCCCGGGGTAACAGGTTAAAGGTCTGAAAAACAAATCCAATTTCCTTATTTCTTATTTCGGCCAATTCATTTTCATCCATATCGCTCACATCTTTTCCATTTAGGATGTATTGACCGAAGGTGGGCGTATCCAAACAACCGATGATATTCATCAGCGTGGATTTTCCGGACCCGGAAGGCCCCATAAACGCCACATATTCTCCTCTGTCCACTTCTATGCTGACGGATTCAAGGGCATGGACCTCTTCTGCTCCCATCCGGTAAATTTTTTGCAATTCTTTGGTTCTGATGATTTCTGGCATAATAACAAAGGATTTGAAAATGTGAAGATAGGAGATTATAGGTAAAAACAGGAATTCAACGAGTTAATTTATATCAGTGGAATTTGAGGTGTTCCAATTGCAGCCGGGTAAGGTCTTCCTGTCCTATCCATTCTGACATCATCGCAAGGTTGCTACTGGCATATTGATCCAATCCAATAATTCGGCAATATTTTACCAATTTAATCCAGAGTAAGGGATCTTTATTAAATTGGCTGGCTTCCTGTAACAAGCGGTAACGCTCCTCCTCTTGCGGAACCTTCTCGATAGCTGCCAACACCATGGGAGTCCTGTACGCATTGCCTCCCGTTGACAGATCTGCCAGGTTAAGCTTAGCAGGCTGATTTCTCTGAATCATTTCCACATACCTTTGAAGAAACTCTTTTTCTTCTTCGGATGTTTCGGCTTCCATTGCCAAGGCGTGTAAATTGTCTAGCCTTCCCTTTTCCAGCCAATGTCCCTTTTTAAGCAAAATTTCTTTCGCCAGATACTGCTTAAAGTGCTGGCCTTGCAAACTATCCAGGGCAGGAAGCAATTCTTTTCCTAGCATTTTAGGTAGTTTCGCCAGGGTCTGGTAAAATTGTACCGTATCATTTGACACCAGTCTCCCCGCTTCATCAAAACGCATCCAAGTGGGGTAGTTCACGTTTCGGGTTCCCGCAATAAGCGCAGCTTCTTCCTGCATCCCTCCAAAGTAAAAATAAGGCAAATGGGCAGGAGTAAACCGGGAAAAGCCCTTTAGCATTGCTTGCTTCCATTCGATTGCCGCTTTTTCAAAATCCCCCTCTCTGGAAAGAACCCAACCAGCAAAGGAATGATAATAACCTGCGTTACCAGTAAATCGGAACGCCATCCCATTTAACTGTTTCAACAATTCGTTCACCTCTCCAACTCGAAACTCCAACAGTAAGCGGGATTCCCTGATGCTTTCCTCAACGGACAAATCAGGTTGATGCCCTTCGGACAGCCTTTCAACCGTTTCTCTGAATTCCTCTTCCAAATCCCTATCAAAGCGGGTACTAAGCTGATTTCGTAATAGGGCCCTGTTGATTAGATTATCCGCCTCCTTTAGGGTATCCATTGCTAAGACCTGGGGGGCAGTTCCGGCTGTGGCATTCGCATGGGCCAGCCGATTTATTTGAAGCTTAAGTGAAGTCCCTGATTCGTCAGAAGGCTCCACCACTTTCCCATGAGCTATTTTTACTGCTAGCTCATTTAGATTTTCTGCCTCTCCTTTTTCCTCCATAGCAGTGAGAATGGCCAAGGCATCCTCCGGACGGTTCATCCCATGATAGATCAGTGCCAGGTTATTGGAAAGATAGGTGCTAGCGGGATAATACTCCAGGCCTTCCTTCAGGTAAAAAATAGCCTCATTTATGCGCTGACGCTTCTCGAGCAACTGGCTCAGCAAAAGGATATCCGCCACCTGAGGATTTTCCTCAAAGCTCCTCTCAAGGGTTTTCAATGCCAGCGTGGGTTGGTTTTGGCTTAAATAAAGATGCGCAGCGGCAAGGAGGGCTTTGTCGTTTTCCCTGTACCTTTCAAAGGCATTTTCATACAAAACCGTAGCCTCTACGGGCCGTTCGCTGGCATAATAATAATCCGCAGATAATTGGGTTGAGGCCGTGCTGAATTGAACGGCTACTATACCATCCGCATAGACCAAAAATATCAATAAACTCAATACACCCCCCAAGCGGTAGTGAAAAAAGGGAAAGAAAGGCGGCTTATACAAAATCGTTCCAATCGCCTTTCCGCTATTGATGATACCTGAAAAATTCACCCAAACGTAAAGAAAGAACAACAATCCGAATCCCAATTGACTGTAAACAAAAACATGATTCAAAAAGTCCACCATGGGACTGTTAACGGTACCCATTCCCTTAAACAGCACCAGAAGGCAAATGGAAAATGCTGTGAGATAGAAAAGCTTCCCTACCCAAGGTGCCGCAAAAGGCTGCGAAGTATGCTTCATTTTGTGTACGACAACCGGGTAGCCGACGATCCCGGCAATCAACAACAGTACCTGAAAAGGAGGCAAGGGCCATCCTGCCAGACTTCCTGTTATATCCAACAACATCAATCCCAGCAGCAACAGGTAAAGCAAACCAACACCGCCGAAATGCCAGCCCATTTTTATTCCTACTCCTTCGTTTAGTTTTGCCAAAAAGAGAAATACCCCCGCGAGAATGGCATTTCCTATGTAGAGCACAAAGCCAGCGGCAATGGTAAACGACATCAGGCTGGTGTTTTCAGAAAACAACAAGGTAGGGTAAGGGGCATTCGCCAGGTAAATCAGCAGTCCCGGGCAGGCAATGCCTAAGCCAAAAATGATCATTGCCCGCCAGCTGACGGACAGGTGATCAAAAAAAAGGTGTATGGCCGCCGCCGGAAGTAGTAAACAAATCAATGCGATTATCAGCCCGAAATTACTACCTATTCCGGCAATATTGAGACTATTTAAACCGCTGATGGTCAACAAAAAAATGAGAAGGCCTGCTCCCAGTAAAAAGGCATTGCGCTTGAGCATGGTCAGCAACCAAACCAACACGAGAAATAATAACCAAATTAGCATTCCCATCATTTGGCTCCCTTCAGGAAAGGAAAGCGGTGCTTCGGATACGTATCGCTCTATGAGAAGAACGTTCTGCGTATTAAGGGCGAGTGAGTCTGTCCCGGTGAAAAACGTATCCAGGGGGACAGTAAGAGGCTCTGACCCAACGATCGTCCGAATAGGAAGCTGAGAAATATCTAAAAAATACAATACTAAGATAGCCAATCCTGCAAAGCAGAGAATGGCCAATAGCGTGACATAACTGAATTTTACCAAGTCATCCTGACGCATTATTCCATTACCTTCGGAACGCGGAAATAATCAGAATCTCTCTGCGGGGCATTTTTCAGGGCTTTTTCATGACCCAGGTGCGTTCCTACCTTGTCTTCGCGCATGATGTTTTCTTCCGAGGACATGGTAATCAGCGGTTCCACCTCAGAAGTATCCAGTTCATTCAATTTCTCAACCCAATCCAAAATCTGGGTCATATCCCTGGTCATTTTTTTTGCCCCACTTTCATCAAACTCCAAACGAGCCAGGTGCGCAATCTTTTTTAGCGAATTGATATCCAACTTCATTAGCTGTTCATTTTTCTTTCAGGCTTTCATTGTCTTTCCACAATTGCTCCTGGATGATACGGTAACATTTCTCTTTGAGTTCCCCCACGTCCCTAATTCCCAAACCTTCCACGGAAACGGGGGGATGGATGACTACTTTTACCGGTTTGTACCGCAATAAAAACCGGCCATCATCCGGCAAAATTAAGTGATTGTAGGATAAAGTGATAGGAATTACCGGAATTTGTTTGTCCACAGCCGCTTTAAAAGCCCCATCTTTGAAACGGGCCATTTTTGGGGGCTCGGTGCTGGAAATTCCGCCCTCCGGAAAAAAAACCACGCTGCTCCCCTGATCCAGGGCTTCCCTCGCCCGCTGCACCGATTCGCCCCTGCTTTTTAGGCTGTTTCTATCTACCGCAATGTGCAGGTTCTTAAACATATACCCGAAAAGAGGCACTTTTCCTAAAGAGCTCTTCCCAATAAATACCAAATCAAAAGGAATCAGACCCAGGACAGGGATATCGAGGTATGAAAAATGATTGGCTACGATCACATAGGGGCCCTTTACCTTAAACTGATGTAGGTTTTCCATTCTTACTCGAAAAAATAGCATCCCAAAAAACACCCGGGACCAGACTCGGTTTAGCTTTCTTCCCCGGGCTTTTCTTCCGGAGATTTCGATGGTAAAAGCAAAAACCGGAAGCAGTACTAAAAATGTAAGGATAAATACAATGGAACCGTATATGGAATAAAGCCTTTGGATTATTTTCTTCATAGAAAAAAGGATTTCATTTGGTCCCGAAAATAAACATAAATCCGAGAACCCTACCGAAAGGGCTTGGTTTACCCGGAGCTAACTTTTTAGGTCTGTACTTTTTTCACCCTGAGTGAAGTCCCCTCGGTACTGATTACCTGAATGGTTTCCCCTCTATCTATAAACTCCCCTCGGGAATAGGCATCGTAAATTTCATCATCAATAAGCACCTTCCCACTCGGCATAAGCCGGGTATGCGAAACACCTTGTTTTCCCAGCATTTCGTTGCTGTAAAAAGAAGAGGTGTATCCTTCTGATTTTTGATGCGTGTCGGCCAACGAAATTTTACTGAAACTTTTCCATTGATTTACCTTTGGGGTAAGGCTGAAAATGAGCACGGTAGAAACAATGACTGACAATATCACGGTCAATAAGGCCGTAAAAAGCTTTCCTGAACTTACAAACGTAAAATCAAACAGGTCATTGGGCAGCATGCCCATGGTCAGGCCTGCCAACACACAAATGATCCCCAAAATACCGAACACCCCAAATCCAGGAATGACGAAAACCTCCACCGCCAACAAGATTATTCCCACGATGAAAATCACCAGTTCCAGGTTGCTGGCCAAACCGGTCAGGTAGTAGGGAATAAAATACAGCACCACCGCAATGCCACTGGCTGCAAGGGGAAAGCCAATGCCCGGAGTTTGTATTTCAAAATAAATACCTGCAAATATCACCAAAATCAGAAACCCACTGACGGCAGGATTTAGGAAAAATGAGATAATATCTTCGGCCACAGAGGGTGCGTAGCGATACACTTCGTAATTTTCCAACCCGTTGCGTTCTATGATTTCATCGATAGAGGCCACTTCTGCCTCGCAAAATCCGTTAGCAATGGCCTCCGACACGGAAAAGGTAATGACTTCACCGGCATTGGAAATTCCCTCTACTTCCAGGTCTTCGTCCACCATGGCCTCCGCTATTCGCGGGTCTCTGCCAGTGGCTTCGGCGGTGCTCCGCATCATGGAACGCATGTAAGACTGGTATTTATCCGGAGCGGCCTCCCCGGTTCCACCCATTACTACTGTCGCCGCGCCGATGCTTCCTCCCCTGGCCATGTAGATGCTATCACAGGCGATGGAAATCAGGGCTCCTGCGGATGCGGCATCCTTATCAATAAACGAATGAATCGGAATCTCTGATTCCAAAAACAAGGTCCGGATGTCATCGGCATCGTTAACCGCTCCTCCATAGGTATCCATATGGACGATTATCATTGCTGCCTTTTTTTCTTTTGCATCTTTCAGCGCAAGGGTAACCTTTCGGTTCATCCTTGGATCGATATCACTTTTCATATCAAATACGTACACCAGCTTTACCGAATCCGGCTGCTCCTCATTTTGCCCAAAGGACAGGTTTACCATTGAAAAAAAAACCGCTGTAAAAAACAATAAATTAATTACCAATTTCATTTATTAATTCATTTAATATTTCCCGTTTGAATATACCAATAAAAACCATCATTGTTCCCATTGGACCCAAATCGTGTTGCAATTGATAAAATAAATATCAAATTTGCATGAATGTTGGTAAATACTTGTCAAAAAACTGTTTTTAAAATGAAGTGCTGGATTTTGATTTTGGGGATGATCAGTTTGGCAAACCCTTCCTGGGGAAGCGAACTAACAAAAACGGATTCCGTGGGCATCGAGCGAATCGGGGATAAATCCTATATCATTCATGAGGTGGAGCCTCAGGAAACCTTATTTGGAATCTCCCGTCGGTACAATACCCCCGTAGGAGACATTGTCCAAAGCAACGATAATCTCAAAGCCGGTCTTAAGGCTGGCCAACGAATCCGGGTGCCGTTCGTGGAAAAGCAAACCCTGCCGGAAGGAGCGAAGCTTCATCAGGTGATTCCGGGCGAAACGCTTTTTGCTATTGCCCAAAAGTACGATTCCGAAGTACAAGACCTGATGGCATGGAATGAGCTTAACGGGACGGATATCAGTGTGGGACAATCCTTAATCATCAAGGGGCTAGAGGAAAAACAAGAACCGGTTACCAACGAAAAAATAGAAGAAACAGTAGAATTGGCAGATCAAACCGTGGCGGTAACCAGTGAAGAAGTGAGTCCTTCACCGGACAGCTCCAGTGGTAAGCCAGCTACGCAACCGGAAAAAGCCCCTAAAGAAAGTAAAAACTCCCCTACCAATACACCCGAGAACAAACCAATGGTGTCCCGTACAGGAAACTGGATTTCCCATAAGGTGGTTCAGGGGGAAACTCTTTTTGCGATTGCCAGAAAGTACGATGCAAAAGTGGAAGACCTGATCCAGTGGAATGGCCTTTCTTCCAATAACTTAAAAATAGGTCAAACCCTAAAAGTAGGAAGGGAGACCAATGCTCAAATTCCGGTCAGTCAACTACCCGGACCTCCAAAATCTGAAACGCCCACTCCTCCTGCGACCACCCGTAGCGAGAACCGGTCAACTCCCTCATCTGGTGGTGCTACTTCCGTTTCCACATCCAACTCGAATGTAGGAGCGTCCACGGCGTTTAAAAACGTTACGGAAAGTGGACAAGCAGAAGTGATTGAGGGCACAGGAAATCACAAAAAATACCTGGTGCTCCACCGCACAGCTCCAGTAGGTACCATCATGAGAATCCGAAATGAAGAAAACGATGTTACCGTTTTTGCGAGAGTAGTGGGGGTATTGCCGGAAACAGGAGACAACAACCGCCTGTTAATCAAAGTTTCCAAAGCAGCTTTTGACCAATTGAAAGCGGTAAATTCCCGATTTAGGGTAGAAGTGGCTTATTAAAACTTGACCGCTTTTTTGCATCCATTCCCAATGCAAACAAACCTCCTTTTTTAACGCTTTTGACAGGGCAATCACTTGTTTCGCCATTTTGGAAATGCCTTGATTCCACATAATTATTTAACTTGCATAAAATCGTTGAATAGTTGAACACACAGGTTTGATAGAAAATGAATATAAGAAAAAATAAACCGGTTATCGGCGTCAGTATCGGAGACATCAATGGGATCGGTGCTGAGGTTACCATGAAGGCACTTCAGGACAGCCGCCTGCAAAAAATGATTACGCCAGTAATCTACGGCCATGGCAAAGCCATCACCTATTACCGGAAGATGCTGGACATGAATGACTTCAATTTTATGCAGGTAAAAGGCATAGAAGATATTCATCACCGGAAGACCAATGTGATCAACGTGGTACAGGAATCTCCGGAAGTAAGTCCCGGTGTGGAAACCAGGGAAGCCGGAAAAATGGCCCTGGCAGCCTTAGACCAGGCAATTGTTGACCTAAAATCGGAAAAGCTCGATGCGCTGGTGACCGCTCCTCTAAATAAAAATAACATCAATAGCGAAGAAACGCCTTTTATTGGACATACCGAATACCTGACCGATGCCTTCCAAGCAGCAAAGAGCCTGATGTTTATGGTTTCGGAAGATATGCGCATTGGATTAGTGACGGGACATATGCCGCTTAAAGAGGTGGCGGCTGCTATTACTTCAGCCGCCATTAAAGAAAAATTGAAAATTATGCTCAAGTCTTTGAAGGAGGATTTCGGCATTCCCAAACCAAAAATCGCGGTTTTGGGGGTAAACCCCCACGCTGGCGAGGACGGGCTCCTGGGAAGGGAAGAGCAAGAAATCATACAGCCGGTAGTCAAAGAATTTAAGGATAAGGGAAATTTGGTTTTTGGCCCCTATCCCGCGGATGGCTTTTTTGGCATGATGCACCAGAAGAAATTCGATGGCGTCCTGGCCATGTACCACGACCAGGGTCTTGTACCCTTCAAAACGGTATCGTTCGATTCGGGTGTAAACTTTACTGCCGGGCTTCCCATCATTCGGACCAGTCCGGACCATGGTACGGCTTACAATATTGCCGGAAAAAATGCGGCAGACGCAGGATCCATGCGAGCTGCGATATTCCTGGCTCACGACATCATTAAGCGAAACGGTGACTGGGACACGGAAGAATAAAATATTTAAAGGCAATATTTTAGAAAACAGAAATTTATCCCTAAATTTGCGTTCTTAATTCAAATAATGAAATTCATAAGGAAGTTCGATATTGACATCATCCGATTGAAGGAAGGAGAGCATGCGTTTCATTTTGAAGTAAATGATGCGTTCATGGACCATTTTGAGAAAGTCAAAGAGGTTATCCATCATGCGGAAGTCGGTGTTGATGTGTTACTTGATAAAAGAATAAATCTGATAGAGGCGGATTTTCAGCTGCAAGGTACGGTTCGTCTGACCTGCGATAGAAGTCTGGAAGAATTCAACCATCCAGTCTCCGTATCCCATAAAATTGTCTACAAATACGGGCAAGAAGAAAAGGAAATCAACGATGAGATTTTCCTGATTACCAAGGATACGCAAGTCATAAATGTGGCGCAGTTGATTTATGAATTTATTCTGCTATCCATTCCGGCAAAGAAGATTCATCCGGACTACCGTATCGACGACGATGATGTGGACGAAAACGATGGTTGGATCGTATACGAGGCCGGAGAGGAAGATGACGAAGAAGACAATGGCAAGGCTGAGCAAAACCCGTTTTGGGAAGCTTTGAAAAATTTTAAAAATAACGAATAATCTAAAATTACATAGATATGGCACATCCTAAACGGAAAATTTCCAAAACCAGAAGAGACAAAAGAAGGACGCATTACAAGTTAAATGCGCCAGGTCTGGCACAATGCCCCACCACGGGTGAATTTCACCTACCCCACCGGGCTTTTTGGCTGGACGGCAAATTATATTACAAAGGTCAGGTAATCATGGAAAAAGAAGTTTTAGCCTGATTTCTTGCTCATTCCTATTCTGAACTGCCCTGGAAAATCTGTTTCCCGGGCAGTTTTTTTTCATCCCTACTATTTTTCACTATCGGTTTTTTTCAGAAACTTTTTCCTGATTACATCCTGTACCGGTCTGTTTTCAATTTTGCTTTCCAACCAGGAAATAATATCCAGGTATAAAAATGCCCGCTTTTCATACGGATGGTTTTCAAAGACTTTTAGTTTTTTCAGCAATTCGACGAAAGCACTTTTTAGTTCATTCCCATAAATCCTGCTCAGATTTCGGACAAACCGCACCATTTCCTTCTGTACCTGATGTAAGTCGTCCATCTTGATCAAAAAACGATAAACATTCCGGATCTGTACATCCAGCTTTTCGTCCCGGCCCGCTTCATAGCTGGCTATTAATTTCAAAATATGGGCAAAGCACTGCAAATCTTCCCTTAAACCATCCTGGTTGTTTTGGATCACCTGGTCCAGGTAAAAAATAGCCTTTTCATTGTCACCATTCCCAAAATACAAACAGGCCACTTTATAATGTAGTACCATCAGGTGGTGAATGTCTAATTTATTTCGGATAGGTTTTATATCCTTTAGCAATGCGGGCACCAGAATTTCCACTCCCATTGTGAATTCTCCCTTTAAAAAATGAATGTTAAGCAGGTTGGAATACAGATATAGGAATGCAAGTATTCTGCTATTATCATCCATCATAAAGTCACTGCTTTCCAGGCCATGCTGAAATTCTTCCAGCACCTTTGTAAAGCGATCGTAGTATCCCAGGTAAAAAAGCGTGTCCAGCAGGTAATGGTAGGCCTTTAGGTAATTCCCCGTGGCCACTTTGACCATATGAGGCGAGGTCTGGAATAGATCCACCCAATGTTGGGCTGCGCGGTAACATAAGGGGAAATCCTGGACAATATGAAAATACCAAACCTGTGCCTGGTACAGGTACATTTTCTCATAAAACCCCAGGGAAGACAGCTTATAGGCCGGCATGTTCCGTTTGTAGAAATTCTCCAACATCAGCCTCCCCTCCCGGTCCTTGATATAACCGGTCTTGAGGTAAATACCATATAACTGAAGCGAAAGACTGGAAAAACGATTTTTCAGATCTACTTTTCCAGACAGGCGAGAGGATTCTTCACTGAGTATTTCAGCTCTGTTTCGGATACTCCGGGTAATGTGCTGCGATTCGATCACCTTCTCCATCTCAACCACTCGCAGCATCACCGTATCCAGCCCGTATTGTGCTGCCATTTGCTTCGCTTTGTCCAATACTTTCAGGCTCTGCATGTAAAGCCCCTTGTTAAACAATATTCGCCCAAAATCAATCTGTTCGTTAAGCTGGAGCTCGACGTTTCGGTCCGCATATAACAGCCTTAGCGAAGTCAGCAGCTGCTTGTACAAATGCGCTTTCATGTTTGGCAATTGCTTTTTAGACACATATACCTTTTCCAACAACTGCCTTTCGTCGTAAATTTCCATCTTTTCCAAGGTCTCGAATAGCCTTAGAAATTTTGCATCCTGGTTAGAGGACAACCTTTTGGTAAAAAGCTTGAAATTCCGCTTTTCTGAGGGAGACAAGCTGGAAATTAAATCAAACAGCGAATCTTTTTTAAAATTGGATATCATATAAAAATATTATTTAAAATACTATAAATCATTTGTTTATATAATCAAATACTCTTTCTGATATCGGACATATAAAGTTAATTGAATTTTGGGAGCAAGACGAAGGTTTTACATTGGATTTCCATAAAAAAACCAACACAGACATGGATGAGAATCACGTAATGATCTTTGACACCACCCTTAGAGACGGAGAGCAGGTCCCGGGTTGCAAATTAAACACACCTCAAAAGATCGAAATTGCCCGTCAACTGGAAGCCCTCGGGGTAGATGTGATCGAGGCAGGATTTCCGATCTCCAGTCCCGGAGATTTTAACTCGGTAGTAGAAATATCCAAACATGTGACCGAACCCATCGTTTGCGGGCTTTCCCGAGGCGTGAAAAAAGACATTGAAACCGCTGCAGAAGCACTAAGATATGCCAAAAGACCCCGTATCCATACCGGGATCGGCACCTCCGATTCGCATATCAAATACAAGTTCAAAAGCAACCGGGAGCGCATTCTGGAGTGGGGTGCTGAAGCGGTAGCCCATGCCAAAACATTTGTGGAAGATGTGGAATTTTATGCGGAAGATGCTGGCCGGACAGATAATGAATACCTGGCCAGGGTATGTGAAGCGGTGATAAAAGCGGGTGCTACGGTATTGAACATTCCCGATACCACCGGCTACTGCCTGCCAGACGAGTACGGTGCAAAAATAAAATACCTGGTAGACAATGTAAGGGGCATCGAAAACGTGGTGATCTCCGCCCATTGCCACAATGATCTGGGACTGGCCACCGCCAATTCCATTGCCGCCGTCATGAATGGTGCCCGGCAAATAGAATGCACCATAAATGGCATTGGAGAAAGAGCCGGTAACACCTCGTTAGAGGAAGTGACCATGATCATGAAACAACATCCCCGGCTAAACGTGCACAACCAGATCCAATCCAAATTATTGAACCCCATCAGCCGTTTGGTCGCCGAAAGGATGGGCATGCCGGTACAACCCAACAAAGCCATCGTGGGCATCAATGCCTTTGCACATTCCTCGGGAATTCACCAGGATGGTGTTATCAAAAATCGCGAGACCTACGAAATCATCGATCCCCTGGAAGTGGGCGTGACCGAATCCATGATCGTCCTGACTGCCCGGTCCGGAAGGGCTGCTTTGGCTTACCGTGCTCATAAAATCGGCTATCAACTTACCAAACTTGAGCTGGATAAGGTTTACAAGGTATTTCTGGATCATGCGGATATCAAAAAGGAAATCCTGGATGAAGACATTCACGCGATTATTGGAGAGGCGGGCGTCCAACAGCATCAGGAAGCCTGATTAATAAATTTTAAAAATGGGGAGCTTTCCCCATTTTTTTTATTCTTACTTATCAGGACTCCCCTTTTTGGCGCAAGCCCTTCGGAAGAAAAAGCCTCTTGGTCTCTACTTCCATTCATTAGGTCCTGCCCCACCCTTAAAAAAACATTTGTTTCCACTGCTTTTATGCGTTAAATTATCCAACCGATTTTAACCCCGTACTTTCATGAAATCGAGCATGACGATATCGACATACAGAGGGATGATTATCAAGCATGCGAGATTCTCCCGATTTAATATCGGGACAGGCTATGCGACCATTAAGAAACAATTATAAACAGATAAAAATGTGGAATAAGAAAAAACAACTAGGACTGAAGAACTACCTGACGGCCTTCCTGATGGTAGCTTGTACGCTCACCGCTACCGCTCAACAATACGACCTACTCATCAAAGGAGGTCATGTAATGGATCCCAAAAACGAAATCAACGAGGTCATGGACATTGCAATCACCGGCAATGAGGTGGCGCTAGTCGAAAAAAACATTGCTGCCGACCTGGCAGGACAGGTGATTGATGCCTCCGGGCTCTTCGTGTGCCCCGGCTTGGTAGATATTCACACACATAATTTTTACGGATTGGACCCCTATGGCCAATATAGCGGTGGATACAGTTCCATTCACCCCGACGGCTTTACCCTTCCCTATGGGGTGACCACCGTGGTGGATACCGGCGGAGCCGGCTGGCGAAATTTTGTTCAGTTTAAAGAGCAGGTGATCGACCGGGTTCGAACTCGCGTTCTGGCCATGTTAAACATCGTGGGTCATGGCATGAAAGGCTCGCCCTACGAGCAAAACCTCAACGACATGGACCCGAAAATGACGGCTTTGGTAGCCCGGCAATTTCCCGAACACATTGTAGGCGTAAAAGTGGCGCATTACTCCGGGCACCAATGGGATCAAATAGACCGGCTGGTAGAAGCCGGAGAGCGGGCCAATATCCCGGTGATGGTCGATTTCGGAGGAGCCAACCCGCCTCTTTCCCTGGAAACCTTATTTATGGAAAAACTACGACCCGGCGATATCTATACCCATATTTTTGGTGGCGGGGGTTTTGGCAGGGAAGCCATTGTAGACCGGGGAGGCAACCTGCGCCCATTTGTCAAAGCGGCCCAGGAACGGGGCATCGTGTATGACGTGGGGCATGGGGGCTCTAGTTTTGCCTTCAAACATGCCATTCCGGCCATGGAACAGGGACTTACACCCAATGTCATCAGCACAGACAGCCACATGAGCAGCATCATGAGCGGAATGAAAAACATGAACAACGTCATGTCCAAGTTTTTGAATATGGGCATGAACCTGAACGAAGTAATCACCGCCTCCACCTGGACACCGGCGCAGGTAATTAACCGTCCCGACCTGGGGCACCTCACACCGGGCGCAGAGGCGGACATTGCCATCTTGAATATACAGGAAGGTACTTTTGGCTTTACCGAAAAAACCGGTGAAGGTAAAATGATGGGTAATCAGAAAATTGAAAATGAACTCACCATTCTTGCAGGCAAAGTGGTTTGGGACCTGAATGGGCTCACCGCGCCACTCTGGAACGAATAGGCAAACCAAAGACAACCATGAAAAGGAGACACTTCTTTCAAAAAGCTGGGGCCCTCTCGGCAGGTATCGCCCTGGGGGTTAATGAAACTCTTCAGGCTTCTTCTCAAACCGCCGATTTCAAAACGCAGCCGTTTACGGTAGGCATTAATGATTACCACATCAATTACCACGTGCCCCAGCTGGATCAGTCCGTTTCCATCCTGCATGTCACGGACACCCACCTCTGGCGGGACGATGAGCGAGGCAAGCCTTACCGGCAATATAGCAAGCGGATGGCCGGAGCCTACAATGAAACCAAGCATTTCCTGACCGGTGAGGCTACGAATCCGGAGGAGGCTTTTGAAGCTACGCTGGAAGCAGCGAAAGAAGCAAAGGTGGATGTAATTACCCTAACTGGAGATCTCTTCAGCTTTCCTTCCGAAGCCGCTATCGAATGGGCCCTGGAAAGGCTTGAAGCATTGGACATCCCCTATTTTTATTCGAGTGGGAACCATGACTGGCACTACGAAGGAATGGAAGGAAGTCTGCACGAGTTACGGGATACCTGGATCCGAAAGCGACTCCTGCCACTTTATAAAGGAAGAAACCCCCTCATGTATGCTGAAGAGGTCAAGGGAATCAATATGGTTAACATTGATAATAGCTACTATGAGATTCTACCTGAGCAACTGGAGTTTTACGAAGAGCAGGTTCGCAAAGGCTTACCCATGGTGCTGATGATGCACATTCCCTTGTACGCACCAGCCCGAAGCTTGGGGTATGGCTGCGGTCATCCCGATTACAATGCTGCTAACGACCGAAACTATGAATTGGAAAGACGACAAAGATGGCCGAATGAAGGACATAGCCAAACCACCATGGACTTCCATCAGGCAGTATTCGAAAGTCCCAATTTATTAGGTGTTTTGGCAGGTCACATTCACCGCCAAACCGTGGATTGGGTGAAAGGCATCCCCCAGTTTCTGACACAACCCAATGCCTCCGGGGGATACCTGAAAGTAAATTTCCACCCTATGAACCGCCAGGATCAGCCGAAATTCACTTAAAAACAGGAAACTAATTTAAAATTTTGCGCTGATACTTTCTTCATCCAGCCCGGCCTGCATGCTTCCGTCTTCAAAAACGATAATGGGTCTTTTAATCATGCTGCTCTTTTCCTGTAATAAAGTGATGGCGGTAGCCTTGTTATCGGCAGCAGATTTGGCTTCCTCATCTAGCTTGCGGAACGTTGTTCCCCGCTTATTAACCACCTGCTCCAATCCTAACGCATCAATAAATTTTCCGAGCAGACCGGCATCCGGCTTTTGCTTTTTGTAATCCACAAATTCGTAAGGTTTGCCCGCCTCCTCAAAGAGGGCAAACGTCTTCTTCATGGTGTTGCAATTCTTAATACCGTAAATTTTAGTCATAACAATTTGTTCTATTTAACGTAAATTAACATGGTAATTTCTTGTTTTTGGAATATTTATTGCAATTTCAATACTTGAAACAAGTTAATAATAATAAAAATTTGAATCATGATTTATTCAAAAGTATCCAAAGTATCGGTTTTTTCCATACTGTTTTCCATTTGTCTTGCCTTCGGAACATTGGCTCAACAACTTCCTCAGGGCGCACAACAACAAGTCAACGATAATTTTTCCGATGAGGATTATGAAAAATTTGTTGCCATCAATCAAACACTTGCCCCCATGCAAGCAGAAGTTGAAGCCAAAATGGTGGGCATCCTGGAGGAAAAGGGAATGGAAGTTCCCCGATTTCAAGCTTTGATGCAAGCCCAACGTCAGGGAAATATTATGGATGCCACCGATGACCCAGAAGAAATTTCTACGTTCAACGAAGCTGGACAGGAAATTATGAAAGTGCAGCAAGAAAGTCAGGAGGAACTCCAGAAGCATATTACCGACAGCGGCATGGAAATCCAGAAATTTCAGGAGATATCCATAGCCTATAATCAAAGCCCAAAAGTTAAGGAGAAAGTAGATGCTTTGATGGCGGAACAAAATCCGGAATAAAAATGAAACCAGTATTAAAAGAGGAACGTAAAAGTTTCTCTTTTTTTTAGTTACACGTCTAACTTTTCTGCAGCAGGGAATTTTTCACCGGTCGTTTACCGCTCGTACGGCTGTTTTTACTTCCTCTCTTCTTTCTATAGGAATTTTAGGCCGGTTTTTGTTACATTTAGCCATGTTTAGATCGTCCGTTTCCCCTAAATTCCTACTATTCACTTCGGCCGCTTTCCTGACCGTGTTCCTCTCCTGGGGACAGGAAGCCCGTATCAGTGAAGCACCCGTCAGCTACACCACTTATCCCTTTTCAGACCCAAGTCCGGTACCCTCCCTGGTGTACAAACCGGACATCTATCCCTATTTCCGGTTTGAAGGATACAGTGTGGACCCGGTAAAAAAAGATTGGAATCTAGTTACTCTGGAGAACGAGTACCTGAAAATCACCATCATGCCAGAAATCGGAGGCCGGGTCTGGGGTGCCGTCGAAAAATCTACGGGAAAAGATTTTATTTACGAAAACGAGGTCGTCAAATTTCGAAACATTGCCATGCGGGGTCCCTGGACCTCGGGTGGGATTGAATTCAATTTTGGCATCATCGGGCATGCTCCCTCCACGGCCTCGCCAGTGGATTACATTACCTATGAAAACGAGGACGGCAGCCTGACCTGCGTGGTGGGAACCATGGACCTGCCTTCCCGGACCCAATGGCGGGTGAAGATCATCCTGCCCAAAGATAAAGCCTATCTCGAGACGGAAGGGATCTGGTACAACCCCGAACCCTTGCGGCAGCCCTACTACAACTGGATGACCGCAGCAGCGCATGTGGGCAAAGACCAGGAGTTTTTTTATCCGGGACACATCGCCCTGCAACATAGCGGTGCCCTGATGGATTGGCCCGTTCAGGAGGGAAAAGACGTGAGCCTGTATGCCAACAATGCCTTTGGCTCCAGCAAGTCCCACCACATGGCGGGTTCTTTCCAAAATCACTTTGGCGGTTATTTTCATAATCAGGGATATGGTTTTGGACATTTTTCCAGTTACGATGAGATGCCCGGTAAAAAATTATGGCTTTGGGCATTGTCCCGCTCCGGGGGCATTTGGGAAGACTTGCTGACCGATGAAAACGGACAATATATGGAATTCCAGGCCGGTAGGATGCTGAACCAGTTTTCCCCTTCCAGCCGACAACCCAGCCCGCTTACCAAGGCAGGTTTTGCCCCCTACACCATCGACCGATGGACGGATTATTGGTTTCCTGTCAAGCAGATTGGTGGTATCAGTGCCGTGAGCCAGGCCGGTGTTTTCAATATAAAAGAAGCCAACCAAACACTTTCCTTGTCCTTCAACCCGTTTGAAACCATTCAAGAAGACCTGCAGGTATACATTAACGATAAACCGGCCCAAACCATCACCCTTAGTGGGCAGCCCATGGATGTGATTAGCAAAGAATTGGCCCTGGAGGCTCCTCTGCAAAAACTGGAACTGGTTTTGGGAACCGAAAAGGTCTATTCCTGGGCAACCGAAGATCCGATGAAACTGAGCCGTTCTTTTGATAAAACCGAAGCGGAACCGCTTTCAGCCGTCGAAGCCTTGTATTACAACGCCCGGCAGGATTATTACAGTCGGGCCTATCCGGAAGCCCAGGCCAAATACGAAGAAATCCTCAGGCTGGAGCCCGGGCATCAGCAGGCCAACATCGATTATGCCGAGCTGCTATTTCGTTTTGGGAGGTATGAAGAAGCACTGGAACAAATTGCCCAGCCCCTGGCCACGGATTTTTTTGACCCCCAAGCCAATTTTGTAGCCGGAAGTATTTACCGGGCAATGGACCAACCCATTGATGCCCTGGAGGCTTATGGTTGGGCTTCACGGTCTATGGAGTTCCGCTCTTCCGCCTACACCGCCATGGCGGAGATCCATCTGGCTGAATACAACCTGGCAAAAGCCTCCGACTATGCCCGAAAAGCATTGGATTTTAATGTGCACAACATTATGGCCTACCAGGTGCTGGCCGTCAAGCACCGGCTAGCCGGGGAAAAACAGTCTGCCGCTGCCGTTCTGCAAAAGCTTTGGGACATTGATCCCCTGAATCACTTTATCCGGTTCGAACAGTACCTGAGCGACCCAAAGCCAGCGGCACTGGAAACCCTCCATTCCTTGATCAACAATGACTTCCCCTACCAGACCCACCTGGAACTGGCGGCTACCTATCTAAAATACAACCGCAAATCCGAGGCCTTGCAGGTCCTGGAACAAAGCCCGGCACATGCCCTGGTAGACCTTTGGACGGCCTTTCTGGATGAAAAGCAGGACGAGTCAGGTCTGGACGCCTTGTTGGCCAAACCCATCGCCTTTGTTTTGCCTTATCGAAAGGAAACCCTGGAAATGTTGAACTGGGCCCGGAAGGAAAGGACTCACTGGAAGCTGGATTATTACCTGGCGTTAAACCTAATGGCGTTCAATGAATCCGGAGAAGCAGCAAAACTATTGACCGAAATAGACGAAAAGGCCGATGAAGCGACTTTCTATCTAAACCGAGCCCTTTTGCTTGAAAAAAACGGAGGAAAAGATCCCCTGCCCGATCTGAAAAAAGCCTGGGAAATGAACCCCTCCCAATGGAGGCACTGGCAGCACCTGGCCCGATATCAGGCCGAAAACGGTCAGGAACAAGAAGCCCTTTCCTTGCTGAAGAAAGCCACCCGCACGTTTTCGGGAAGCTATGTACTGGAAATGGATTACATCCGGGTACTCAATAGCCTGGGCCAATACAAAAAAGCCATGGACCTTCTCGACAAAATCCACGTTCTCCCTTATGAAGGGGCTGGAGAAGGTAGGGCACTCTTTGAAACGGTATACCTGAATGCGGCCCTGGAAGACATGCAAGAGAGACGCTGGAAACCTGCGCAAGCCAAGCTGGAAAAATCTCTGGAATGGCCCGAAAACCTGGGTGTAGGTAAGCCTTTCAGCACCAACGAAACCATGCAGGATTACTTGCTGGGACAGGTAGCGAAAGCCCAGAATCAGCAGGACCTGTTCCGCTCGCACATGCAGCAAGTGGTAGCCGCAACTGAAAACATGTCCCGCAATCGCTCCGAGCAACTGCTGGGGTTATTTGCCCTGGAAGCCCTGGGTGAAAGCGAGGAAGCTGCTGCGCTCTGGGAAGAAATCAAAAGTGAGGGGAACGAAGAAACGGTGAATTTTATTGGTAGGTTTTACCCTGGCGGCGACCAACCGGTCACATCCGAATCGGGCAATCGCCGGGAAGCGTTATTGGAAAAGATAGCGGGAGTACGTAGGGATCTTCAGAAATAAAGTAAAACTTACCTCCTGAGAGGGAAATATCCCTACCCTCTCGGGTCTCCTACTCCAAAAATTCCTACGGTTTAGAAGCCATTTCATGTGTGAGGGATTCCACTTCCCGGATTTTCAAGAAATAGCAATCTATTAATCAACTCATCTATTGGGAAGCCGCTCTTCTGTAAATATATCAATTTGAGCCTTTCGGTTGTTTTTGGTAACTCAAAGATAAGCATACAGAGAATTTAGCAATCGGTATGCATTACTTGTAAAGCCAACCCTCCTTTGGAGGTCTCCTTATAACGGGAACTCATGTCTTTTGCCGTTTCCCACATGGTGCTTACGACTTTGTCAAGTGAAATTTTAGCTTTTGATGCATCGCTTTCGATGGCGATTTCAGCTGCATTGATGGCCTTAATGGCTCCCATCGCGTTGCGTTCGATGCAAGGAACCTGCACCAATAGAATAAAAAAAAGATTCATAACTGGTATTGTCGTTCAAAATGGCTTTGTACATCATCCCATTGGGATGAAAATCCAAAAAATGCTTATGGAAAACGATGTCCTTTTCGAAATGAAACGGCACCCTGATGGCTTTGTCGAGATGAAGTTCTGAATTTGCTTTTATAAAATCGATTTTTTCAGCTATCGTTAAGGTATTGATGGTAACCGGATCATGGCCACAAAGCCCTAAAACGGCAGCGATATCAGTGGCATGTCCTTTACCCGTAAGCGAAAGTGAACCATATAGATGAATTTCTATCTTTTGTATTTTTTCAAAAATATGGTTTTGTTTTAACGCTTCCATCCACCTTTGGGACACCCTCCAGGGACCTAAGGTATGCGAACTGGAAGGCCCCACTCCAATCTTGAGCATATCGAATATGCTGACAAATACTGCTTTTTCCATTGAAAGCACTATTGATAATGAATAAGACAAATATGAGTGTTTTATTTAAAACAGGTTAACATTATCCTTTAATTCCAAAGTAAATTCTCAGTATATAGTATCTACTAAAAAAAACATCCTGACTTGGGATAGCATCCTATTTTTCCATGTCTGGTCCAATTAAAAAGTCTTTGGAAGTTCCATCGTACAGGATTCGGCTTTCCGCCTTTCTTAGCTCAGTTAGCGTGCTGTCCATATACAATTGATAGGCCTCTTTTCCGCCGATTTCACCCACGGGCTTTACCTGTTCCAGGTTTGTATAATCCGCTAATAAATACCGCACTAAAGGGGAAAATGCCTCATTGGTATTTCGATAATCCCGTTGGCTGTCCATTGCCTACCACCTGTTATTCAGCGACAAAGCTATCGTTATCCTTGTCTTCAATCCAATTGTATTCAATTTCAAACGCAACATTTCGGGCGAATTCGATTCCATGCCTGTCTGCCAAAAACCCCAGGGCCATGTCCATACCAGCACTCACTCCTGAAGAAGTGTAATAGTTATCATCCACTTTCCAACGTGCCTTTTTGTCCCAAACCACATTGGGACCCATTGATTCCACCCAGGAAAATGCCCGTTTATTCGAAGTGGCCTGCCTGCCATCCAAAAGACCGGACCTGGCAAGAAGCGCACTTCCAGTACAGACTGTCAATACGTAGCTGCTCGCACCAGCTATTCCCTTTATCTGCCCGATAAGCGATTCATTATCTACCTCTTTGCGGGTGCCCATGCCGCCTGGTATTAGTAGCATGTAAGGACTAACGGAAGCCATGTCCAATTTTTCGGTCAGGACCGATACCCCGTGCCTATTCTCAATTAGCCCTCCACCAAGTGAATAGAATTTCAATGTATACAGGTCCGTAAGCCTTCCAAAAATTTCTACCGGACCGAAAACGTCCAGTGTTTCGTAATTGTCGAAAAGTAAGAAGGCTATTTCCATGGTATTGCTTTTTGAGTCCTCAGTCTTTTTTTCCTGGGCGAAGGAACCGCCACTTACCATTAAAATCAGCACTGCGATTAGTAGCTGCGGCATTAACATTCCAGGTTTCCCTTTTGCATTCATACGTTTTCTGTTAGTGGTTCAGGTTGGTAAATTAGTAAAAACAATTGATGACTTCTGACTATTCAATCAGCAAAAAAATAACTGCGAAGAAATAAGCGCATTCATTTTATCATTTGTTGTGGGGAGTTCCTTTTTCCCGCATCTTTCGCAGATAAGCCTTAGTTTCTTCAAAGGTCATATCTTGCATGTCTTCGTTCATCTTGTCTCGGATTGCTCTTAATTTTTTTACCAATCCTTTTTCGGTTTTTACTGTTACACTACTCATAAGTTCCAAGTTCTAAAGGTGAGTGAATTTCAATCATTTTATATCCCAGCTTAAGGTTTACTGAATTATACCCCCTAATTCTATCAATGTTAACAATATGCTGGAAGTTCCAGCTTACTAAAATGTCGGCATGGCTCAGAGTTGCCAAAGCTATATGGAGACAGTCAGCATAGCTCGTTTTCCCAACTGCTTTTTCCGAAATATAATGTTTGGCAAGTCTTTCAGCTTCCGGATTAACGTCAATTGACCGGATTTGACTGTTTGGAATAAGATCTAATAAGTCTCTCACATGTTCAGGAGCATTTTCGAGTTCAGATGTAAGAACTTCAGATACAATCAAATCGATGTTATCCCTAATGATTCTTTCAAAGAAACTCACAGTGGGTTCCGAAAATTCTTCATCAAAATATCCGCCAAAAACCGATGTGTCTAAATATACTGATTTGATCATATTCAAAGGTACGACAAATCACAATTCTTTGCTACTAGCTCACATTCCCCACAACATTTGTATAAATCCATGTTTCAAAAGATCAATTGCGTGTATATGTACTGTGTCCACAACTCATCTCCCGGCTGTCGGTGATCAAACTGAGGAATTCGGATAAGTAATCAAGCCCTATTCACCGCAATTATCGGATTCATCATCCGCTTTCCATTCATCCAATTCCCAAAGTGCGGTTCCTTCGTCAATTATTCCGGAATTTATCTGAATCTGCAGGCAGGTGGAAGCGATGGATCGATCGTCTGTTTCAGACAGTATTCCATTGAGGATTTCAATTAGCCCACTATCGATTTCATCTTCGGTATACGCATAATAATTTGCGAACCCTTCCAGCGCAGCATATTGCTCCCCCTTATTTTCACTTTGTAGTGACTTCCAGAATAAGGGTAGGGCTGTTGGAATAATATAATATTCCATGATTTCGGATATAAGTTCCAATGAAGCTGCACGTCGCATTTCACTAGCCCTGCTACGGTCTTTTTTTAATTTGAGAATTTCTTCGGCCAATCCCAACAGTTTTGAGAATTTCCTCTTTTTCCTATCCGCATAAGGAGTATTCGACAATAATTCCTCCCACTCATCCTCATCATTTTTGTCATTATCCGTCTGCATCTCAAGATCAAGGGGGAGGAACCTTACATAATTCCAAAAACATTGTTCGGTCTTTCTTATTTTTCTATCCTTTGTTTTTGCGATTTTTACCAGACAATCACAAAACAAAGCCAGGTCATGTTCACCAATCTTTTCCTTGAAAGAATTATTCAAATTAAAACGAATTGACCTGCTATCAATATCCCTGTTTTGACCTGCAATAAAGCGGTTTATCTGATCACAAATTTCTTTTATGGGCATCTTTTTCATCGGGGTATGGGCTTCTTCAATCTTACAGCCAAAATATTTTTGGTCTTAATGTAGCATTTATTGGTTGACTAACCTTGCTTTTTAAATACCCACTTCAAATACCTTTTTTTATTTACAGTTCTCTCATGATAGACCCGTTGCGTAATATCATCTTAACAGGAGCTGCTACTTCAAACCATGTGGGTCAATCAAATAGATCTACTCGTTTTCAAATGTAACCCTATCATTCAAATTACCTGTATTTATTTGATGAACGAATCGTAGAGATCCAGAAAGCCTGCGGTCAACACCGTTATTTCCTGGATCAGCCTTTTTCCACCGTATTCAGCATTTGAAGCCTTATCAAATGTCTCTTCATTGCACTAAACTATCATAATTTTGACAAATCACCAACTAGAAAATTATTTCTAACCTTTGCCTTTTGCCTGCTACAGAGACATTTATGCAGAGCATTTAAACCCATTCTTCCCGAGAAACCAGACCCTGTTAGCAGGAAGCATATTTAAATTAATTCATTTTTTATTGTTTAACAATAAATATTTATTGTTATTTGAAAAATAAACCTCCGAAGACAATGAACTGGAAAGAAGCTTGGAAAAATAAGTGGGAAACCCAACCTGTATTGATGTTACTCACCATCGTAATTTGGTCCACTTTTATAGGACTATGTATCAAAGGCGGAACCTTGTTGTTTACTTCCCTATACAGCCTCTTCAATCCGGAGGTGGCGCAAGACCTTTACCAGGGATTGAATTTGTCGGTGGCCAGGGAATGGCATACGGGATATTACCTGGGGGCCGTGTCCTTGCTGCTGGGAATTTTGGTAGCTAAGGCCTATATTTTCTATTTGGTAATCCGGGTTTTCCTGACGATTGACCTCGTTCATCCTTTCAGTAGGGAAGTTTCAGTCCTTATTTCCAGAATCGGCAAAGCTACCCTTGAGGTAGGTGTTTTAATCATAATAGCCTCCGGGTATTTTCATTGGTTGTCTTCCAGAACGATGCATAGTCCTGCTCTCGGTGGATTCTTGGGTGGGGCTTTTGAATATCTGATTATGGGTGCGGTTATCTATGCCATTGCGTTGGTCTTCAAACGCGGTGTAGAAATCCAAACCGATAACGACCTTACTGTATAACCATGCCCATTGTCGTAAATTTAGATGTCATGATGGCAAAACGGAAAATGTCCTTAAACGAACTCTCGGAAAAGGTGGATATCACCCTATCCAATCTTTCCATCCTTAAGACCGGTAAGGCAAAAGCTGTACGGTTTACCACCTTGGAAGCAATTTGCAAGGCCTTAGACTGTCAGCCGGGGGATATCCTGGAGTTTGTGGAGGATTGAGGTAATTTAATTTCGGCTAAGTTTTAACTATATATGAACTACAAAGGCCACTCTGATACAGAAGTAATCGCCAACCGAATACCTAGCGGCAACGGTAATAGAGGTGAAATATCCAAAAATCTCAGTTGGGATATTTTGGTAGAAATCAAATGTTTCAACCAAAGGAAGCCAATAGCAGACCGGCTCAACAAAATCGGGAAGCAAAACAAAAAGTACCCTTTAGTTTAACGGCCAGCTATGCCTGAATGCTTAATAGAGCCAAAAATGCTACTAAATCCTTAAACAAGTGGATGAAACCTGCTAAAAAAGGATCAGGATACCTGTCAAGGTGGTGAATAGAATGAGGGGTACGGTCGTTGCCATCTTGTAATCTATTAATTCAAATTGACGGGCTCTAAGCAGGGGGAAGTACATAATTACAATTTAAACACTAAGAGGAGCTTTTAAAATAGAAAATAACTGATTTCTACTTTTCATATTCATGCGTAACGCTAAAATCAGCTGATTGAACTCTTTGTAATAACGTGCTGATAGGCCATAATTACCTGCACGAGTCTTCATTTTATTTATGAAAAGTTGATTGAGTTCATTCTGAGGAATTTTCGCTATTAAATCTTTACATATCTCAAACTGGTTAAAACTGGTTACCTCAGGCAACTGACCATAGTGATGAGACACAATTTCTCTGTATTCACTGGTGTGAAAAATATGCATAAGTGCTTCGGAATCAATATCGGTATTTCTGGCTGCTGATCTAATTTTTTGAAACCTTTTGGGGCTTAAAATATCAAAGCAAATGATCCCTATACTACTATCGTAAGTTTAATACTCTTCAATCTTCGAAACTGGGACAATCAAAAAAATCTCATTGAATACTTTTCGATATTGATCCAATTGTGAATTCAGACGTTTATCAGAATCAAGCTCAGTTTTGATTTCAAAAGCTCTAGAAATACCATTAAACATTACCAAGTCCGCAATTGCACTACCAATCCTAAATTCACTGTAGAGTTCTGAGTTACTTTCCCCCAACTCCTTAATTAGCCAGTCATTCAGAAATGAGTTCTTGAGGATATACTCGTTTTGATATTGGTTCTCCAAAACAGAGTAAACAAACTTTAGGTATTCAATGTAGGTTCTTTTGGTTTTTGAACACCAGTTTTCATCATATGTCTTAATCTTGAAATCAATGGATGATAAGTTGCCGTTCATCCATTTTTTAACAGCGCTCCTAGAGAACAAGGAGGAATAATCTCGCAATTGGTTTGGGCTGACAGTTCTAGTCGGGCTCATGGGTCAAATTTACCATACCATAATTTGGTATCATAGTAACATTTTACTTACGGTCAATAGTTTCTTCGGCTATGAAGAGCATGAAGCAAAACATCCTAATAAAGCGATGTTCCAGAACGAAGTTACGTGTATCTGCACTATCCAACACATCGTTCCCGGTTTGCCGTTGTCAAATTAAGAAATTCGGAGGCAAAAACCAGCAGACTGTTCGCTTTTAGCGGGGAAAATACCAAACGATACGTACCAAACCTCAAAAAAAACCTTCTAACTGCTGCTCAATCCACACACCCAACCCGTTACCTCCCGGGCCCAGCAGGGTTCTGTCGACCGCCACGGAATCGATTTTCTCCCGGGAATAATACAAGGGGAAGTATTCGTCCCTGACCCAGGTTTCGAATAAATTGCCGTAAAAGGGACTGTCCGGATCGCCGGACTGCCCGGGGGCATTGCTGGCCTGGGTGGCGTCCCAATCTCCCGTATTCACAATGATCCGAAAGGAAGCACCGGAACTTTGCCGGTTGTTGCCCCCCGTGGAGCCGGGCGTGTAGGCATTGCCGCCCCGCGGCAACGGACCGAGGTTCAGTTGGGCATTTACTTCCTCGTTACCCAGCGTTCCCAGGCTGTGCACCAGATACGCATGTTTGAACCGCTCCTGCCCGTACTGCCAGTTGTCCCGGTTCTCGCCGAGGTTTTCTTCCAGGTAGGCCAGCCCCTGCGCAAAGGCATCTGCCAGCAGAAGGTCGCGGCCTGCCTCCGAATCGGAACCGAAACGCCTGTCCGGCGCGGCGATCCAATCCAGTATTTTCTTGAGCTGTACCCTGCCGATCGTTTCTTTTCCGGCTTCCGGCACCAAGCGTTCGCTAGCCAGGCGCATCAGCGCATTTTCAAAGGCCACGTAAATGGCGGCCGGAATGGAATTCGGGTCCAGCCTATGATCCCAGTCCCGGAGCCTTTCCCGGGCTTCCGCCGCCTTGCCGGAAAGGGGAAGGGCCAGCAGGTAAGGTACCAGCCTCCGGGCAGGGATGCTGTGGTAATCCACCTGCAAGGCTTTCATGTCTTCCATCGTCAGGGCATTGCTGGCTTTCAGCACTTCCTCCACCCGATCGCCGCGAAAGGGATCCGCCCAGGAAAAGCCGATGGCCTCCCAGTGGGTATAGTCGGCAGGTGTCACGTTCTGATTGGCGGAAGCAAAGTACCCTTCAGGGGGATTGACGGTATGGGGCTTTTGGGGGATGGGCAGGTAACCCTCCCACTCGTAGCGTCCGTCTCCCGGCACAGGCACCAGGCCACTGAAATTCCGGCGAATGGGCGCAATCCCCACGGCCTGCCAGCCGATGGTACCACCCTTGTCTGCCCAGACCATGTTTTCGCCCGGAATATGGCTGTAGGCGCAGGCTTCCCGAAATTCCTCCCAGCTTTTCGCCTGGTCCATGCGCAGGGAGGCCAGGTAGGGAGCCCCTCCGGGTTCCAGCCAGGCACAGCGTACCGCATAAGCCTTGTGGTGTACGGAGTCCACATAAGTCACCGGTCCGTGACGGGTGTAGCGAAGTGCCACTTCCTCGTCCTCCCGGCCCTTCACCCGAATGGTCTCGGTAAGGATCTCCATGTCCTCCCAGGCGCCATCGTACCGGTATTGGTTCGGATTATCGGGATTCAGCTCATAGACGTACAGGTCTTCCCCGTCCGTTCGGAACACGGTGAGCCCCCAGGCCCCGTAGCCATTGTGTCCGATGGAGATGCCGGGGATCTCGGGTTCCCCTCCCCCGATCACATCCCATCCGGGGGCATTCAGATGCACCATGTAACGGAGCGAGGGAACGGCTAGGGTCCGGTGCGGATCGTTGGCCATGTAGGTATGCCCGTCGGCAGTACGCGAACCGTCTACCACCCAGTTGTTGCTGCCCAGGGAAAAAGGTGCTTCCTCCGCAATCGGTGCGATTTCGGCTGCGTCTCCGATTGCTGGATTGCGGTATTCGGGCAGGACATCGCCAGGTTTGAAGGCTAGGGGTTTTCGGTAGGCATTGTACAGGGCGAGAATATCGTCAAACAGTAATTCGGGCTCGATCTGCGGATCCAGGGCAAGATCGGGGTCTTTGGGATGAAACCACTTCAGGTCTTTGACCTGCTCCTCCTCCAGGCGCGCCACGGCTCGCCCCAGGTCCAGTTCCTCGTTGATATTGCCCAAAAGCCCCTGATGCCGGGAAATCACCACCTCGGGGGTCCATTTCTCCGGCAGGATACCCAGCATTTGGAACGGCAGGGGAAGCCGGTCGGGCGTAGACCGGATTTCCTCAATGTAAGCATTGACGCCCTCCGTGTAAGCGGTGATGATCGCTTCTCCTTCGGGATGGTAGTGATTCATTTCCTCTTGCATGTCTCCGCGAAAGCGAAATAGCCTTGTGCCGATGTCCCGCTGCAATTCCGCCGCTCCCAGGATCTCGGCTACCGTCCCGGTGGCCTGCCGCCTCCATATCTCAAATTGGAAAAGGCGGTCCTTGGCGGCGGCATAGCCCTGCGCAAAAAACAAATCGTGCTGGTTATTGGCATAGATGTGGTTGACACCCCATTGGTCGCGGACGATCTCTACGGGTTCCTGCAGGCCGGGAAGCGGGATCCCTTCGGTATCTTCGGATTCGCAGGCCCAAAGAAAGGGCAACAGGAAGGCAAGCGCAACTGCTCTCATAAGTTTTCTGGTTGGTGCGGTGAATGTATAGAGGAAAACGGGCGAACCCGGAGTTGCGAAAAACCCCTTCAGCAAAGCTCCTACATTAGCCCGGAATGGACAAGGATCATTCCTTTGCGCCAAACGGAGGCAATCACTACTACAGGAAGTTTCCGAAGTAAGGTACTCTCTTTTTTCCCTGCATTCAATATACGCCAAAAATACCGATTGGCCAACGGCAGCGGGTACCCGGCGAAAGGGGTACCGGAAGAAGGCTTTTCGGTTTACCGGGAGGTACTCAGGGCAGGGATTTCAGGAATTCCAGATAGAATTCGCCGCGGGCTTCTGCCAGCTGGGCGGGTTGGTCGATTCTTTTTTCCTTGTTTATTCGTTAAGGTGTAATCATGCCGAAAAGGGATCAGGTAGTATCATTATTCAGTTCACAGGTTTTTCGGTCCAATTCTACCTGTATGGTATGGTGGTGGAAATCATATTCCTTCAAGGCCTCCAGGGCGTGCTGTCGGACCTGATCTACTTTGCCGTATTCGGAAATATTCTCCAATACCAGATGGGTGGTAAGTACATGATGATCGCCATCCAAAGACCATATATGGGTGTGATGAATGGACTGCACATGCTTTACTTTCTGAAGTTTTGATCTGATTTCTTCCAAATCAATATTTTTAGGAACTCCCTGTAGCAGCAGGTAGAGCGTGTCCCATAACCTTCTGCCGACTCCATTTAGAATAACTAGTGTAATACCAATAGAAAGGGCCGGATCAAGAAAATACCAATCCTTGAATTGAAGAATAATCGAGACGATCAGCACGGCCAGCCATCCTAAAACATCCTCAAGCAAATGCCAGCTTATGATTTTTTCATTTAAGGATTTTGCTCCCCGGGTTCGCCAGGCTGCATAGCCGTTAGCAGCCACACCAATCACCGCTATTCCCATCATCCATAAAGATTTTACCGGTTCCGGATTCTGAAATCTTCCAACCGCTTCGATGACGATATAAACCGAGCCTCCGATCAGCACAAGCGCATTTACCAATGCCCCCAGCAACCGAAAGCGTGCATATCCGAAGCTAAACTTGTCTGTTGCACCTTTTTGCGAGGCCTTGTTTTCGAGATACCATGCCAAGCCTAGGGAAAGGGAGTCCCCGAAATCGTGTAAGGCATCCGAAATAATTGCAATACTATTGGTGATAAAACCACCAACAATTTCTAGGCAGGTAAAACCCACATTGATAAAAAAAGCGATTTTTAGGTTTTTAGTGCTCCTTGTACCTTCATGAAAATGGGTCATCGTTTAAACTTCAGGATTAGAAATCAACTCCTCTTCATTACTGACTTCTGCTTCATCGAAATACCTAATTTCCGCATTGGTAAAGGGTCTCATGACATCAGTCATTAATTTCTGTCATTTTTCCCACGTGCCCCTGCGTCTGTATAATTCTATGTTTCAGAAGGCGCGTTGGGTGAATACCGACTATTCGATCGCTTCCTCCGGGCTTGCTTTCGTTAAATTAACCATTTCAAATAAAAACACGCTCATTTGATTCATAATTTTCATCATATGCTTTTAACCTGTCGGAAAGAAAGCCGCTTCCCTCCCCTAAACAGCAGCCAAAAGGCAAAACCGATCTCGGCAAGTGCCATCGGAAGGCTTGCGATCATTTCGATCAATGCGGTCTGTTGCGCATAGCCGGGAAACACTATTTTAGCCAGGTGTATGCCCGTGTAACAACAACCGGCAAAAAGCAGCAACCACCCGAAAAAGGAGGGTACGAACCTTGCTCTGACAGACAACAAGCCCAGACCAAACAGGTGAAATCCAAAGAGTATCAATCCCTGGGACCAGATCGTTTCAAAACGCTGCAGCGCTAGCGCGACTTCAGTGGCTCCTGCAGCGGCTTCCGCCAGAGCAAGCGCCTCCACCAAATGGGCCACTGCCGTCAGCAATATGAATGCATATAGTGCCCGGATCAGGGCGGTGAGTGCCGAAAGACGGGGATGGACTTCCTTCAGGAATCCGTGCAAACTGCCTGCTACCAACAGATCCAACAGCACGATCACTCCCCATGCCACCATTCCATAGCGGAAAAGCGTGCCTGAGGAGGGCAGGTTCCGATAGGTTTCCTCCGGACTGTTTGGATCGATCAGTCCGCCATACACATACCCATAGGCGAAACCCGCTGCCAGGGCCATGGCGATCAGCCCCAGCCCGGAAAAAAGGGCCAATTTTCGTTTACTTGACTTCATCTACTTTCAATTTATTGGTAAACAACCCCTTTTTCAAAAAATAGCCAGTAAGGCTTACCTCTCCCAGGACCGCCGTAATCCCCACCAGGAGGGCCAGCCATTCCTTGTTTCCGGGAAAGAGAAAATCGCCAAACGATTCCATTTCGTACCCGAGTCCAGCCAGTATCATCAAGCTACCCAGCAGACCGGGCAACGGTGACCGATGCAGCAACAGCCCCAATAGCAGGCAGTGAAACCCAAAAAACAGGCCTGCGATCAGGTATCCTATCCGGTGCGCCTCCATAAACAGCAGGCTCATGGACTGCAGTTGATTCGCATCAAATCCAGCGAGGAAATCCGGTGCCAGAGCTGCCTGTAAGGCCAGGTAATGATTGAGAAGATTCAAGCTGCCTATCGCCGGATGGGCCAGTAGCCGCAACACCATTACCGTCAGCGCCAGCGTCTGCCCATAGCTACGAAACAACTTGAAAAACAAGATCGAAATGATCGCATCCAACAAAAAAGCCATCAGATCAAGTACCAATCCCAGTCGAAACAACCCTTCCCTGCCAGCGATATTCAGGGAGGTGGCCACCGCATCTTCTGGAACGACAAGGCTGCTCCGGATGTAGCCCTGGCTGAAGCCAGCCAATACAATTACCATAAGGTACATGAGGCCAGTTTGCCTCATGTACGCTTTCTTTTCTGTTATTTCAAGTAGTCGATCCATCACCAATCCGTTCAAAACGATTTATCGGGTGAATTCCACCACCGTCCCGCTGACTGTCAGGGTCCGCTTGTAGTAAAAGGGCGGAACGCCGCCCACATGCTCTTCGGTAAGAACATTGGTAAGGGTACGGCTACCGGAAGTCAAATCGGCCTCCTCAATCATGGCATCATAGGCTTCCTTATACAGGCTTTTCCGGTTCGTTCCGCCGAAAATCAGTACGTAGTCGACCGATGCCGATCCTTTTACCTGTCCCAGTACCTCAAAATTTTTGCTTCCCAGATGTACTTCGGTGCTGTTTTGGTTTTGGTTTAAAATCCAGGCCTGATTGACCCCACAAGATCCCAGCCCGACCACTAAAGCCAGGGCAATAACTGCATTTCGTGCGTTTTTCATGTTGTTTGTTGTTTAAGAATTGAAATGGATTGAAAAGGATGTAAGATCCTCCGAGTTGATAATAATGATGTTTCCTTTTTTGTGACCGGAGTCGATGTATTGGTGCGCTTCGGAAAGCCGGGCCAGCGGATATTGCCGGTCGATCACGGTCCGTAGCTTGCCCGCTTGCTGCAACTCCAACACCTCAGCCAATAGGCTGCGGAGCTGTTCGTCGGAAAGCAAACCGGTCGCTTCGAATACCGCTTTCTGCGAAGAAAAATAGCGGGTATAGAGCATCTGCGCCAGCAGGGAGATTTTCAGAACCGGGGAATAGTACCTGCCGTGTTTTTTCAATACCCGCTTGCAGGCAGCGAAAGATCGTTTACCCAGGGTGTCAAAAATAAGGTCGTATTTTTTATCCATGCGAGTGAAGTCTTTTTGGGTGTAGTCCACCACATGGCTGGCTCCCAGTGATTTCACCAGCCCGGCATTTTTGCTGCTGCATACGGCGGTCACCTCGGCTCCCAGGTGCCTGCCAATCTGAACGGCCGCCGTGCCGAGACTTCCGGAGGCGCCGTTAATCAATACCTGATCTCCCGGCTTTACCTGACCGAGACGCTTCAGGTAATTATAAGCCGTCAGGTGCCCGCCGCAGAAAGGTGGCTGCTTCGGAAAACCCCAGCGTTTCCGGTAGGCGCAGCAATACTCCGCTGGCCTTTAGGGTCAGGTATTCGGCATTGGTGCCAAATCCAAGTGTGGTTTCACCAAAAACCCGGTCCCCAACCTGGAAGTTGCGGACTTCGGTTCCTATTTCTGCTATGTATCCGGCAAATCCGGTTCCCGGTATGGGATTTTCTGGCTTGCGTAGCCCTAGAAAAAGACGTGCCAACCAGGGCTTCCCGCTTCGCATCATGGCATCGGCTGTAGTAGCCGAGGAGGTGATCACTTTCACCAACACTTCATCCGGGACAGGTAGGGGCTTATTGAACTGTTCCAATTTCAGGACTGATGCGGGGCCGTATCCCGTCGCCCGGATGGCTTCCATTTTCTCGTTGTTCATGACGTCACCTTGTTGATTCAGAACAAAGTTGTGCGAGGGAAGCATGACAAAGGTTCGGGAAAAGTGAAAAGGGGTTCGGAATTATAATTTGGAACCAATTAATCCGATAAATACCGGTTTTTCTGAAATTCTTTGGGGGTCATGCCGGTCTCTTTCTTGAATACGGTATTGAAAACGGTTTTGGAATTGAAACCACTCTCGTAAGCCAGTCCAATCAACGAAATACTTGCATTACCGGGGTCCGCTAGCAATTTTTTGAAATGGGCCACGCGGAAGCCGTTGACGTAGGAATTGAAGTTCTTGCCCAGCTTTTCGTTCAGTAGCCAGGACAGTTGATTGGGGTGCATTTCCAGTTGGTTGGCAAGGGACCGAAGGGAAAGCGAAGGATCCAGGAAAGGGCTCTCCGTTTCCATAAAACGCTCTAATACTTGAAGGTAGTTGATTGCGTCGGCTTCCCTTAGTTCTGCACTGTTCCTCTTAAAAACCCTGACCGGAGGGTTCTGTAGGGTAAAGATCCGCTTCTGGTAGTCCGAAAATTCGGGGCTGCGCCGCAAGGGAGCTGCGAGCGGATCACCAAAGGAAAGTAAAAGAATAGAGGACCGGTGTTGAAACAATTTTTCCAATACGGAAAATGCCTTTTTGTCTTCGTGCAGCGCAGCATAAACCAGAAACAGGTAGGCATGCGCCTGAAAGGAGGTATCCTGGGAAGCGTTAACTTCCAATTCGTCCAGCAGCCCACAATAGTCCTCCACCTTCCCTTGCATGACCCGAAGCAGGCAGGCCAGGCCCAACTTTTCGTCCGGCATCATGCCGTCCTTGGGACTGTCAAAAATCAGCCGCTCAGCCCGCTCAAACGCTTCCTTTTTAAGCAGCACGTAAATCAAGGTAATCAGCGCTGGCAGGTTTTTGGCATTGGCTTCCAATAGTTCCAGGAGCAAAACCTCCGCCTGATCGAAGAATTGAGAGCGGTACAGAAAGTACGCCTGGTAAAATTTCGTTTCCGGATTTAGCGGATCAATGGATCGGGCGTAACCCAAATGTTCCCCTGCCTTTTTCAAATCGTCCCTTAGCATAAACAGAAACGCCAGAAATTGATGGCCTTCGGCATAGGCAGGTTTACTGGCAAGGGCTTGCTGGCCAAACCGGATGGCTTCGCCAAAATTGGCTTCGGTAAAAAAAGCCTGATTGGCAAGCAGGTAGTTAAGTGGCGCATTTTGGGGATCAAGGGCTTTGGCTCGCTGCATGGATTCGATCGCTTTGTTCCAGGCCAGATCACGGGGAGCAAAGCCAGCTACTGCCAAAAAACTGTATGCATCGGCCAGTCCGGTATGCGCGTCGATCAGGTCCGGATCGGACTGAAGTGCCTTTTCATAATGGCCAATGGCCTGATGTACGTCTTCGGGATTCCACTTGTTAAAAAGTGATTTCCCCTGCAAGTAATGTCGGTAGGCCTCCACCTTGCCGGTAGGTGCCTGCACCAGCTGATCGGCAATGTCCAGATGCCCGAAGTGTTCGCGCAGCTTGTCGGCAATCCGAAGGCTGATTTCATCTTGAATGGCAAAAATATCTTCCAGCTTTCGGTCCCAGCTTTCGGACCAGAAATGGGAGTCGTCCGACACGTTGATCAACTGGGCGGTGATGCGCAAGCGGTCTCCGCTCACCCACAAGCTGCCTTCAAGCAGGTTCGCCACGCCCAATTCCCTCCCAATTTCTGCCACCGGGCGATTTTGCCCCTTGAAGAAAAAACTGGAAGTCCGGGAGGTGACTTTCAGTTGCTCGATTTTGGCAAGTGCATTGATAATTTCTTCCGTAATGCCATCGCAAAAATAGTCGTTCTCTTTTCCGGGACTCATGTTGACAAAAGGCAACACGGCAATGGATTTTGGATGGGTCATCGTTCGGTTTCGTTTTGCTGGCAGGCGTACGGTTGGAAATTAGCGAATGAGTGGTCTAAGTTATTGATTTTTTTTAGAATCACCGGCGGGCTATCGGGAACAGCCTTCTGGGCACCGGATTCGGTGGAGGCGCATACCGTCTATTGAAATCGCTCTCTAACCGAATAGATCGGTCCGGCAAATGTGGTTTTTATGATACCTCTCTGTTTAACCAGTCAGCTGGAAGCAGTTCTCGCTTTGGTATTTTTTTGTTTTTAAAACTGAGTACTCGCCTGATACTTTTCATCCTGGGTTTTGATTAGCAGGAATGATGTGTTCGGCTTTTGCACATGGGTATAGGGTGGTGGCGGTGGGTAGAACAGGTTTACATTCGGATACTCTCCTACCATCCAGTGAACAGGGGCTGAACTAAAAAAAGGATCCGTTTAGCGAGGAGCTGGGATGCGGGTGCGCTTTTCAGCTTTGTGAGCTTGCCGGTCCCGGATGCTAAGATAAAACGTAAGCATCTCAGGCTGATGCTTCTGGGTCAGGTTGGACTACGCAATAGGGGCAGCTGAAAGGTCTCATTTTGGATAAAAACAGCCCTTTTTGCCGCACTTTTTTCGCCAGTATTCTGATTTTTAAAAACAGGAAACCTGTTCCTCGCACCAACAGCATCGTTCCGGTAAAATGGGCCCTCGGAACTTCCAGATCAGGAATAGCCATTTTTAGCTTTGACTTGTTCGACCAGTTCCAGTCTTTTTACGATAGCGCCTTTCGGCAAAATCGTTCCCGGAGACAACACGGCGTTTGCTCCAATTCTGGACCCGTCTCCAACTAAGGCGCCGAATTTTTCCAGCCCCGTATCCACATACTCATTTTTAAAACGCACTAGAATTCGTTTGTCCTCCCGTTCGTTATAGTGATTTGCTGCAATGGAACCTGCCTCAAAATTGACATTCCTACCAATGATACTATTCCCGATATAATTTAAGTGAGCAATGGCAGTACCAGTAAAAATCAGGCTGCTTTTAATCTCAGAGGAAGGCCCAATTTTCACCGAAGAATCCAAAAAAACACCTTCCCTAAAATAGGTATGGGCCCCTACCCGACATTTTTCTCCTATAATTACCGGGCTTTTTAAGGTTACCCCTTTTTCTACACTAGCTGTCTTATGGATCGCGATGCCATTTTCCACCGTGTAATCGGGCCCAAGATGGGGTAGCATTCGCTTGATGATTACTTCTAGGTCTGCCACAACCCTCCATGGCAGGCGATAGGCCTCTGTTTGGAGAAATGAGGGGACATCCGAAATAAAATCCTTGATATCAATCATTTATCGGTTTTACTTTGTCGACATGGTTTACGGCTTAGCAGTGGTTTTTCGGCCGAGAATACTGCTTTTTATCAAATTCCTTTTTGCATGGACAACATCCACCATGTCCAAAAACTGATTTCCGGAGCCAACCTGGGGAATCAGTCGCTCGTTACTTAGGAATATCTTATCTGCTAAGTGCTCCTCTGAGCTGGTTTCCAGGCTTCGAATGGCATCCGTTCGAATCCATTCGCCGCAGATATCTCTAAGCTCGTTGATTTCCAGAAACCGGGCCTTTTCCAGCGTCACCTGGTCTTTCAGCAGTACCCACCCATTTTCTATCTCCTTGGCTGCATCCTGCTCCACGCCCAACTCTTCCTTTTGGGGATATTCCTTTTGAATGCCATTTAAAAACTGCTGCACGAGTTGGGTGATTTGCCAGGTATCGGCCTGACTCAAGCGGGTATCTCCCTCCGGAAAAACTTCCAGCAATGCCTCCGTGTAGGCCCTGGACAGTGCCGGAAAACGATCCGACAACTGCAACCGCAAGCTTCTGGAATCCACGTAACCGATAAATTTTTTGTGTAGGGAATCATGGGAATCAACAAATACCCAGTAGTGAATTCCCCTTACTTTTGACAAGATCGTTGAAAAAATATATAATCGCGACGTTAACCAGGCCTTTCCCCCATAAATGTCAATGCTTGCGTAGTCGTAGCGGCCTGCTTTGCTGAATTGCTCCATCAGGTCCATAACGCCACTGGAAAAATCGTCGGACTTCACCCCTTTTCTAATATCCCCTACGTATTCGTTGCTCCATGATGAGGAAAATTCCTTTGCCATTTCAAATTCCAATTCGACGCCCATTGCGCCGATCTTTGTGGTTCTATCCACCAACTGGGGGATGTATTTCCTCAAAAAAAATAGAATAAGCAATACGGTAATTGGCCAGATCAATTCCTGAAGCAATGGAATCCAGGTATCCATGGAGCTTAAAGGTGTAATTTGTACGGAGTACATTGTCCATTATTTTTGTTTATCAAACAAGTTACACAACAATAATAAACTATTTCCAGGTACTTTATTATAAAAAGGCAGAGAAGTACTTTTTTCCTATTCTAAAACATCAGTTTTAAGTTTCAGGGTCAAAACAAAAAAAACCAGCCCTCTATGGTGACTGGTTTTTTTCTAGCATACAATCTAGGAAGTTAAAGAGTGATTGACTTGTACCCCAACTCCTGTAATCCAAACATGTAGATCAGGCCGTTTTCCGTAATCGGAGTTTCCTCCGGTAACAGCGTTTTATCAATTCCAAATTGCTGAATAGATAGCCCGCAGACCAGAATTTTCAGGCCGTGGTCAGACACGGTGTTTTGTATCAGTTTTTGCAATTCCGCATCTTCAGAAATTTCCTTCACAAGCATACCGCAGGCCACGATTTGAAAATCTATTTTTTCACTTTCGGATTTGAATACAATACCGGTTTTTATTCCGGCCTTCAAATGTTGGGCTTTCATAACCAACATGGCATACTTGCCATCCTCTCGGACAGCCTGCTCGGTTTGTTTGATAGCCGCTGCCGTTTGTCCATTTGCCAGACCCAGGCCTAGAGTTAGTAAGGCGATAAATGTGATCAGGTATATTTTCATTTTTTTTTTATTTATTGTAAATACTGTACGTTTTTGGATTATTTAGGATGAAAAACAACAACCCCCCAAAAAGGGCAATGTTTTTCCAGAATGGCCCATGAATCAACCCATTACCTAGCTGTATGGTAATCGTAATTGGAATCAGGACCAAAAATAAAACAAGCGCTGCCCAGCGAGGGAAAACCCCCAGAAGGAAAGCCAGCCCAGCAATGAATAACACGTAACCCGTTCCTATTCCTAACAGGTACGGATCACCAAAAAAAGCGGCAAATGAATTAAAAGCAGCCGACTGAATGCGCTGTGCGACCTGCTCGGGATTGGTCAGATGAGAAATTCCAGCCACTATAAATATCCCGCTAAGCATTATTCGGAACAGGAGTACGGAAATCCCACTCACCACAATTGATTTGTTCATTGTTTAATCATTTCTTTTTTTGATATTAAATCACCTATTCATTCAGGAAGGTGGTATCAAATCAGAAATTGTTGATAAAAAAGATAGGTAGGAATTTTTTCTTTTTGTTGATTATAAAAATGGAATAAAAGATTGGTTTTAAGGCCGGATAAAATAGGTGCTTCATTCGGAAAATGGCGAAAATTAGCGATATCAATTTGTTTTTCTTCCTTTTTATGCTCCTTTTCCAGCTTAAAAAAAGTCAAACATGCATTTCTATTCTGTTTTTGAGTAGGTTGATTGGAAGTATTTGCAAATGATATTTGCGAAAATTCTCTCTTTATTGAACAGGGAACAACCATTAATGCTACCAGCGCAAAAACAATTATTTTTCTGTATCCAAATAGAGAGAAAATCATAACCGGAGAATTGTCGTTAATTTAAACAAGGTTTACGGTAAATCAGGCATTATGGTTATTACTTGTTTCCCATCCTTATAAAATTACCAGAAAAAAGCATAGAAGCAAGAACCAGTACAACTACCAGCAGAATTTCGAAAAAGCAATTTGTAAAAAAATATCCGGAGGCTGATGCCCCCGGAAACTTCCTTATTGCTACTTCTGCTTTCGTTGGGAGGTAAAGGATTACCTGGTAAACTCTACCACCGTACCGCTCACCGTGATGGTTCGCTTGTAGTAAAACGGGGGGACTCCACCGATTTGCTCTTCGGTTAGAATATTGGTGAGGGCTCGCGATCCGGAGGTCAAATCGGCCTCGTCGATCATGGCAGAATAGGCTTCGTTAAACAAGCTCTTTCGGTTCTTTCCACCGAAAATAAGGATGTAATCTACTTCGTCCGCTCCCTTTACCTGACCCAGCACCTCGAAATTGTTACTTCCAAGATTTACCTGGGTATTGTTTTGATTCTGGTTTAATATCCAGGCCTGATTGACTCCACAGGATCCAAGTCCGAGGATCATTGCCAGTCCCAGAATGGCATTTCTTGTTTTTTTCATGATGGCTCATATTTGTTGATTACAAATTAATTTTAGGCAATGAATGGGATATAGTGAATTCGTAGACGATAGTATTTATCACTGGTGCAGGAACGGCCAATTTAACGTGAAAAACGACAACCACATTTTGCGCATGGTGGCCAACCTGCACTCATTCACTTTTTACGTATTTCCGCCAGTTGTGTTGTTCTTTGAATCCCAATATTTCACGAATTTTGCGATTGGAAAACAAGGCTTCGTGCTCCTCCAAATCTCGCGTAACCGGTACCCCCGGAAAAAACCGCTCGGCCAATTCCTTGCTGGGGATAATCGCCCCATTGTGGTCGTTCCCGGCATTGAATACCTGGTAACCCAGTCCATCTTTTTTCACGCATAAATCCACAATCTGCCCGAGATCACGGGCATCGATGTAGCAAAAGGCATTTCGACGGCGTACTTCGGGATGCTTGAAATAGTAGGGAAACAGTTCCTGGTACTCGTGGGGTTCAATCACATTTCCGATTCGAAGGGCATAGATATCAACCCCGGACCGTCGCTGGAAAGCACGTGCCGTTTTCTCATTTACCACCTTGGATAGCCCATAACTATCCATGGGGTCGACGTCATAGTCCTCTTCCAAAGGCAGTGAATGGGGATCTGTTTGGCCGTCTGAAAAACAAACCCCATAGGTGGTCTCGGAGGAAGCGATGATAATCTTTCCGATGCCCAACTTTACGGCTGCTTCGATCACATGATAGGTACCCATGGTATTGACCCGAAAGGTTTCATTATCCGGGTTGATCAGGATGCGGGGTACGGCGGCAAAGTGAACCACCGCATCAAAGGGCGGCACTCCGCCTCCGGGTTCCAAGTCATCCAAGCCGGCATAGGAACTCATGGCATTAAACATCTGTCCGGAATCGGTAATGTCGGCGATAAGGTTGTCTACTCCCGGGTGATCCAGTGGTTTCAAGTCTACATTCATCACCCGATGCCCCTGATCGAGCAAGTAGGGGATCACGTGTTTTCCGGCTTTCCCGGATCCTCCGCTGAAGAATATTCGTTTTTTAGTCATATGGTTTAATTGTTGTTGTTGAGTCCAAATCAGGCGAACCCAATGTCCGCTGTGGTCTTCGCTGAATTATGTTTTAACCGCAATTATTATTCCTGTTGCCCATTCTATAATCATGGCATCCCTTCGGGATTTTTCTAGGTAATAATCCAATAAAGAGGCCCCTTACTTCCGAAAGCCTATGGATCCTTTTTTCGCCTGTTGGAAATTCCTCTTTTGATAATTAAATATATCTGAGAGAGTCATCGCATTGTTAGTAGATTCGTGGTTCATCTCGCTGAGCAGCTTATTGGCTTTCTCCGGAACCAATGGTTGGAATTCATAGTATGCGATCATCCGGCCTTTTCTCAGCAGGGCTTTGTCAATTTTGTCGATGCTGGTATTAAAGGTACAAATGATTTTAAAGTTCAAATAGTCACTAAACAAGCCGTCTGTCAATTGCAGAATCGTAGAAACCACCGAGGTTTCATTCACCTGTTCCCTGCTCGTCAGTACTTTCTCTGCGTCTTCAATAATTAAAACAGCATTTTGGTTTTTGAGAAGGAAAGAAATAAAGTTGGGGTGGAGCAATTCATTGATAAATTCATTTTGTATAAAGATAAAGGTCTTTTCCTGATGCCTGCTAATCAGGTTTTTAATATAGGAGGTTTTACCTGCTCCCGGAACCCCATGCAGCAAAATTAACCCCGCCTTGTCGATGTCCAATGAGGCTTCTATAAGTTCATTTATTTCGGCAAAGTCATCGTTATACAGTTTTTGAATGTCACACTCGAAGTTGTCTGTTTTTACCTCCTGGGTGAAAAATCCCTTATCGTTTCTTGACAAAACTTTAAAGCCCGGAGCCCTGTCCAGGCCAAACCTGCTCCTTAGCTTATGGTTGGTCTTGATCACCCAGTTTTCCAACTCCACATCAGAAGCATCATACAAGGTGTCCACAAACAATTGGTCTAAATCCAAGGACAGCCAAATGAGCAATTTTTTGGCTTTGCTTTTCAACAGGTATTGGTAGGGAAAATCTTCGCTAGTGTCGGGTACTTTGGTATCTTGGGTATTCCAATATTTGAAAACCACTTCCAACTCCTGCGATGCCAGGTCGATCGCTTCCAGCACGGTTTCCATATGTGCCCGATCCATTTTAAGCGGCGTTTCAAAGCCCAGATTGGAAGGCAGTTGATCAAAGCACACTGCAAAGTAGGAATACCTTTCAAAATCATTGAAAGAGTCAAATGAATCTATTAATTCAGCCATTTGCTGTTCTATTGGTTAAAAATAAGCGTATTCATTTTACCAGTAACGCTACCCGCAAAAAAACGGATATCGTTTTTTCAATTATTCTCGTGCTTTCTTTCACCTGGTATTCCTGTCGGTTATCGCGTCAGATCCCGCTAAAAAGGGAGTCATTGCCAGTTGCCATCCTATTCTTTTTTTCTTACAACCCCTTTAAGGCAGTCTCATTGGCCTCCAGAATTTTATCCAGGTGCTCTTGTTCCAGGGCCGTGGATAGAAACAGACTTTCATACTGGGAAGGTGCCAGGTATATTCCTTGCTGGAGCATCGCATTAAAATACCTACCAAATAAAGTCGTGTCACAGGTCTGAGCATCCCCAAAGTCTCGTACCTTCCGCTCGGTAAAAAACAGGCTGTACATGCTACCTATGGCATTTATAGTATAGGGAAGTCCCAATCGCTCCAAGGCGGATTGAATGCCTCCCGCCAGGGTTTTGCCGGTATTTTCCAAACGGGTATAAACCGAAGGGTTTTTGCTTAGATGATTTAGCATGGCCAAACCTGCGGCCATGGCAATCGGATTTCCAGACAGGGTCCCAGCCTGGTACACCGGACCTTGCGGGGACACGTACTCCATGATTTCCTTACGACCTCCATAAGCTCCTACGGGCATTCCCCCACCGATGATCTTTCCGAGGGTGGTCAGGTCGGGGGTAACACCCAGCACCTCTTGCGCTCCTCCCGGTGCCAACCGAAAGCCGGTCATCACCTCGTCAAAAATCAGGACGATTCCTTCATCGTCGCAGATTTTCCGCAGGCCTTCCAAAAATCCGGGTTCCGGCAACACGCAGCCCATATTTCCTGCCACCGGTTCCAGAATCATCGCGGCAATTTCATCTTTATTAGCCTCCACCAGTAACTTCACCTTATCCAGATCGTTATACGGTGCCAGCAAGGTGTCCTTGGCAGTTCCTTTGGTCACTCCTGGCGAATCGGGATTTCCCATGGTAACGGCCCCGGATCCGGCAGCAATCAGAAAGCTATCTCCATGTCCGTGATAGTTCCCTTCAAACTTGATGAACTTTTCTTTTCCGGTATAGCCGCGAGCGACACGAATGGCAGACATGGTTGCTTCGGTACCGCTATTGACCATCCGCACTTTTTCCACTGAGGGCACCATCTTTACAATCAGTTCGGCGATTTCCACCTCCATGGCAGTAGGTGCCCCAAAGGAAGTCCCCTTTTCCATGGCTTTGATCACGGCCTCCCTTACTTCCGGATGATTGTGTCCCAGTACCATGGGACCCCAACTGTTAATTAGTTCTATAAACCGGTTTCCATCTGCGTCAAAGACATAGGGTCCCTCTGCTTTGGAAATAAACAGGGGGTTGCCACCGACTGCTTTAAATGCTCTTACCGGAGAATTTACCCCTCCGGGAATGGATTTTTTGGCTTGGTCAAAAAGGTGTTTGCTTTTCTCTGTAATCATCGGCGATTTATTCTTCTATGGTCAAAACTCCTTCTTCCAGCCGGAGCATGGGTACGTAATGATTGTATTTCACATTGGAGAAATCAAAGCCAAAGGTAAGCTCTCCCTCCATAAATCCACTTTGGTTCAGGTTTTCCCGAAAATCAAAGCCTTCTCTGGCGTTGATCACCCTGCATACCATATCTGCCAATTCGTAACCCATGTACACAAAGGAAGAAGGGTATACTTTAAACTTTTCTAAATAATTTCCTCTAAATTCATCCAGGACTTCATTGTTAAAATCCACTGTATTATTACCCACAAAATGGAAATTCTGGGATTCCATCATTTCGTAGTTGGCAAAGTTAAAATACAGCCAGCTTTCCATGACCACTAGTGGAACAGCCGATCCCAGCGATTCCACCAGCCCGAAGGTAGGGGAGGCAATGTTAGGATCATCCGAAAAAATGACAATCATGTCCACCGATGCTTCCTCTTCTGTCCCAAGCTTAAGGGTGTCAAAAAAGTCGCGCATTTCCCGAATGGTCACTTTTTGGCTTTCAACTATCTGCAGGCCACTTCTCCTGGCCATCTCGGTAAAAAGAGCAGCCAACTGCTCATCCCTGCTGGTTCCCGAATAGGCCATTGCTATTCTTCTTCCTTCAAATCTGCGGCAATAATCGATTACCCTTTGGCTTAATGCATTCACGGAAGGTCTGAATAGGTAAGAATGATTGAATTCCTGAATATTGTCGTCAATGTTGGACAGTGGATTGATTTGGGGGATTTCATAGAGTTGGGCGAAAGAAGCTACCTGGGCCGTTTCTTCCGGATAAATGGGGCCAATAATGACATCCGCTTTCTTGAGGAAAGGATCTCTCAGAATTCGAGCAACTTGCTCACCGGAACGCTCAGTATCAAAGGTTCTGAAATTTACTTCCAGCCCCTCACGTTTTGCTTGCTCCAATGCCAACTGTATCCCCTGATACAATTGCAATACGAAATTATTCCCCTGCAGGGAGCTAACCCCCTCTCCTCCTTCATAATTAAAGGGTAGTACAATTGCCACATCCAAAATCCCGTCGGTTACAGCGGTTTCGCTTTCTCCCGGACGAGCATGAATTGAACTTCGAATCTCCTGGTAAATCTTTCGATCGTTGGAGGACATGGAACCCTGAGACTCCAGCTTTTCCTTGAGCGCCAGCATCAATCCCAGATTCTCCGGATATTGGTTATACTGAACGGTCAATACGCTGGAAGAACTTACCTTCAAAAACTCGTAAGTTGCTGCATAGGCTTCTTGTAGCACGGAATCATTTCGGATAGCATTCACCAGTTGCAGCGCTTCTGAGGCATCCGAAAGCTGGAAATGAGTGAGTGCGAGTAAGTATCGGGCCTCGTCATCGCCTTCCCATGAACGGGGTTCCTGCAAATCGTTTAAGGCATTTTTTGCCAATTCGTATTGGCGATTTCCGTAGGCTGCCCTCGCAAAGTGGAACCGGGCATACTCTGAAAGATCGCCATACTTTTCCGCATCCAGATAAGGCCTGAGCAATTCCATTGCCTCCTCGTGGCTTTCCTGTGCAATTAATCTTTTTGCCCGTTGGTAGTTTGTTGTGTCCTCCTGGGCAAAAAGAGCATGTATGGGAAACAAAAGACAGGCAATGATTAGTGGCCATTTCATAGATGAAAGTTTTTTACGTTTAAGAAAATCAAACATCATACCTGATTTTACAAGAAACAATTTTTAGTAGCGAAATACGAATTTAACAGTTTTTAGACCAATTCTTCATAAAAAAACCTGATATCTTCATCAGGTTTCAGATGGGGTGAATTACTCCCATTCTATGGTGGCAGGTGGTTTGGAACTGATGTCGTAAACCACCCGGTTTACCCCTTTGACTTTATTGATGATATCATTGGAAACCTTACCCAGAAACTCATAAGGAAGGTGAACCCAGTCTGCGGTCATACCGTCAACGGAGGAGACTGCGCGGAGGGCGACCACCCGTTCATAGGTTCGTTCGTCCCCCATCACACCTACCGATTGGATGGGCAACAGGATGGCTCCTGCTTGCCAGACCTGATCGTAAAGGCCGGCATCTTTGAGCCCCTGTATAAAGATATGATCCACTTCCTGAAGGGTTTCCACCTTTTCAGGAGTAACGTCCCCCAGGATGCGAATACCGAGTCCGGGACCCGGAAAAGGATGCCTGCCAATGATGGCTTCCGGGATTTCCAGTGCTTTCCCCACTTCTCTGACCCCGTCTTTAAACAGCGTATTTAGCGGCTCCACCACTTTCAGATTCATAAAATCGGGTAATCCACCCACATTATGATGAGATTTGATGGTAGCAGAGGGGCCATTGACGGAAACCGACTCAATCACATCGGGATAAATGGTGCCCTGTCCCAGCCATTTCACTTCTTTTATCTTATGCGCCTCTTCATCAAAGACTTCTATAAACGTCCTCCCAATGGCTTTGCGCTTTCCTTCGGGATCTGAAATTCCCCGGAGGGCATCGTAAAATTTCTGCCGGGCATCGACACCAATGACATTTAAGCCCAGGTCCTGGTAGGAGTCCAGCACTTCTTGATATTCGTTTTTTCGCAGGAGACCGTTATCTACAAATACGCAGGTAAGTTGCTCCCCAATGGCACGGTGGATCAAGGTAGCCGCCACGGAGGAGTCAACCCCTCCGGACAAGCCCATGACCACCCGGTCTTTGCCGATGGTTTTTTTTAGTGAATCCACGGTAATGTCTATAAACACGTCGGATGTCCAATCCTGGCTGCAGCCGCAAATCTGTACTACAAAGTTTCTCAACACATTTTTTCCCTCTGTGGAATGGGTTACTTCTGGATGAAACTGAATGCCATAGGTAGCTTCTCCCCGCACCTTGTAGGCGGCAATCTTTACCGAAGGGGTGCTGGCGATGGTTTCAAAATCGTCTGGTAATGCTTTAATGGTGTCTCCATGGGACATCCATACTTGGGAGCCATGGGTCATTTCTTTGAAAAGGTCTGCATGGGTGTCCAGGTGAGAAAGATTGGCGCGGCCATATTCCCTGATTTCAGAAGGGGCCACTATACCCCCGTATTTTTGGGCCATTAATTGGGCACCATAACATACTCCTAATACCGGGAGTTTTCCTCTAAAAATATCAAGGTCGAGGTCGGGAGCCCCCTCGTCACGGACAGAGCAGGGGCTGCCGGAAAGGATCACTCCTTTGATATCGGAACTGAGCGGGGGAATTTTATTAAAAGGGTGAATTTCGCAATATACATCCAGCTCCCGAACACGTCTGGCGATAAGCTGGGTGTATTGGGAACCAAAGTCAAGAATTAAGATCTGTTCTGCCATGCGCAAAGGTAATCAGCCCCTGCCAATTCCCGAAACAAAAAAGGGGATTTTCAAAATTTGGCACCCTTGCCCTGGACCTCAGGTGTCTTCGGCATCCGGGGATTCTCCGTTAAACAGGGTTTCCAAGACCCTGGCTTTAAGGCCCTTTTCCTGAAGGTATCGGGCAAAAACATCCTTAAAGCCATGTGTCAATAAAATATTAGCGGCTCCGGTTCCTTCGATCGCCAGATTCAAACCCGTCCAGTCGGCATGATCGGAAAGTACAAATCCATTATCAACCGCCCTACGTCTTCGGGCTCCCCGGATATTCATCCAGCCAGAACAAATAGCCGTCCGGTATGGGGAAAACTGCTTCATCCAGGGACTTCCGGCAGCCGAAGGAGGGGCCAAAATCAGGGCATTGGCAAAAGCAGATTTAGGCAGTGAACGGGTTACTTTTTCCACCTTTGGCAAATGGATGCCATCTGCAGCAAGAGCCTCATTGGTGTTCCAGATGGCACCGTGTGCAAAAACAGGCCCCAGCCCCAGATCCAAATGCCGGAGGATTCGCTGGGCCTTGCCCAGTGAATAAGCAAATACCACCGAGCAGCGGTTTTCTTTACCATTACTTGCCCACCACTGGTTCATCTCCCGAAAAATAGTTTCCTGACTTTCCCAACGGTATACCGGTAAGCCAAAGGTACATTCCGAAACGAAGGTGTGGCAGGGCATGGGCGCAAAAGGAGTACTGATACCGTCGGATTCTGTTTTGTAATCCCCGCTGATCACGGTAATTTCTCCTTTATATTCCAGCCGAACCTGGGCGGATCCGGGGATATGACCAGCGGGATGCAGCGAAATTTTCACGCCGTTTATAGAAATAACCTTTTCATAAGGAAGCGTTTCCAGTTGAATTTGGTTTCCCAGGCGGTATTTCAGAATTTCATTGGATTGCTCGTGCGCCAGGTAGTGTTTCATTCCCCATCGGGCATGGTCTGCATGGGCATGCGTGATAATGGCCCTGGCTACCGGCTTCCAGGGATCGATGTAGATGCCCGCCGGGGGACAGTAGATGCCCTTATCATCAAGCGTTATCAAATTCAGCTTTAATACTGTTGGCAATTTCCTCCAATTCCTCAGAAGTAAGCTTCAGCTTGGGGCGGCTGAAATTAATGTCATCCATGGTTTTTAACGGCACCAGGTGAATGTGCACATGCGGGACCTCCAGTCCGATCACGGCCACGCCGATGCGGGTACAGGGAATCACTCGTTCTTGAGCTTTGGCGACCTTTTTGGCAAACAGGTGTAGGCTTGTGTACAAGGAATCTTCCAGGTCGTAAATATAATCCACCTCTTTTTTGGGGACGACCAATACATGGCCCTTAACCAGGGGCATGATATCCAAAAAAGCGATGTGTTGATCGTCTTCAGCAACAATGTGTCCTGGAATTTCTCTATTAATTATTTTGGTAAATATGGAAGGCATACTTCAGGAAGTTTGTTTATTGACCGAATAAAAAATCCCGATGCGAAGCAATCGGGATGGAAGTTAATAACTGATATCCAGAATTTCAAATTCAAGCTTTCCGGCAGGGGCTTGAATCTGGGCAATCTCGCCGACTTTTTTACCCGTTAGCCCTTTTCCGAAAGGAGAGGCCAGGGAAATTTTGTTGGCTTTCAGATCTGCTTCTTCTTCCGACACGAGCGTGTAGGTCACGGTCATGCCGTTTTTTACGTTCTTAATTTTGACAGTGCAAAGAATTCCCACCTTGGAAGTATCCACTTTAGAGTTATCCAATACCCTGGCGTTGCCAAGTACATTTTCCAATTTGGCAATTTTCAATTCCAGGTGACCCTGTGCGTCTTTGGCAGCATCATACTCCGCATTTTCGCTTAAGTCTCCCTTGTCTCTGGCTTCGGCGATCTGCTTGGCAATGTCGGACCTGCCCTTGGTTTTCAGCTGTTGAAGCTCATCCTTGAGCCTCTTCAGTCCTTCTTCGGTGTAATATTGTATGTTTCCCATATCAAATAATAAATAGCCTGATAATAAATAAAATAACGGTCTCAACTTTGAGACCGTTCCCATATGCTTCCTGTATTTTGTATCAACAAAGATAAAATAAGAATTCTTATTTTACAATTTAAGGGGCCAATTATTGGGGGATCAACCCTTCCACTCTCCTTCGATTTTGGCTACCAGCACCTGGTTGATTTTCCGGTAGGACTCATGGCTCCAGCCCGCAACATGAGGTGAAAAAAGCACATTGGACCTTCTGCTGAGTGCTTCAAAGGACAGTCGCTCTGAAGCCGTCAGTGCCTGGAGTTTTTCCTTTTCCAAAACATCGAGAGCTGCCCCCTTCAACTTGCCGTTTTGCAGGGCTTCGTTCAAGGTGTCCATCCGGATTACCTCCCCCCGGGCGGTATTGATGAGGTAAAAGGACTTGTGAAAACCCGACAGAATTTCGGGACTAAAAAAATATCTGGTCTCGGTCGTGAGGGGAACATGGATACTCAATACATCTGCCTTTTCTTGTATGGCCTGAAAACTACTCTCTTTTACCCATTCATCCCCAAAACCGGACTTGAATTTATCGTAGGCCAGTATTTCTACACCAAATCCCCGAAGTCGTTGAGCAAAAGCACTTCCCATATTTCCATATCCGAAGATGCCTACCGTTTTGCCAGACAGCTCCACTCCCCTGTTTCCTTCCCGGTCCCAAATACCTTTCCTTACCTGCTGGTCGGATTGCAGGTAATGGTTGAACAAGGTCAGCAGCATACCCAATGCGTGTTCGGCCACCGCATCCCGGTTGCCTTCTGCAGCATGATGCAGAGAGATCCCTTTTTCTTCCAGGTAATCCAGGTCGATGTTATCCAAGCCAGCTCCCGCTCTGGCTACAAATTTCAATAGAGGGGCTTCTTGCAGCAGTTCTTGATCTATGGGTGTCTTTGATCGAATGATCAAGCCCTCATAATCTTGCAAAACAGCCAGGATCCCCTCACGGTCTATTTCGGGTCGGTAATCCACTTGATGTCCTTTTTCTTCCAGCAAAGGCACAATGCTTTCGTGCATTTGGTCGATGATCAGTATTCTCATGGTTTAATTATAGGTTCAATAGTAAGGTGGCTACCCCAAAATAAACGCCCAGGCCCAGCAGGTCATTGGCAGTAGTAATAAATGGCCCCGAAGCCATGGCCGGGTTTATCCCAATCTTATCCAGCACGATTGGGGTAAGCGTGCCCATAAAGGATGCCAGTAAGACCACACTGAATAATGCAATGCTTACGACCAGACCAAATTTGGTCTCCTGCCCGTAAAGAAATACTACCGTTAGAAACACAAACAATGCCAATACCAATCCATTGAGCACGGCCACCAGCAGTACCTTCAGAAAACGTTTGGTCAGGCTGTCTTCAAATACCGATTTATTCGCCAGGCTCTGTACTACCAGCGTGGAGGATTGAATACCCACATTTCCCCCTGTAGCCGTGATTAAGGGAATAAAAAAAGCCAGCGCAGTGACGGCATTCAACCCTTCTTCAAAAAAACCAATAAAGCCTGCTCCCATCAATCCTCCCACCATACCTATGACCAGCCAGGGAAGCCGGGCACGGGAGAGGCGGTAAATGGAGTCGGATTCTTCCACGTCATCCGAAAAACCGGTCATGGCCTGAATGTCTTCTTCTGCCTGCTCCCGGATCAGATCCAAAATATCATCTACCGTTATCCGTCCAACCAACTTGTTTTTAACATTCACCACGGGAACCGCTTCCAGATCGTATTTACGCATGATCTCGGCTACCTCTTCCCCTTCCATGTAAGTGGGTACTGAAATAATATTGTCCTCGTACAAATCAGCCACTTTGGTGCCCGAAGATGCCAGAATCAATTTCTTTAGCGCAATTCTGCCTAATAACTTTTCCTTATTATCCACCACATAAATCGAGAAAATCTTTTCCACATTTTCTGCCTGCCGGCGGATTTCTTCGATGGTCTGCACCACGGTCCAGTTAAGGTTGGCTTTGATGATCTCTTTAGCCATCAATCCACCGGCGCTGTCCTCATCATACCGGAGCAATTCGATGATGTAAAGGGACTTTTCCTTTTTTTCCAGGTGGCTGATGACGGCTTCCCGATCGTTCACCACCAATTGATTCAGCACATCCACCGCATCATCTGAATCCATGTGATCAATCAGGGTGGCCAGTTCTTCCGGAGGCATGGAAGTAATCACCTTGTATTGGGAATCTTCGTCCAGCTCGATCAGGATGTCCGCAGAAAAATCCGGATCCAGGGCCCGCAGCACAAAAAGTGCTTCCTCCATTTCCAATTCATCCAACAGGGCCGCTATATCGGCCTTTTTGGCATCCTGCATGGACTCCTGAATAAACTGAATGTGGGCTTCGGAGATACTCTCCCGAAGCGCTTCCAAGTATTCCTTGGAGAGTTCGAATGTCTTTATAGCTTCCACGATGATTCCAATTTTTGAGTTAAATAAACAAACTCCTCCACTCCAAGCTGTTCGGCCCTTAGATCCAGCATGTCCATGCTTTTAAATTCTTCGGAAAGACCCATTGGTTTCAGGGCATTTCGCAGGGTTTTCCTCCGTGTGTGAAACGCTTGCTTTACCAATCTGAAAAATAGCTTTTCGTCGCAAGGCAGCTCCCGAACCGAATTTCTTTTCAATTGGATGACACCACTCTGCACTTTAGGAGGCGGATCGAATACTTCAGGAGGAACGGTAAACAGGTAGGTTGTTTCGTAAAAAGCTTGCAGCAATACACTCAAAATGCCGTAAACCTTACTTCCTTTCTTTGCGGTAATTCGTTCAGCAACTTCCTTTTGAAGCATCCCCACCACTTCCATTACCTGATGCCTTTCTTCCAATACCTTGAAGAAGATCTGGCTGGAAATATTATAGGGAAAATTCCCTATTATGGCATAAGGTGTATTATAAAGCGTCCTGTATTGATTGTCCAAAAAGTCTCCCTCCACTATACGGAGCGAATGCTTCGCATATTTCTCCCGCAGGTAAACGACGGACTCTTTATCGATCTCAATCAGGGTTAGCTCCCAGGGTTTTTCTACCAAAAAATCGGTCAGAACTCCCATTCCCGGTCCTATTTCCAACACATTCCGGCTGCCCCCAAATCCTTCGAGCGAAGTTGCGATCCATTCCGCCACTTGCAGGTCACGCAAAAAGTGTTGTCCCAGATGCTTCTTGGCTCTTACTTTACTCATAATGAAGGTAGTTTGCAGGGATTTAAGACAGCAAAAGTAAAACAATAATCTGTAACGACCATAGGTAAGCGCAATCTCTGGCCCTTAATTTCGGCTAGTCGTAACGTTCCGGTTTGCGTCCGGTTCAGGCTACCGCTTCCTACTTCTTTTGAAGGGATTCTCTCAGGGCACGTTGGATGAGCTTCTCGTCCTTAGTGTAGGCAATCCCGTGAAAATAGCTCCTCAGGCGGATATCCCGCGGAACCACTTTGTACTGCTGCCTTACCCAGTCAATGGCATGATGACTGAGCAACTCCAGGGTCACGGGAACAATTCCATCGTTTACCATTTCCAGGTGTTCTGCTACTCCTTTGGATAGGTCAATAATCCGTGTGGAAGATTTGGGCAAGCGGTCGTTGATCCGCACAACCGCCTGCATTCCGTTTTTCTTATTGGTCACTTTCAGCAAGGTCCCGAAGGGCAGGTGCTTGTGTGCCGCGGTGAATTGCCACATGTCATAAATTTCCCCATTGGCCGTCATCCGGTTATGAAAGCGAGTGCCATAATAGCTGGCAATACCTTCCTGGATAACCAGCAAGGAATCCGGTGCGGTAAACGGGGACTGAGCCTTTGAAGAAAAAATCAGCCAAAAATGAGCCAACAACACGATCATCACAACCTTTTTCATAAACCACATCGCTATCAATCCTTTACACTAGTTAGAAAAATTCCTTTCAACGTAACAAATAAATACATTTTTCTTAAAAACACGATCCTACCTCAGGAAATTTTTACGAATTAGTCTTTGCCTCGCTCCGATATTGAAGTAAATTTAGCATGAAATTAAACTTTTAGCATTTGATTTACCGCCCATGAAACTATTACATACGGCAGACTGGCATTTGGGGAAAAGACTGCAAGACGTTTCCCGCCTGGAAGAGCAGAAAGCGGTATTGGAAGAAATTATTTCTATTGCGGATAGCCATGAAGTAGACATGGTCTTGCTTGCAGGAGACGTTTTCGATACGTTTAATCCCAGTCACGAAGCCGTGGAGCTACTTTACAAAACCCTGCGCAAGCTCTCCAAAAATGGGCAGAGGCCAATCGTGGTCATCTCTGGAAATCACGACAGCACTCAGTTTATAGAGGCACCCGATCCACTGGCCCGGGAAATGGGAATTTTCTTTTACAGCCGATACGACACGGTGATACCCGTGGGTAAATCAGAAAACGGCACGGAAGTCCTCCTTTCTGATCCGGGATTCGTATCCCTGAAACTGCCCCAGCATGATTTCCCGGTTCGCATCCTCCTCGCTCCCTATGCCAACGAGCTGTTATTGCGAACGTACCTGGGAGAGGAAGACCGCGAATCAGAGCTGAGAACGGTCCTGGGAAACCGCTGGAAGGAACTTGCTGATCGCCATTGCGACGATCGCGGCATTAACCTTTTTTTAGGTCATTTCTTTTTTGTGAAGGAAGGGGAAACCCCGGAACCTGAGCCTGAAAGCGAGCGACCCATTCTGCACGTTGGAGGCACCCAGGCACTCCACACCTCCCAAATCCCCAATCAAATTCAGTACGCGGCACTGGGCCATTTACACCGGTACCATGCCTGTAGCACAGCGCCTGTCCCCGCAGTGTATGCCAGCTCTCCGCTTGCCTATTCTTTTAGCGAAGCCGGACAGCAGAAACAGGTAGTACTCATTGAGGTCCATCCAGGGAAACCGGCCCAATATGAAGCCATCCCACTCAATCAGGGCAGGCGCCTGGAAAGAAAAACCTTTGACAGCCTAACGACTGCATTGGAATGGTTGGAAGCAAATCCGCACTGCTTTGTAGAACTGACCTATGAAACGGATCACTCCATAGATGCGGAGACCCGGAGATCCCTGATGCAGGCGCACGACGGCATCATTAACCTTATTCCTCAAATCAAAAACAGAGAAACCGACTCTGATCACCAGTTGCAGGTTCGGGATCTGGAAAAAGACATGCCCAGCCTTTTCAACATGTATTACCAAAGTGAAAAAGGCCAGCCCCCCAATCAGGAATTAATCGCTATTTTCAAAGAAGTCATCGCCCAAGTTGATCCCTCATGATTCCCGTAAAACTCACCTTAAAAGGACTCTACTCCTACAAAGAAACCCAAACCATCAATTTTACATCCCTAACTGCTGCCGGGCTATTTGGTATCTTTGGAGCTGTGGGGAGTGGTAAATCATCTTTATTGGAAGCCATCTTACTGGCACTGTACGGAAGTACCGAAAGGCTTTCGGATAGAGGTGAAAAAAACAGCATGGTCAATCTTCAAAGCGATTCCCTGCAAATCAGTTTTGAATTTAAAGCTGGCAAAAACAACAGGAACCATTACCTGGCACGGTACCGGGTAAAAAGAAATCCGAAAAATTTCGATGAAATCCGGCCGGCAGAACATCATTTTTACTTGAAAGAAAAGGAGGAACTGGTTCCCCTGGAGGAAAAAGCGGAGGCCATCCTCGGCATGAAAATGGACCACTTCAAACAAACGGTGATCATTCCACAGGGAAAGTTTCGGGAGTTCATTGATCTAACTCCGGGACCCCGGGCAGCCATGATGAAGGAATTATTTGGACTCGAGCGATTTGACCTCTCCGGAAATACCGGAACCCTTTATAAAAAAGCCAGAGAGGAAAAGATCAAACTCGAAACCAAGCTGGAACCGTTGGAAAACCTAAGTCAGGATCTGTTTGAAGCACAACAAGCCGAACAGGAAAAAACCGAGCAGATGGTCAGGGATAAAGAGCGATCCTTCGAAAGATCTGGTAAAAAATTACAGCAAATGGAAGGGTTCCGGGAGAAATATCAGGAACTCCTTCAATCCAGGAAAACCTGGGAGACCCTGGAAAACCAACTCCCCGATATAGAAAAAAAGAAAAAAGAACTAAAAGCCTACCTTCAGGCCCGAACCTACCTATTGCCCGTGTGGGAAAAAATAAAGGAAGAAAACCTGGCCCTGGAAGAAGCGACGGTAGGAACGATTGACTGCCAGCGCTTTGAACAAGCGTATAAAGAGCAAATCAAATCCCTGGAAGCGCAAGAGACCGACCTGAAGAAAAAAGCAGACAAACGGCCTCAGCGAGAAGCCAAAATCAGGGATTTGCAAAAAGTCCTGGAAATTCAAGCCCTCACCGGAGAACTTCAAGCTTCTCAGGGCAAGCTGGAATCCATGCAACCTCAGTTGGAGGATTTGCTCCGAAAGCAGGAATCCCTGGAAAAGCAATTAATGGAGCTGGACAGGGAAACCGAAGGTTTTGATCTTTCCAGCGACCATCAAGAACTGGCCGAACTGCAGCAGCAGGCAAAGGAATGGAAGGCACTTTTGGCGCAAAAAGAGGTTTTGAAAGGGCAAGAGGAAAATCTAAAAAAAGAGACGCGAGCCTTTACCAGCCGGGTGGAGGAACTCCTGTCTTTCCTTCCATCGGATTTTACTGACTATGAGCAGTGGCTGGCCGCACAGAAGGAAGGTATTAAAAAATGGGAATTGGAAAAGGAAAGGTTGATTGAAAAAAAAGCCTTGCAAAACCACGCGCACGCACTTAAGAAAGGAGAACCTTGCCCTTTATGCGGCTCCCTGGAGCACCCGGATCCCCTGAATGCGCACCTTTCCGGTGACCCGCTAACGAAAATTCAAGCCTCCTGGGAAAACAGCCGGGAAAAGCTAGACCAAACGCAGGAGATGGCCAGGGAGTTACTCCTCCAAAAAACCAAGGAAGAAAACCATTCCGTCCAACTCCGGAATAAAAGCGAAGAGCTAACCCTTCTGCAGCAACAACTGGAACAGCTTCAAAAAAAGCTCGCAGCAAGAGGCATTACCGATCCGGAATCGCTGGACTCCAAACGTAGCCAACTGGAAGAAAAGGTTAAAAAGCAGGCTGCGCTGGATAAAACCATTCGGGAAGGCAGAAAAAATCTGGAACAGGTCCGGAAGCAACGGGAGCTGATACAGCATGAATTAAGAAAGGCAGAAGAGCGGCTTTTGAGTCTCAAAAGTACGATCAAAGCAAAAGAAGAGGAGATCTCAGACCTGGAATTTGCCCAGTCCTATCTGAAAAAATCGGCTGAAATCATCCGTCAAACAATAGCAAAAGTACAGCAGGACATCCAGGAAACGGCCGATTTTCTGGATAGCAAGCAGAAAGTATTGAAAGAGACCAGAGAAAAGGCCGCCACCAACCTGGCCAACCTTTCCAATTATGAGAAAAAAAAGGAGCGAAGTACCGAAAAACTGACCGGGCTGAATGCCGATTACGAAAAATTACTTTTGGAATACGGCTTTTCCGACAAACAAACACTGGAGGCCCTTTTTACCAGCAGTATGGATGCTGACAAGACCGACCATCAAATCCGGGAATATGAAAAAAAATGTTCCGTAGTAAGGTCTCGAATTTCGGAATTGGAAAATGTACCGGGTGTACCGGACTTTGAGCATCAAACTTATGAGGCCCTAAAAGCCTCTCATTTGCAGGAAAAAGAGGAACTGGAAGCCATGAAAAACAAGCTCACGCTCCTCAATCAATCCTTGCAGGAACTTCGGGAAAAACTTGTTATGAAAGCGGAATTAACCCAAACGTTTCGTAAACTGGAAACCCGTCTGTCGTATCTCAAAGAACTCGACCAGCTATTTAAAGGCAGCGGCTTTGTCAAGTATGTAAGCCGGATTTACCTGAAAGAACTCTGCCATACAGCCAATCTGCGCTTTTCCAAACTGACTAAAAACAGTCTTAGCCTGGAGATAGATGATAACAATACATTTTGGGTAACGGATTTTCTGAACGGGGGCAAAAAACGTTTGTTGAAAACCCTTTCAGGTGGCCAAACCTTTCAGGCTTCCTTATGTCTGGCACTCGCACTGGCCGAAAAAGTAAAATCCCTTAATCAGGCTGATCAAAGTTTTTTCTTCCTGGATGAGGGTTTCGGTGCCCTGGACCGGAACTCTCTTCGGGTGGTGTTTGAAACGTTAAAAGCCCTTCGTCATGAAAACCGGATCGTCGGTATTATCAGCCATGTGGAGGAACTACAGCAAGAAGTTGCGGTATATGCCAGGGTGGAGCTGGACCCGGAAAAAGGCAGCCAGGTTAGCTACAGTTTTAGCTAAAAAAAACCGGGCTACCCAAATCCCCGACCCAGTGAAGGTCGAAAAAGCGATTGCCCGGTTTTGATTCAAATTCGAATGTTGATCTGGGAATTAACCCGAGACAGCATCTTTCTCATCCTGTTTGAGCCTTAAAATAAAATCACTCAAGACATTCATATAATTTATAAATGCCTCATAAGGGCTTTCGTAGGGGCTAAAATAAGCATGAATATCCCCATCAGAAAAAAACTTGGTACACATATAATAGAAGTGATCGCTGGTTTGCAGGTAGCGCCAATCCCGATGGATGGCCGGGTCGTTGGATTTCTTTACCCTGCCTTCCAGTTCGAATAATCGGTCAAATGCCTCGTCCTGTAGATCGTTACCCAACCAGGCGGTCAGATCCCGCTCCTCATCTGCCCAGGAAATGGGAATGGGCACGTGAATTTTTCCCACCGGCGAAGCATTGGCAATTACTTCTGAAGGAGTGGAAAAGGAAAAGTTGGTCTGATTGAAGACAGCCTCGGGAAGGTGCCGCATAAATTCAAATATACCCGTTTCTTTCCATTGGTGCTCGCCGAAGGTTTCGTAATCCATAAACAAGTTGATCACCTCATCTTCCGCCGGTACCTGGTTTAGCCAGCCCATAAATTTGTCTGTTGTGAGGGGATAATCTGACCATTTCGTTTCCCCAAACCGAAAGGCAATGTCATCGCTCAGACGGAAGTTTTTAAGCAACACCTTTAATTTAGGTTCGTTGGCATTCACGTAGACAAAATTCGGGCTTTTCCAACCCAGGATATGTTTGGCTCCTTCAGAAAGGATCCCATCAAAACCCATTTTACCCACCATTTCACCAATACTATCTGAATAAATCAACTCCGTATTTCGAAATACTTTTGGCGTATATCCGTTGAAATATTGCTTTATTTTCTCCTGGTGAAGGTGTACCATGTCTTTGAACTCTGATTCACTTTTCAAGGCACAGAGGGAGTGGGAATACGTTTCGTTTAGCAACTCCACATGACCCGTGGCCACCAGTTCCTGAAAGCTATGCAAAACTTCCGGTACGTAAGCCTCCATTTGGTCCAGAATGGTCCCGGATATAGAAAAGCAAACTTTGAACTTTCCCTGGTATTTTCGAATGAGCTCAAGCAAAAGTTGGTTCATCGGCAGGTAACACTTTTTAGCTACCTTTTTCATGATATTTCTATTGGAATAATCATCCCAGTAATCATGATCGTCCCCAATCTCAAAAAATCGGTAGGGTTTCAATCTGTAAGGTTGGTGTACTTGAAAGTAAAAACAAATGGTTCTCATATCCTATTGATTTACGGTTTGCTTGTATATATCGATGACTTTTTTAGCCACGTGCTCCCACTTGAGCTTTTTCAGCTCTTCCCTTCCCATCTCTTTAAACATTTTGGAAATGCCATTGTAATGAAGCAAGGCAAAAATAGCATCTGCCATGGCATCTATGTCCCAAAAATCTACTTTTACGGCATTTTGAAGTACTTCCGCCACGCCGGATTGTTTGGAAATGATCACCGGCGTATTGTGCCTGACCGCCTCCAATGGGGAAATACCGAAGGGTTCGGAGACAGAAGGCATCACATACACATCACTGAGCGCAAACATCTTATCCACATCGTCTCCTTTGAGAAACCCTGTAAAGTGAAACTTGGTCCCGATCCGCAACTCCGCCACCCGCAAAATCATTCGATTCAGTAAATCCCCGGAACCGGCCATGACGAATCGCACATTTTCATCCTTTTTAATCACCTTATGAGCCGCTTCTACAAAGTACTCAGGCCCCTTTTGAAAGGTAATTCGTCCCAGGAATGTAACGATTTTCTCGGGGACTTTTTTCTCTTCCTTGGACTTGATAATACTGGTGTCCAATACGGCATTGTGTACCACGGTGACTTTCTCTTCGGGTATTCCGTATTTGGACACGATGGTATTTTTAGTGAGCTGGCTCACGGCGATGATCTTATCCGCTGCTTCCATACCGGCTCGCTCTATATCATAGACCCGCTGGTTTACGGTTTGCCCGGAACGGTCAAATTCTGTTGCGTGTACATGCGCAATCAGCGGCTTCCCACTCATTTGTTTCGCTGCTATTCCTGCGGGAAAGGATAACCAGTCATGGGCATGAATCAGGTCAAACTCTTTGTTTTTTGCAATTTGCGCAGCTACCAGGGCGTACCGGGAAACCTCCAGGATTAGATCTTTGCCATACTTTCCACTGAAAGTAAACTTATTGGCCAATACACTGGATTCCAATTCGTCCTGATCTTGAAGCAGTCGTTCGGTATGGTTGTGGTATTCTTCCGGACTGAGGTAGGGAATCAAAAAAGAGCTTACTTCCAGGTAGGTGAGGTTTTTCCAGATATCCCTGAACCGACGTTCCCGGTAGTCGATTTCCACATCACTTGCATTCACAAATTCAGCCAACGGATCCTCATCCCCCCATAGTTTAGGGACAACAAAAATCAGGTCTTGTTTGTGGTGGGCCATTCCTTTTACCAACCCGTAGCAGGCAGTACCCAAGCCCCCGGAAATATGAGGAGGAAATTCCCATCCAAACATTAAAACTTTCATAAAAATCTTTTTTAAAGATTATCGATTAAATATTTCATCCGCAGCAATTCACCCACACTCCAGGCCTGTGATATGGCCCCTTTCGGTCTGTGGGGAGGATCTCCATCGTATATTTCAGCAATGGTGCCGACACCGTACTGGGTCATCACCCCATCGAAGCTGCTGATCATGTTTTCAACCAATTTTTTCCCTTGCTTCCCATGCAGCTTCAAATACCCTTCCGAAAAGTGCCCCAACAACCAGGGCCATGCGGTTCCCTGGTGGTAAGTATTGTCCCGCTCGTACTGATCTCCCTGGTAATATCCTTTATAAAGAGGATCACTTGGTGCCAGCGTCCTGAGTCCTCGGTTCGTAAACAAATTGTTCTTGACCACTTCCAGCACATGATCTTTTTGTTCGTTGCTTAAAGGGCTGTAAGGCAAAGAAGTGGCGAACACCATGTTGGGCCGGATGGACCAGTCCTTTTTTTCTCCATTTACCACGTCAGCCAGGTATCCCTTTTTCTCGCTCCAAAATGTCTCCACAAAGGATTCTTCCAGCTTATCAGCTAAACGCTTCGCTCCTTCGTCTCCTGAAAGTTCGTGGAAAAACAATAAGGCGTTGTACCACAAGGCATTGATCTCCACCGGACAACCGATTCTCGGAGTCACCGGACCGTCTTTCGTGACCGCATCCATCCAGGTAAGGGCGATTCCTTCCTCTCCTCCGCACAGTAACCCGTTATCCATAACATGGATGTTAAAAGCCGTACCCCTGGTAAATCCATCTATGATTCCCTTGCATTTTTCCAGGTATCTGGAAATAACCGTCTCCTTGTCACCCGTGAAGATTACATATTGCTGCAAGGCCCAGAAATACCAAAGTGGGGCATCGATGCTATTCATATTCGTCATTACCCCACTACCAACATTTGGAAACAAGGCCCCTTTTAAATCTTTGGACATGGAGTCCATCACATCCAAAAAGGTCTGTTTATCTCCCAGGGTCAGTGTCAGGCCGGGTAGGGCGATAAAGGTGTCTCTCCCCCACCAACCAAACCAGGGATATCCCGCAATGACCCGGGTTTCTCCTTTTCTCCGGCTTATAAACTGTCCGGCAGAGTTCTTCAAACAATTTACAAAATTGTCTCTGGGAATTCTTCTGCTGATTTCCTTCTGGAAGGATTCCTGTAAGGATTCAGGATTTGCCTCCTTTAAACCCGCTGCCAAGATGACCGATTCCCCTTTTTCGATTTCAAATTCAAAATAACCGGGAACGTACAGGTCTTCCTGATAGTCGTACCCCCGCTCAATCTCCCGGATGTACTCAATATTGTAAAACCAGTCAGGAACCGGTACAAAAACATTCTCTTTTGAGATTTGCAATGAAAGGGGGTCATAGGCTTCGTAAAGCCGGAATTGCACCCCTTTTTCTATCTTCTTAATTTTTTTATTAACGTAGGTATTGGCCTTGGAAAGTCCGTGATAACCTCTGAAAGCCAAAAAGGGACTGACTCGCAATTTGGTAGGTATCAAGGCATCCACTAGCGTGTACTTCACCATGACCCTGTCTGCTGTAGAGTCCAGGATGATTTCCTTTTCCAAAACCACCCCACCTACCCGGTACCTGAGTTTGGGAATGGGCTCGGAATCAAAATCTTCCAGGTATTTGTGGCCACGAGGGTAATAATTGCCAGGATATTTATTGATACCCAAATTAAATAAGGCATCTTTTTGAGCAATCGTCTCGTGCACGTTGGAAAGCAATACATGCAATTGCCCGTCAATCTGGGGCTGAGGTGCCACCAAAAGGCCGTGATATTTTCTGGTATTGCAGCCGATAATCGTTGTACTCGTATAGCAACCCGAACGATTGGAACGGATTATTTCCTTTTCCAAAGAATAATTTAGGTTGATGAGTTGCGTCTTATCGAAATGTATGTAGCTCATTTAAACAAATGTTTGTGGTTTTTATAAAAATACTTGAATCCTTTGTAAAGAAAAATAAATGGTCGAAAAACTAATGCAAATAGGGTTTAAAAAAAAACCAAATAAAATTTCCTTTTCTCCAAGGCACTAAAAAAGGGAGCAAATCACTCCCTTATATTTTTTCCTATAAACTTGTAGGTCAGGCACTTTCTTTTTGAATTTCCTCGAAATTCCTGATCGACTCCTCGAATTTCATCATATACAAATGCACCTGATTCAAATTGACATACCTGATCTGAGGAAATTTTTTTGAAGATTGAAATAATGTAAACATGACTTCTGAAAATTAATTGAATTCATACATACCCGTTATAACAAAGAATATGCCATCAATTTATTGCTTTAGCAGCACGTAGAAATAACTGGATACCGGACTCATAGTTGCAAACGCTACCCTTAAATCATCCACACATCCCTTCATTTACAAACCCTAAAACACCTTTTGCGGCACCTAACGGAATACTCCAAGGTCAAAACAAGCGTTAAAAAAAAACCCTCCTGATTTAAAAGGAGGGTTTTGGGGTGAAAGACCGGGTTCGAACCGGCGACCTCTGGATCCACAAACCAGCGCTCTAACCAGCTGAGCTACAATCACCATTTTATCCTTTCCAATGCATTTATCGGATGGGAATGCAAAGGTAATATGCTTTTTTTAGCCAAGCAATACATTGCTATACATTTCTTGAAAATTTCAGTCGTTGCCCTTGTTGGTCTTCGTAGAATGTACCGTTTTCGTACGCCAGGTGTCCGGAAACAATCGTATGCGTGATTTTCGACTGAAAGGTCTGTCCTTCAAAGGGAGACCAGCCACATTTAGCCAAAACGTTCTTCCGGTTTACCTCCCAGGGATCTTCCAAATCCACCAGCACCATATCGGCATGGTAGCCCGGACGCAGGTAACCCCGCTTTTCGATCTCAAAAAGTATCGCTACGTTATGACTGGTTTTTTGTACGATCTGCTCCAGACTGATCTGGTTTTTGTGGTACATTTCCAAAAGGGCTGGCAAGCAGTGTTGGACCAGAGGCCCGCCTGACGGGGCCGACAAGTAGGGTTTTGACTTCTCTTCCAGGGTGTGCGGCGCATGATCCGTTGCAATGACATCGATATGCCCGTCTAACACTCCATTCAATATTTCCTTCCTGTCTTCGGCTGTTTTTATAGCCGGGTTCCATTTGATAAAATTACCTTTGGCTTCGTAGTCTTCATCGGAAAACCATAAGTGGTGCACACAGGCTTCTGCCGTGATTCTTTTTTCCTCCAGCGGCAGGTTCTTGTCAAAAAGCAGTACTTCTTTTCCTGTACTGATATGCAATATGTGGAGTTTGCTTCCGTACATGCGGGCCATATCCACCACGGTTTTGGAGGCATCATAACATGCCTTCCAGGACCGGATGTCCGGATGCAACCGCGGAGGAATATTTTCTCCGTATTCTTTTTGATATTTTTCCAGATTGTCTTTGATAATCTGATCATTTTCACTGTGCGTGGCAATCAAAACCGGGCTATCCCTAAAAATTTTCTCCAGACTATCCGGATTATCCACCAGCATATTGCCTGTGGAAGAGCCCTGAAAAACCTTTACCCCACATATGGTTTCCGGGTTTACCTGTTTGATCACATCAATATTATCATTCGTAGCTCCCAGGTAAAACGAGTAATTGGCCAGTGACTTTTTGGCGGCCAAATCGTATTTATCCTCCAGCAATTCCAGGGTGGTTGCCTGGGGCACGGTATTGGGCATTTCCATATAGCTGGTAATCCCTCCGGCAACAGCGGCCTTACTTTCCGTGTAGATCTCCGCTTTATGGGTCAATCCGGGCTCTCGAAAATGAACCTGATCATCGATCAGGCCCGGTAAAAGGTATTTTCCATCTGCATCTATCTCTATATCGGCTGTATGCCCTGACAAATCGCCACCCACTGCAAAGATCAACCCCTCCTTAATATACAGGTCTCCCTGCATTATCTTACCTTCATTGACTATATTTGCATTCCGGATTAAAATTCTTTTCATACCATTGGTTTTTGAGCGGGAGGGGTTTCCAAAATCAACCCCTGAAATATTTCCATAAAATTATAAAATCATGTCCGATCGACTGCAATCTTTTGAAAATTTTAATCTCAACAAGCAACTTTTGAATGCGGTGCAGGAAATCGGCTACGAAAAGCCTACCCCAATTCAGGAAAAAGCCATCCCCCTGGCCCTGGCCGGGCATGACATCCTGGGCATCGCCCAAACGGGTACCGGAAAAACCGCTGCTTTTGTCTTACCCTTATTGTTTAAAGTAAAATATGCCCAGGGGCAGCATCCGCGAGCCCTGATACTGGCCCCAACCCGGGAACTGGTCATGCAGATAGAAGAGGCGGTCGTTGGTTTTGGGAAATACACCGACCTACGCTATGTCTGCCTTTACGGCGGGCTGGGGCCCAAGCCGCAAATAGAAAAAGTGCAGGAAGGAGTAGACATTGTAATCGCCACTCCGGGCCGCTTTCTCGATCTATACAGACGAGAGGTCCTCTACACCCGGGATATCAAAACCATGATTCTGGACGAGGCGGACAAAATGCTGGACATGGGATTTCTGCCCCAGATACGTGCCATTTTGGAAATCATTCCTGTGAAACGCCAAAACATGCTTTTCTCTGCGACGTTTAGCGATAAAATCGAAAAGCTTTCGCATGAATTTCTGGAATTCCCGGAACGAGTAGAAGTGGCACCTCAAGCCAGTACTGCCGATACCATCGAGCAAGCCAAATACTTTGTTCCCAATGTAAGAACGAAGATGGACCTGCTTGAAAAACTGGTGGGCGAGCCTGCCTTTGAAAGAGGGATCGTATTTACCAAATCCAGAAAAAATGCCGAGGAGGTCTTTCGCTACCTCAAACAACGGCAACGCGGAAGCATTCGGGTCATTCATGCCAACAAGGGCCAGAATACCAGGATCAACAGTATGGATGAGTTTAAGAAAGGGGAGGTAAAAATTCTGGTAGCCACCGATGTTGCGGCACGTGGATTGGACATCAGCATGGTCAGTCATGTGGTGAACTTTGATGTACCCTTGATTTATGAAGATTACGTCCACAGGATCGGAAGAACAGGAAGAGCCGAAAACGAAGGCAAGGCGGTTACCTTTATCAATCCTGCCGAACGTTTTCACTTCGAAAAAATCGAAGCTATCATCCAGAAAGAAGTGCCCGAACGAAGCATTCCGAAGGAGCTTCCCTTACATGAAACCCCTTACGAGGAGCAGCAAGCATATGAAAGGGAAATCGATAACCAGAAAAGAGGGGAAAATCCCGACTTCAAAGGTGCTTTTCATGAAAAAAAATCCCCTGCCAAACCACGGGAAGCCAAACCCAAAAAACGGGGAAATAAAAACAGCAAAGCCAAAAAGAACCGAAACCAAATGAAAACCAAGGGAAAGTGGAAAAAATAACTCTGAACTGGGATTGTATCAACGGGCATGTTTTATTTTTTCATTTCCAATCAAAAAACCCTTTGATATTTGTAGCTAGTAAAATGTAACTCGCAAATTAAAAATTGTAAATAATTATTTTTTAATATTTTATTGCTTATAATTTTTAATAATACCTTTTTTGTTTCGATTTATACTGCAATCTTTGAGACGTAGTTCACCGTCCTATTTTTAGTGGTGACATCAAGATAGCAGCAGTCGGTCCTGGGTTATTTTTTCAATATCCGGGTAAAAAAATACAAGCGTACCTTTTATAACCATTTTTAATTACTGTCATGAAAAAAGTAATTTCTATCTTTTTGTTGTACTTTCTTTTTGTTCTTCCATCAAATGCTCAGAGTCA
>JAWLFL010000245.1:0-5872 GCA_041685605.1 Cyclobacterium sp. | reverse complement strand
GGTTTGACCATGGGAGCGGTTATGAACGAACGTCCGGACCTCTTCTTTGGGGTCATCGCGGCGGTTCCCTTCGTGGATGTACTGACCACCATGCTGGACGAAAGCATCCCCTTAACAACCGGGGAGTTTGACGAGTGGGGAAATCCTAAGGACAAGGAGTACTATGAGTACATCCAATCTTATTCTCCTTATGACAACGTAAAAGCGCAAGATTACCCGCACCTTTTGGTCACCTCAGGGCTGCACGATAGCCAGGTACAGTACTGGGAGCCGACCAAATGGGTGGCTAAATTGCGGGCCATGCGAACCAATGACAACTTGCTTCTTTTACATACCAATATGGAAGCGGGCCATGGAGGTGCCAGCGGGCGGTTCAGGGCATTAAAAGAATTGGCCATGGAATATGCATTTTTGCTTCGGCTAGCAGAAATAAACGGCTAGCTTCCTTCTTTCCACTTATTCTAATATTGTCTAATAATCGTCCTCTCTATGTAAAAAATTAGGGTCTTTTCCTGAAATTCATTGTGTTTTCAACAATATTTACTTAATTTATTAACTATAATTTAATAAGACGACCAAATCAACGGATTTTAACTACCCACCATGAAGGTAATCCACAACAACCAACAAGGCTTTTACGATGAAATGTTCGAAGAGAATCAGGAACTGAGGGGACATTACGACCGTTTCGGTAAATTCATTCAAAGCACTTCGGCCAAAAAACTCAGTCACCTTCAGTATTCGGCTGACAAGGCCCAAATGGCCATGGGGATGACTTTCAACGTCTACCATGACAAAGAAGGCATGGAAAAGATTCTTCACCTGGACATCATTCCCCGGATCATCCCGGGAGATGAGTGGAAGGTATTGGAAGATGGACTCAAGCAGCGAATTAATGCACTGAATCTCTTCCTTCAGGACATTTACAATGAGCAAAAAATCTTTAAGGATGAGGTTATTCCAAAGGAGCTGATTGTCGGGAGCAAAGACTTTCTCAAGCCTTGCATTGGCCTAACGCCGCCTAATGGCATCTGGTGTCACATTACCGGTACCGATTTGGTCAGAGATAAGGATGGCGCTTTTTACGTTCTGGAAGACAATTTAAGATGCCCCTCCGGCGTATCCTACATGCTGGAAAGCCGGGAAATCATCAAAAGGGCCTTTCCGGAACTTTTCAATACGCTTGGGGTTCGTCCTGTATCCGACTACAGTACCAAACTCCTGGAAATGCTGCAGTTCCTCTCCGATAAACCGAAACCGGTGATTGGGGTCTTAACACCCGGGGTATATAATTCTGCCTATTTTGAGCATTCCTACCTGGCCCAGCAAATGGGCGTAGAATTGGTATCTGGAATGGACCTTTTGGTAGAAAATAAAAAGGTATTCATGCAAACCACCAAAGGGCTGCAACAGATAGATGTGCTGTACCGAAGGATTGATGATACCTTCTTGGACCCGCTTACTTTTAACCCGGATTCGATGCTGGGAATCCCCGGTCTTTTTGATGCCTATAAGGCCGGTAACATTGCCCTGGCCAACGCTCCGGGAACCGGAGTTGCGGATGACAAAGCCGTTTATGCCTACGTTCCTAAAATCATACGGTATTACCTCGATCAAGAGCCTATTTTAAAAAATGTCCCTACCTACCTTTGCAGGGAAGCGGAAGACCGGGAGTATGTATTGAAGAATATCGCCAACCTGGTCGTCAAAGAAACGAACGCGGCAGGAGGGTATGGCATGTTAATCGGTCCAAAGGCAGATGCGGAAGAGCACGAAAAATTCAGGAAACTAATTCAAAATAACCCGAAAAACTACATTGCACAACCAACGCTTTCCCTCTCAACCGTTCCCTCCATCATAGACAATAAGGCTATCGAAGGCCGGCATGTGGACCTGAGACCGTATGTCTTATACGGTAAAGAAATTGAGGTAATCCCGGGAGCCCTTACCCGCGTAGCCTTGAAGAAAGGGTCACTTGTCGTAAACAGCTCCCAGGGAGGGGGCAGTAAAGATACCTGGGTATTGTACTAACCAAGAAAAACCAATATGTTAAGTAGAGTAGCAAATTCCATTTACTGGCTGGGCAGATACCTTGAGAGAGCGGAAAATTACGCCCGTTTTATAGATGTTAATTTCAACCTGATGTTGGACCTACCGGGAGGCCTGAAGGAGCAATGGGAGCCACTGGTACTGGCTACGGGAGACAAGGACCTCTACCAGGCAAAAAATCAGGGGTACAACATGCAGGAGGTTATTTATTTCCTGGCCTTTGATACCAGCAATTCCAATTCGCTCATTTCATCCGTATCCAAAGCCAGGGAAAATGCCCGAATCGTGCGGGAAAACCTAACCAAAGAAACCTGGGAAAAGCTCAATGAAACCTATCATTTTGTCAAAAAAGCTTCGGAAAGTAAGGTTTGGAAAAACGAAGATCCCCGGCATTTCTTCGAATCCGTCAAATCCCAGATCCTACTTCTTTACGGTATCGCAGACAGTACTGTTGCCCGCACGGAAGGCTGGTATTTTCGCCAATTGGGACAATACCTGGAACGAGCCGATAAGACTTCCCGTATTCTGGATGTGAAATACCATATTCTACTTCCCTCTCCGAAAGAGGTAGGCTCCCCACTTGACTTTCTTCATTGGATGGCCTTGCTAAAATCGGTGACCGCATTTAATACCTACCGAAGGCTTTACGGTACCATAGATCCCTCTTGCGTGGTCGAATTTTTGGTCTTGAACAAATACTTTCCCCGATCTGTATTTTTCTGCCTCCGGGAAGCCGAACAAAGCTTATTTAAAATTTCGGGCACCAATGGATCCGGATTCTCCAATTCGGCCGAAAAATCTATGGGAGAACTGCGGTCTAAACTTGAGTTTGATGATGTCAGCGATATCATCACCACAGGACTTCACGAATACCTCGAACACCTTCAGGTAAAAATCAATTTTATATCCAATCAGATAAACGATAATTATTTCCAAATAAAAGATAACTTTGTAAGCCAAACTATGGAGCAAGGATGACATTTTGTATTGGAATTAAGACAAAACACGGGATTGTAGGGCTAGCGGACACCAGAATTACCTCAGGCAACGAAACAACTACATCTAAAAAACTATATACCGTCAATCGAAAAAAACACTCGTTCTTTATTATGACCTCCGGCCTGCGCTCGGTCCGGGACAAGGCCATCACCTATTTTGGAGAGCTAATCGAAAGAGAAGATGCCTCCTTTGATCGTTTGTACAAAGCGGTCAACGGATTTGCCGACCAGGTAAAAAGAGTGGCTGAAGAAGACATGGATTCATTGGAAAAATCCGGTTTCACTTTCAACCTTTATTCCATCATCGGCGGACAGTTGGAAGAAGACAAAGAGCCCCGGCTTTTCTTATTGTATCCGCAGGGTAACTGGATAGAAATCCGGCAGGGAACCCCTTTTGTCATCATTGGTAATACTGGTTTTGGCAACCCAGTGCTGAGACGGTCGTTAAAGTATGAAGAGCCACTTTATTTTGCCTTAAAAAGTGCCTTCCTGGCCTTCGATGCCACTCGAATCAGCGCAAATGACGTAGACTATCCGATAGACACCGTCATACTTGAAAACAATAGTTATCAAATTATTGAAAACCGGTTTGAACAGCACGAATTGCACCATTTATCGGAATTTTGGAATAATTCGTTGAAAGAAACCATTCATAAATTGCCAGCCGATATCTTAAAAAAAGCGTTCTTTCATGAAGAAATGGAAGAAAGCGAATAGATTTCCCTCCATTTGACGACCACAGATGCCGGGTTTCCTTTCCCTTAAAATGAAAAAACCATGCGTCTAAAAATTGAACACCACACCACTTACGACTACCACCAGCCGGTTGGGCTTAACCCCCATAGTCTTTTTTTGAAGCCACTTCCGAGAAACTATTTTGAAGTCAGCAAATTTTTACTTCAAATACAGCCCGAACCGGATGGAATGAATGAGCGATACAGTATAGAGGGCAATCCCTATTTCCAGGTTTGGTTTTCAAAAGAATCAAGTAAGCTCAGCATCAGTACCTCTTTTGAATCCACACACAGTCCTTTCAATCCTTTTCTGTTTTTGGTAGACCAGGGTTTTGTTAATAAGCTGGATCAAAATGCAGCGATTCCTTTCCAGTATCCGGAAGACGACATGCCCTTGCTCCAGGCTTATCTTGGGCATAGTAATAACACCCTATTGAAACAGTATGGTCTCGCCAAACTTACCAGCAAAGATCCCATTCAGTTTTTAACCGAGCTGAATGCCTCCATTCATGCCGATTGGAAGCATATCATCAGAGAGGAAGAAAACCTCTGGCCTGCCGCTCAAACCTTTGCTGCCGGAAGGGGTTCCTGCCGGGACCTTTCGTGGATGTTGATCGAAATACTGCGCCATTTGGGGCTGGCTTCCCGGTTTGTCAGTGGCTATGCCTTTAATCCTGAACTGGACGAAGGACATGAACTCCACGCCTGGGTCGAAACGTTTTTGCCGGGAGCCGGATGGGTGGGCCTGGACCCCAGCCTGGGCCTGATGACCGATGAACATTACATCCCATTGGCCTGTAGTTTTCTACCAAAAAACACCCTGCCGGTTCACGGAACCTTTGGAGGCGATCAGCTACAAGAAGCCAGCCTAACGGCTTCCGTTCACATTCAGCCCCTATAGCCAACAACCAATTCAGTTATTGCCGCTTTTTCTTCAAATAAACAAACCTTTTCACCCGGTTTGCGATTAACTAGGATAGCATAAAAAACCATGACAAAAGTGGGAGGTATCGTTTTTATTTTAATTTTATTAGTTGTTCTATTTTTTTTGAATTGGTACGTGTATCAGGGAGTTAAAACCCTGTTGCCTGAAACGTTCTTTGCAAAAGGAAAAATAGCCTATTGGGTAGTGGCTGGCGGGATCAGCCTGTGGATCGGCCTGACCTTTTTTATCATCCTGCAGGAGGGTAAAATATCCACTACCTCTCAGAAATCGTTGAACCTATTCCTGACGATTGCTGTCACCCAGCTTACGATCATTGTATTCTTATTTGGAGAAGACATCTACCGGACGGTACGTGCGGCCATCTCCTATTTTTCATCGGAATTTTCTTCGGGCCATGCCGAAAGCCCGGCCGTTTACCCGGACCGGCGAAAGTTCGTCAGCCAAATGGCCTTTGCGGTGGCTGCCATTCCTTTTACGGCTTTCGTGTACGGGATTGTAAAAGGAAAATACGATTTCCGAACCCTCCGGAAGACCATTTATTTCAAAGACCTGCCGGAAGCCTTTGATGGGTTTACCATCACCCAGCTATCCGACATCCATGCGGGCAGCTTTACGGATATGGAGGCGGTAAAAAGAGGAGCTGAACTTGCCGCCTCTCAAAATTCCGATCTATTCGTATTTACGGGAGACCTTGTTAATCACAAGGCAGATGAAATCGAGCCCATGCTGGAAGCTTTTTCACGAATCAAAGCTCCCTATGGACAGTATTCTATTTTAGGCAATCATGACTATGGGGATTATTCTTCCTGGCCAAGTCCCGAGGCCAAAAAAGCGAACTTCGAGCACTTGAAACAACAGCATCAAAAGCTGGGCTACGATCTGCTGCTGGATGAAAACAGGGTGATTGAGAAAGATGGCGAGAAAATCCGGCTGATGGGCGTGGAAAACTGGGGCGTGGGCTTTCAATCCAAAGGAGATCTGGAAAAATCCCTGCTGGGTGTGGCAGATGAAGAATTCAAAATTTTACTTTCCCACGACCCGTCTCACTGGGACGAACAAGTCAAAAAGCATCCTAAAAAAATACACCTCACCTTAAGTGGTCATACCCATGGCATGCAATTTGGGATAGAGACACCGCTATTTCG
>JAWLFL010000046.1:5097-23839 GCA_041685605.1 Cyclobacterium sp. | reverse complement strand
TTTTTCAAAGATATTTTCCTCCAACTCCCCGGAATCTTCATCAAAATGAAAGATCTCTCCATCATTAGCTCCAAAAGCCCCTTCATTGATGACCAGCACCCCTTCCTCATAGGCACCACGGGGCATTTCCACCGGATCCGTCCCACAGGATACTAAAAGCGCAAAAAACAGGATTTTACAAGCGAACTTCATTCTTTTCATAGGTCTAGATGTATATTAAATTGAACATTTCTTCCAGGCATGGGCCGTAGCCGAAGTATCTGATAATCGGTATCCCAAATATTATTTACCTGCAACCCAACCGTTCCGCTCACCCATTCCTTCCAGGCAAAATCATGGGACATACCCGCTCCCCAAAGCGAATAGGCAGGCAGCACGGTTCGATTATCGGAGGTGACAAAGCGTTCGCCGGTGTATTGTCCCGAAACAAAACCGGAAAACCGGTCCCTTTTAACGTTCCAGCGCATTTGCAATTTGTGGCGGGGAACGTAAGGCAGTTGTTTGCCCAGGTCCGCCTCATTTCCTGCTGCCACGCTGCGATTGCTGGTATGGGTCCAGGCATAATCCGCCTCCCAACCCAAGTTCCAGGCTCCCTGCTTCAGCTCCCATTCCATAAAATACTCCAGCCCCTTACTGACTACCTTGCGTACATTTTTTGGTGTCCAATACGATTCCTCCGGAAGCCAGATGATCCAATTATTCACGCTCATATGAAACAGGGAAAGCCGATTGCTAAGCTGCACGTTTTGGTTGCTGAAACGCTGGTCCATGCCCAGTTCCTTGCTCCAGCTTTGCTCGGAAGCAAGGTCCGGATTTCCCCCGGGCATCCAAAACCGGTCATTCAAGGTCGGTACCTTGAACCCTTTGGATGCATTTCCCGTCAACTCCCATTGCTGGACCGAATTTTTAAAAAACGTCCAGGAAACTCCTAATCCCGGCGTAAAGGGAACGAGCTGTCCCTCATGCAGCATCTGTCTCAATTGTAAGGAAAACCCCAGGTTATCCAGGGGTTTGTAATTCGTCGCCTGATACAATTCCATGCGCTGTTCGGAATGGGAATAGGTCGACAGCTCACCCTGAATATGGGTATACCGGACTCCCGTGCGGCTTTGCCAATGCTCCGAAGGTTCCCAGTCCACATCTGCAGCCAGTAACGCCTGTAGTGTAAGGTTCAGGTCCCCATTAAATTCCATACGATCTCGTACCAAGCCCGTCTTGATATTCCAGGTAGCTTTCGGACCGTTTTTGATGTAGTCCAGCACCGTCCGGAAATTCACATCTTTTTGGGTATCCCTACCCGATGAGCCCAGGACGGGTTGAATCTCTCGCTGTATTTCCCCCAACCAAAGGGATGCCTGCAGCACCTGACCTTTTCCCAGGTCGGCCCGCAAATCCTGCACCCAGCCCCGTTGATTGACGGACGCATGGTCCTGGTACCGGATGGGTGTACCCGGGCTGGCCCAATCGGTATACGGGAACCTGTTTTCCAGCGCGTTTCGATACAGGCTGGTTCGAAAAGATATGGATTGAATACGCTGTTGGTGACTTATTTCCTGGCTCCAGTTACCAAAACTCCCCAATTGGGTGCTGAGGCTGGTGCTTGTTTTTTGGTTTACCGGCAGGGAAGTGGAGAGATGGACGGCTCCTCCAATGGCATCCGTCCCGTACAGCGCGCCAGCACTTCCGTAGTGAATGTCTACCTGATCCATGCCCGCCATGGGGAAGATGGAATAATCCGCCTGCCCCAGGGAGGGGCTATTGACCGGCAGCCCGTTCCAAAACAAGGCATTGTGCCCGGCGGAGGTACCTCTCATGCTTAGTGAAGCGGTCATTCCCGGCCCGTAGGAGCGGATAAAAAGCCCGGTGCGCTCCTGCAGAAGGTCAGCCAGGGAACCTGCCGCAGGTCCTTCCGCCTCAGATAGACCAAGGGTACGGACCCGTTGCCCGAAAGCGTAAGTACTCATCGGTACCGCAGCCACCTCCACGGGGTCCAAATCCACCGTATCCCGGAGCAGCTCCTGCGAAAAAGCTCCTACCGGTAGCAGTAGCCATATAATCGCCAGGATTGGAACGCCTATTTTTTCTGCTGCCATGGTACCATCGGTTTCTTTCGAATCCGGATAGAAATGGCTAGAGAATACAGGTTATACCTTGGATACACCAACGCTTTGCTTTTGCCGGAAAACAACCCGGCCAAGCCTGGAGTAACAGAAATGGTGATTTATAAAACCCTACTTCTCCGCCTTTCTCCCGAAAGCGTTGAATACTACAAAAAATGGCAGGTCTCCTGACTTCCCTTAGTTGTTCCGCCTTCTCGTCCTAAAAAAAGACAATGGCTGAGGATGAACAATCCCGCTTGCCGGAATCCGGCAAGTGGCATGGGTTACAGTTGCGGGGACAGCTCCGGATTTTCACCGGATTCCCTATTAATCCCGAGAGCCTGGTACAGGATCGGGAACCATTAATCGAGGCAAACATACGGGAAAATCCGCATTCAAAAAATTTTTGCCAAAAATTAGCTGTTGGATTTGGAGGGCACAATGGTTTACTTTGGATTTCAAATTAATTCGAAAATGCAGCAATACTTTCCAGGATTTCGCTTTCTATGGGCCAATGCCTTGCTTCTGGCTGCCTGTTTTTCCTGTGATCATAAAGGGCATTCTTCGGAAACCTCCGGGATGAAAAGCATGGAGGAAATTCCCTTGGCTTACGCGCAGGGATTTTCTATTTTCAAGGTAGCTTCCGGGTACTTGCTCGAAATTCACCCTGAAAAGGGGCAAACCGACCGCTTTCTAATTCAGGATCCTTCAAAATCGTCCGACAAAGCGTTGCCGGGATTAAGCGGAACCATTCCCATGGGGAGCAAAAAAATCATTCTCACGGCTACCACCCAAATCCCCCACCTAAGCTACCTGGATGCAGCCGATCGCCTGATGGCATTTCCCAACCTGGACCTGATATCCTCACCGGCAGTGCGACGAAAAATCGCTAGCGGCGAAGTAACGGAACTGGGAACGGGTCCCGCTCCCGATTTGGAACGAATCATCGCAACGGAACCGGATTGGGTAATGGTTTCCGGATTTGGTGAGGTCTTGAATCTGGCAGAGCGCCTGAATGCAGCACAAATCCCGGTGGTCATAAATAACGATTTTTTAGAGGCTCATCCCTTAGGCAAGGCTGAATGGATCAAGGCCACGGGCGTACTTTTAGGAAAGATAGAAGAAGCCGACAGTATATTTTCGCATATTGAATCCAATTATCTGAGGGCCAGCAAGGTTATGGCTTCCCTCCCAGTGGAAGATCGGCCAACCGTTCTCTCCGGGACCTTATACAAAGATGTCTGGTACGCTCCGGGGAAAGACAGTTGGGTAGCCCGGCTGATTGGGGATGCCGGGGGTAATTATGTGTTCAAGCAGCAGGGGGGAACTGGAAGTTTGTCGTTGAATTACGAGTACGTGTTGGAAAACGCGCGGGAAGCCAGGTTGTGGATTGGCGCAGCGGACCATAGCTCCCTTAGTCAAATGGGCGAACAGAACCCAAAATACATAAATTTCCAGGCTTTTCAGGAAAATGAGGTGTACACCTATACTCTTAAAAAGGGCGAAACCGGTGGATTGATGTATTTTGAAGAGGGATACTTGCGACCGGATTGGGTTTTATGGGATATGATCAAAATTATACATCCGGAAAAAGCCCGGGAACATGATTTTCACTATTTTCAAAAGCTGGATGAATAAGTACCAATCCCAACGTCTGTTAATTGTGCTACTCCTATGTGTCATCCTTTGGCTGGTAAACCTGAGTCTGGGGAGTGTTCAGATACCGCTGAAATCCTTACTCGGACGTATTGTAGGAAATCCTTTTCCTCATAGCAGTTGGGAAATAATCCTGATGGAATACCGCTTACCCAAATCACTGACGGTGCTACTGGCAGGGATAGCTCTTTCGCTTAGTGGCCTGCAAATGCAAACCTTTTTTCGAAATCCGCTGGCCGGACCCTATGTACTGGGGATTAGTTCGGGTGCCGGTTTGGGGGTGGCTTTGCTCACCATGGCCGGAACCGCTTTTGGTTGGCAGATACTGGATAATCCAGGCAATAGCTGGTCACTAGTAGGTGCCGCCAGTGCGGGTGCTATGGGCGTGTTGGTACTGATGGGTCTGGCTGCCTGGAAGGTAAAGGATAGCATGACCTTATTGATTGTGGGTCTGATGTTCGGCAGTGCCACCTCTTCTGTAATTACCTTGCTGGCGTATTTTAGTGCCGCAGAGGAATTGAAACTTTTCACTATCTGGTCCATGGGCAACCTGGGCAATACCGGATGGAGTGATTTGGGTTTCTTGGCAGGTGCCCTGGTGTTGGGACTTATTCCTGCCCTGGTCGCCATGAAATCCTACAATGCCATGCTTCTGGGAGAAACGTATGCCGTGAGCATGGGCATCAATTTCCAAAAGTTGCGGTGGAGCATGATCCTCAGTACCGGGATCCTTACGGGAAGCATCACGGCGTTTTGCGGTCCCATTGCGTTTATCGGTATAGCGGTTCCTCATCTGGCCAGACTGCTGTTTCGTACCCAAAGCCATTCCGTACTGTTTCCTGCCACGGCAGGGGTGGGCGTTTTGATCCTCCTGGCATGCGATACCATTAGCCAGTTGCCGGGTATGGCTACCAGCCTGCCCATCAATGCAGTCACCACTGCTTTTGGGGCTCCCCTGATCATATGGATGATCATGAAACGAAGTTTTAGCGAGGAATTTTAAGGTTGCAGCAATGGATAATCCAGAAAACAGGCTACACAACAACGAGGGCTTTGTTCGAGCAAGCGATTTGGAACTGGGCTATCGCTCAGGTTCGGAAACTCAGCGAGTGGCCTCCGGTGTCAGTTTTTCTCTTTTCAGAAAGGAACTCACCTGCCTGATGGGGCCTAATGGGGTGGGCAAATCCACCTTGCTCAAAGCCATCATGCACCAGCATCCTCCCCTGAAAGGAGAAGTATGGCTGGGCAATTCCCTCGCTTCCCATCTTTCTGAAAAAGAGCGGGCAAAAAGAGTAGCCGTAGTCCTTACCGAAAAAATCCCAACCGGTCTGCTTACCGTTCGGGATTTGGTCGCCCTGGGGAGGATTCCACATACCGGTTGGTGGGGGCAACTGAGCCCGGTGGATCAGGCCAAAATAAACGAAGTAATGGCGCTTACCTCTATCAGCCAACTGGCACATAAAAACGTAGCTGCACTAAGCGATGGTCAGCGGCAGACGGCACTTATTGCCCGAGCCTTGGCCCAGGACAGCCCCATTATGGTGCTGGACGAACCTACGGCACACCTGGATCTCAGTAATCGGTTTGAGATCATGTACCTGCTGCGTGACCTGGCCCGAAAAGCTTCCAAAGCCATTTTGGTGGTCACCCATGATCTGGAAGTAGCCCTGGAAACGGCTGACAAACTTTGGCTGATGGCTGCCCGGCAGCCACTGCTGAGCGGCAGCCCGGAGGACTTGATGATTAGCGGAGGCATTCAACGGTTGGTGCCTGGGGAAAAATGGCGGGTAGATGCCATAACGGGAAAGATTATCCGCAATACGGCTCCACTGCCCTGCCGGATTGAAGGCCCGGAACCCCTGGTGAGCTGGGTTAAAAACGCCCTTCGCAAAAATCCCGAACTTACCTTGCCCGATTCGATTTTGCTATCCGAAAAGCCCTTTGCGATAAGGGTTACTTTTTCGCAACACCAGCAGGTTTTTGACAGCATTTCCGAAATGATCCGATTCCTTCAGGATCAGTTAAAGCCAGAAAATTTCTTTTTGAAATAAAATTTTTTATTTAAATCGATTACCAGTTTTTTAAATGCAGACCATCATGCCCTGGGCCATGTATACCGGTATGAGCCGGGAGGACCTGGGAGCCATCTACGATTACCTGCAAAGCCTGGAACCAGTGGAAAATGCGGTGATAAAGTTCATTGCCAAGGAAAATTCATAAGCCTTTGATGGCTCCTCCATCTATAGGTATGCTTGCTCCGGTGATATAGGCGGCCTGGGGAGAAGCTAGAAAAGTAAGTAAATAACCATACTCCTCAGGTTTCCCAAACCTTCGTGCTGGGATGGCCGCTTTGCGGGCTTCGAATAGTTCTTCCAGGGATTTGTCACTGTTTTGCGCCTGATTTTCTGTCAATTCCCGGATTCGCTCCGTTTCAAAAGCCCCGGTAAGGATGGAGTTCACCGTTACACCATAAGGGGCCACAGCATCGGCCAGGGTTTTGGCCCAGCTGACAACCGCGGTCCGGATACTGTTTGACAAAACCAAATTGGGCAAAGGTTCTTTGACCGAAACGGATGAAACATTGAGAATGCGTCCGAATCCGCGGGATTTCATCCCCGCCACTAGCAAGTGGCTTAGGTGATGATACGTTTTAAACAAGAGATCGAAGGCCTCCTGGTATTCCTCGGTGGACTTTTGATCCACGTTTCCGGCAGTAGGTCCATTGGTGTTGTTAACCAGAATATCCACTTTTTTACCTTCAAAAAATTGCGTACTTCGCTGTTGGAAGTCGGGAAAATTACGATAATCCACTTCCAGGAAGTCATGCAGTTGTCCTTCTGGATTGGGTAGCCCATACAGGGCTGCCTTCAGCTTGGCTTCATTTCGAGCCATTAGTGTGACGGTAGCTCCAGAAGCCGCCAACTGACGGGCTGTGGCCAGTCCTAATCCGCGCGTAGCTCCACCTACCACGGCATGGAATCCTTTCAGGTCAATTTTCATGGGGTATGGTTTATTATCGGTTTGTGTAAACAGATTAAATCAATTCCTGAAAATAGCGTTTCCTGCCCAATTAGACAAACCTATTTGCAGCGATGGGTAATATTCAACAAAACCTATAATTTTTATAGGGTATGTTGGGATAAAGTTTGAAATATTAATTATATTTGCCGTACTAATAATTGGCATGACATACGAGCAATTTAGCAGGTATTCTTTTTTGTTGGACAGGACCGCCAGGAAGGTCAAGCAGTATGCCCAAAAAAAGTTCAAGTTAAAGGATTTTGACGTCACGGTAGACCAATGGCTGGTCATGAAAAATCTGGACGAGAACGAAATACTTAGCCAGACTGAATTGGCTCATCTGGTATTTAAGGACCACCCCACGTTGACACGAATTGTGGATATACTTTGCAAGAAAGGCTACGTGGAGCGGGTCCCTCACCCGCAGGACAGACGGAGCTACCAGCTTCATCTGACCAAAGGTGGAAAGGACAAAGTGGCGGAACTCAAACCTCAAATTGCCCTGATCCGGCAGAAGGCCTGGGAAAACTTAAATGAAAGCGATTTTGAGGAATTTAAGCGCATCCTAAATACCATTTACGGCAATCTGGAGGAATAAAGACTAGGAAAATTTAAAATAGTTGTTATACTAATTATATTTGTGCAAACAATCGAACCCAGTTAGGGTTCCACCATTAAAAACAATCAAGCTACATCATGATTACTACTGACATTTGCATTATTGGAGCAGGCCCGGTAGGCTTATTTGCCGTTTTTGAAGCAGGTTTATTGAAGATGCGCTGCCATTTGGTAGATGCCTTGCCACAGGTTGGCGGTCAGTTGTCGGAAATTTATCCACAAAAGCCCATTTACGATATTCCCGGCTATCCGGAGGTAAAAGCTCAGGAGTTGGTAGATAATCTGATGGATCAAATAAAGCCTTTCAAACCCACTTTTTCTCTGGGTGAACGAATCGACCACCTCAGCAAGCAAGACGATGGATCGTACACACTGACTACGAATGACAAAACTCAGATTCATGCGCAGGTAGTGGTGATTGCCGGAGGATTGGGATGTTTTGAACCCAGAAAGCCGGTGTTGGAAAATCTAGAAACATTCGAAGGAAAAGGAGTGGCTTATATGGTCAAAAATCCGGAGCAATTTCGGGATAAAAAAGTAATTCTTGCGGGCGGGGGAGATTCTGCGCTAGACTGGGCTATTTACCTGTCCGATGTGGCCAAAAGGGTTACGCTTGTTCATCGAAATGAAACGTTCCGGGGAGCACCTGATTCTGCCGCCAAGGTTTTTGACCTGGCCAATCAGGGGAAAATCGACCTGATTCTTTCCGCGAACCTGAAGGAATTGGGCGGAAACGGGCATCTTGCCTCTGTTTTTTTAGAAGACAAAGCCAAAAGTAAGATTAAAATTGAAACGGACTACCTGATACCGCTCTTTGGTCTCAGTCCCAAACTGGGTCCGATCGCCGACTGGGGGCTTACCGTCGACCGAAATGCCATCGAAGTAGACACAAGGGATTATTCTACAGGGGTAGAGCGGATCTATGCCATAGGAGATATCAATACCTATCCTGGAAAACTAAAACTGATACTCTGTGGATTCCATGAGGCAGCCATCATGATGCAATCTGCTTTCAAATACGTTTACCCAGATCAAAAATTAAGTTTTAAATACACCACTGTTAACGGAGTCAATTCATTTTAATCGTATTTTTGCCAAATGGTAACATTCACCGTAGAAGATCACGATGGCAATCGCCAAAGCATAGAAGCCCCGGATGACATGGGGTTAAGCCTGATGGAAGTGTTGAAAGCTTCCGAGTATCCTGTACTAGCCACTTGTGGTGGCATGGCCCTGTGCGCCACCTGCCATATTGAAGTATTGGAGGGCAAAAACGGATTGGGAGAGGCCACCGATGTGGAATTGGATCAATTGGAGGCCCTGCCGGAATATTTCCCAACGAGTCGACTGGCCTGTCAGATCAGGATCTCTGAGGAACTGGATGGAGCCATCATTAAACTCAGAGGGGAAGACAATTAACACCTAGCAGGTGAATGGCATTTTTGTCATTCACCTTTTTTTACGAAGTGGGCGGGTTTTCCATCCATTTACCCATCACCTGCTTGAATTTTTTTTGCACTACCGGTTTGATTAGGTAATCGTCAAATTCGTAGGGTTTCCCGGCACTCGCTTTTTCCGGAAAGGCATTGGCCGTAAATCCAATAACCGGCACTTCTTTTCCAGAGGGTAAATCCCGTATCGCCTGCAATAATTCGTACCCATTCATCTCCGGCATGTGAATATCCGTGATCACAAGGTCGGGGTTTTGTTCTAAAAACAGGGCCAATGCCTCCTTGCCATTCTCAGCTTCCAACACCAGCGCTTCCGGAGTCATTTTTTCCAGAAAAATTTTCACTAACATGCGGTTAATCGGATTGTCTTCGGCCACTAAAAGTTTAAAACGCTTTCCATATGTAGAGCTGCCTTCGTCAGGGTGTAGCCCTTTATCCGGAGTATCGTAAGCAGTATAAGGCTCTTTGCTAATCAACTGTCTCAATTTAGAGGGAGTTACCGGTTTATCCAGAATCAGCGCGCACCCGATTTCCCTATAGGATTGGATTAGGCTATCTTTATCATTCCCTCCGATCATGGCCACAAATGTCACTTTTCTTCCATGCTTTTCCGTCAGGCGAATCATCTGTTGCATGGCAGCAGGGCTGTTTTTTCCCATCAAGCGATTATTCATCAATACAAGATCAATTTCGGGGTCTTTTTCAAGGGCGAAAAAAGCATCGTTAATAGCTTGGGACCGGACCGCTTTTAATCCAACGTCTTCGCAATAACGGGCAATGACCTTTCCTGACGAAGCGTTTCCGTCCAATACCAATGCCTTGGAAATGGCTTTGATAACCACTTCCTCGCTCCTATTTTCCTTTCTTTCAACTTCCATATCAAAGAAAAAAGTGCTTCCCTTACCCGGCTCACTAACAAGCTGAATCCGACTGTCCATCAGCGAGAGTAATTTATTGGAGATGGTCAGCCCAAGCCCCGTACCTCCGAATTTTTTGGTGGTGGAAGAATCGGCCTGAGAAAAGGCATCAAATATCAATTGCTGCTTGTTTTCAGCGATCCCTATCCCACTGTCCTGCACGACAAAGCGAAGCCTACCCCTGTTGCTTCGGGACTCCTCTTCCAACCAGGAAACCCCTAAAATCACCTCCCCGTTATCTGTAAATTTCAATGCATTATTCAGCAGGTTAATCAATACCTGCTTGAGTTTAAGTTCGTCCGTTTCAATATTCGAAGGAACGTTGGCTTCCAAATCCAGAATTAATTCCAGTCCCTTTTGGTGCGCCTGAAAGCTTAAAACATCGATGATCGTTTCGATAAGGACATGGAGATCCACCGTATTCAGGTTTAGGTCTGTCTTTCCTGCTTCTATTTTGGCCAGGTCAAGAACATCATTGATGAGGTCTAGCAGCGCGGAAGCAGAGGAGAGCGCGGTTTGCGCATATCTTTTTTGCTGTGCATTTAGCTGGGTATGGGTCAGTAGCTCGGTGAACCCGATGACTCCGTTCAGGGGGGTTCGGATTTCATGGCTCATATTAGCCAAAAACTCACTTTTTGCCCGGTTGGCTTCTTCTGCCTCTACCCTCGCTTTTTCAATTTCCAACTGAAAGTTTTTCTCCTGGGTAATATCCCGCAACACGAGCAAGCTACCGACCTTATCTTCTCCATCGACTGCCACAGTAGATTTGCTAAGCAAATACCAGTAGGTATGCGCTTCCCTTTTTCGTGTAAATTCGTTAATCCGGTAAGCTTCCGGTGGACCGAGCAAAGCGGCGATTTCCGGCCAGTTTTCGGTTATTTCAAGTAAAGCCGACTTATGATGGACCTTCCCAATCCCAATGTATTTCGCTGCGGATAGGTTTAACGTCACGAGCTCTCCCTGATTATCCAGGACCATCACGCCCTCCTGAAGGTTATCAAAAAGGGTTCGGTAGGCCACCGGGGCGATCCGAAACAAGTTGAATTTTTTAAGTCCCAAAAAAAAGAAAAACCCGGTACCTATAAAACCAATCGGGATGGGATCCAGTCGATAGGGAATATTCCCCGTCAAATACCACACGTAAATAATAAGTGGACTACAGAGCCCTAAAATAACCATGATTACCTGCCTGGAATTTGCGATAGGTATTTCCGAAATTCGTTTGATCAATAACCAAAGACTACTAAAGAGCAATAATAGGGTATAGCCCTGGTGAATCCAGTAAAATAAGCCTTTTTGAGTTACCAAAACCGGAAATAAGGCTGCATCGATAAGCGAAAAATTTCGGTAGAAGAGATAATGCCAGTCGGTAGTCCACACTAAAAATAAGTTTACCAGTGGCAAAATCACGAAATAAAGCTGCCTTCTGTGGGTAATCCATTTTTCCATTCCCGTATACACAAGGGTAAAAAAGTATACCAGCGGTGCAAATGCCACGGCTCCCAGGTACTGCACTTTGATCATGACGATCTTTCCTGTTTTGGGCACAATCATCAATTCCAATACATAGGCAAACGAATAGATAAAACAAGCCATCATTATCCAAAAAAAATAACCGTAAGCCTTTTCTGCGGTTTCTTTTCGAATAAAGAGTGGAAACAATAACGGGACTACCGCCACCGCCATCAATAAAAAAAACAAGGCATGAAAATGTAAAAACGAAAACATGACAAAAAACTGTTCGAATTAAGCAGGTAATATAGATGAATAAAAGCACTTTTGGTACTTTAGAAATATTATTTTATTAGAAAAATAGGCGTTAAACACCGGTATATTGTTTTTACATTATCAAAAAATGGGTATGTAGCTATTTATTTGCAGGTTCCTATTTTTCCGTAGGGATTAAAATTACTTTTTTGAATCCGGCGAAAAACAGCTTGGAGGGAAAAAAAACAGCTCCCAAAAGAAGCTGTTTTTTCATCGTTAAAAAACCTTAATCTTAAATGCTTTTAGTAACTAAGCGCGTCTAATTAAAGGGTATTAACGCCGATTTCCAAACGAATTTTTCCCAACGTATGGAAATATTGTCCCAATGATACCAATTCGCTTCCGAAACGGAAAAATTGCTCCATTTACGGCCACCTAACTCTAAATAGCGTCGGATTTATGAGGAATTTTATTATATTTAAATTATGAAATATTGCTTTTTACTGGTCGGGATTTGCTGCTTTTATTTTTCTTTTGGCACACCAATCCCTAAAAACCCAGCAGATTACCGAGCAATATTTTCCTACCCTCCCGATTTTGGTTCTGAATACCTGGAATCATTAGCGCAGCTAGCCCAATCGTATGCGAAAAAGGACAGCCTTCGCTGGCAAGTGCTATGGGATTGGGGTTATTACACCCATTCACGTGATTTGGAAAAGTCACTGCACATCATTCAACTCGGACTTGATGAGGCTAGCCATTCAAAAAATGCTCTTTGGAAAGGTAGGTTTCAGCTAATCAAAGGGGCCATCCTGATGCGCATGGATCACACCGAGGAGGCGGAAATACTGCTTCAATCGGCTTTGAAAGAGGTTCCTGAATCAGAGTTTTGGCTCGCCTATACCAATTTGGGATACGTTTATGAACGGAGGGGGGAGCTGGCTCCTGCCTTCGAATGGGCCAGAAAAACACTGGATTTTGGGAAAAAAACCGGCCAAATTAAAGCCCAGGCCATGGCCTACAGCGACATGAGCTATTTACTCTGGAAACAGGGCAACTACAACGAAGGGTTGGAGCTAGGTTTCAAGTCCCTGGATCTTTTTGAAAAGCGAGGTATTCCGGATATGGATTTTGACTTTACACATTATGTGGTGGGCAACCATTTAATGGCACTTTCCAGACTGGAAGAAGCTGAAAACCAATTTAAAAAAAGCATTGCCATCGGCGAAAGGTTTGGATTTTACAATAACCTCAGCGATGTTTATATTGCCCTCACCAGTCTCCAGATCGAAAAAGGAGCACTAGACCAGGCCGAAAAATCCGCCTATCTGGCCCTGGAATATGCCAGTTTACTTAAAAATTCCTTCATGCGCATGAGATCCCTTCTGGCGATAGGCGAATTACAGCTTTTAAAAAGGGAATACCTGTCCGCTGAAAATTACCTCCTTCAAAGCATCGCCGAAGCCGGACCGGATTCCGGAGATCATTTTTTCTCCAGACAGGCCTACCTACATTTGAGTGAAACTTACGAGGCCACCGGTAATACCCGGAAGGCACTGGTTGCCTTCAAAAAGTACCATGAACTTAACCGAACCATTTTTAATGAAGAAGCTGAGAAAAAGATGGCTTCCCTGGAAGCCGCCCTCGAGCTGGCGCAAAAAGACAACACCATAAAAGAACAGGCCCTGATCCTTAGCAAACAACATAAACAAGTGACTTTTTGGATCTTCGGTACAAGCCTGTTACTGATTTTATCGATCGTAACCTTTAGGGGCTATCGCATTATCAAAAAGAAAAACAGGCTATTGGAAGAACAAAACCTGGAAAAAAACCACCTGGTACGAGAAACCCATCACCGGATTAAAAACAACCTGCAGGTCGTTAGCAGCCTACTTTCCCTCCAATCAGAGCGGATTCAAGATCCCCAGTTGCAGCAAATCATGCTGGATAGCCAAAGCAGGGTACAAAGCATGGGCTTGGTTCATCAGACTCTCTATCAGGGAAAAGACCTGGCCTACATAGAAATGAAGGACTATTTCGCCAAACTTTCAGAAGACATTATCAATAGTTTTGGAGCCAGGGGCAAGGCCATGATGAACTGTGAAATGGAAAAAATAACCCTGGACATCATTACCGCCATTCCCATTGGGTTGATTGTCAATGAATTAATTACTAATTCACTGAAATATGCATTTCCAAAAATGGAATTGGGATCCCTTTTTATATCACTCTATTGGCAAGACGGCGAGTTAATGCTTGATTACCGGGATAACGGGATTGGCTTTGAGGAAGAGGAGCTGGCACTTTCTCCCGGTTTTGGCAGACAATTGATTCAGCTATTATCGATTCAGTTGAATGGCGAAATGAGCAAAATACCGGATCAAGGGACCCACTTCCGATTCGTATTTCACCCGTAATAACATGAATTAAAACCAATATGATAACAATTTTAATCCTGGAAGACGATCTGCTGCAAGCCACTCACCTGGCCCAAAGCGTCCGAAAACTAGGTTATTCGGTTTCTGGTATCGAAAATCGCGGGGAAAAAGCGGTGTTGCATTTTCAGGAACACCGCCCGGAACTGGTTTTGGTGGATATTGGATTAAAAGGTAAATTAAATGGTATCGAGGCTGTTACCCGCATGCAGGAAATTCAGGAAGTCAAGTCCATTTTTCTAACAGGTAATATCGGACAGGATTTCTTCGAAGAGGCTAAATCCACCCGCCCTTTTGCCTTTATTGCCAAACCTTTTCAGGCTGTAGAACTGGAACGCACCCTGGCACTGGCTGCCGAGCAGATTTCATATGAACAGGAAAAACCGACCTCTGAAGCCGAAGCGTCCGCTACCTTTCTGAAAGACAGGATATTTGTCAGATCGCATAACAAACTAGTTAAAATTTTATTTAAAGATATTTACTATGTAGAAGCAGACCGAAACTATGCTAAAATCCATACCAAAAACGAATCCATTCTGGTCGTTTGCCCCTTAAAAGTGCTGGATCAAAAGCTGCCTGGCCAGGAGTTTATCCGAATCCACCGATCCTTTCTCGTTAACATTTCCAAGCTGGACGCTGTGGCGGATACCTTTCTGGAAATAAATAAAAAACAGCTTCCTATCAGCAAACAGCACAAGCAGGAATTACTTAAAAACCTCAATACCCTTTCTTGAAATAAATCTCCTTGAATCCGGGTAGATCTTAATTGACTAGAAATCAGGGGTAGACGGCACCATCTCTATTTCCTTACACCCTAGTGAAACCCATCTTTAATCGCCTGGAGTCCAAAGATATGGTAGCAAGCGCGGTGACAGCGGGCATTGAATTTCAATAGCTATCGCCCTCAAATTAACCATTAGGTATAGAAAGTAATTAAAACGCTCGCGGTGTTCTCTGCGTCTCCGCTGTGGCAGTGGCGTAAATCCCTAGTTTTTTCTAACAAGAAATATGCGTTCTTTAAAAGAACCTATCAATAGGCACCTTTTAACCTTTATCGGTTTGAAACCCAAAATCTAAACCGAATCAGCTAAGTTTTTTCAGCAGTACTTCCCGTAAATTTAATTTTGCCCGCTCCTTCAGGTCGGAAGCAGCAAAGTCCAGGTCAGGCATACGGATAACGGTGTCAAAGCCCGCTTCCCTTCCCTCCTCACCGGAGGTGATCAGCCAACTCTTTTTTCCGTATTTTTTGGCCAACTGCAATAACTCATAACTCCCCTTCCCCTGCGCCGACTGCCAGTCGAACCGGCCTTCACCAGTTACCACCCTGTCCGCTTCCTGAATTCGCTGCTCCATGCTGGTTTTTTCAAAAAAATAACCGGCTCCTTGTTCCAACTTCACCGGGAAAAAGGCATGCAATCCCAAGGCGATGCCACCTGCTGCTCCAAAACAAGCTTGATCTTCTACCTCCCATTTAGACTTTTTCTTTATTCGTTCGAAAAGATTTTGGGCAGCTTCCAAAAATTGCGGCTGCCGGATTTCGGTTAATCCTTTTTGCGGACCAAAAACCGGAATGGCTCCTTCTTTCCCAAAAAAAGGATTGCCCACATCACACAAGCAGGTGATGCGTAGGTCAGGTAATTTCAGCGGCAACTGAATATGGGCTATTTTTTCTAAAAACCCCGGAACGAAGGGAATCAGTTGCCGGCCATTTTTATCCAAAAATTGCAAGCCCAGTGCCTGAAGAATCCCGGTACCCATATCAATGGTAGCACTTCCTCCCAATCCCAGCACTATGTGATGCGCGCCTTTTTCAACGGCCCGGCAAATCAATTCCCCCGTACCATAGGTGCTACAGGTCCAGGGGTCTTTTTCGTGATCCTTCAGGTCTTTGATTCCCGAAACTGTCGACACGTCCAGAAAGGCGGTATGGGAAGCAGGCTCGAATCCAAAAAAGCCTTTTTGTGATCTGCCCAGCGGCCCACATACCCAAGCCTCTACTTTTTCCAGTCCCAATTGTTTGCTCAGCAACAAACAGGTACCATCCCCTCCGTCCGCAATGGGGCAACAATCGGTCTGGTCATTGGGCCGACATTCCTGTATGGTTTCTTTGATAATGGCGGCAGCCTCTTCCGCTTCCAATGTTCCCTTAAAGGCATTCGGTGCGATCAACCATTTCATTCTTCATCGAGAATTTTCATGCGTTCAAAATAATCTTTGGTAGCCGCTATCACCTTCGGGGAAAGGTACAAAGCAGAAATCATGGTGGGGAAAGCCATTACCGCATACATACCGTCCACAAAACTCATTACTACACTTAGGGAGGTAACCGCCCCCCCAACTATGGTGATCAGGTAAAAGTAATTGTAATAATCAGCCTTATCTGCTCCAAACAAGTAATTAAAGCATTTGTGACCGTAATAAGAATAGGTAAACATGGTGGAAAGGGCGAAAATAAGTACGGCAGCCATCAACAGGTATTTTCCAATGCCCGGCAAGCCCTGTTCAAATGCCGACAAAGTCAGTAATACCCCATCTCGCTCCCCGGTTTGCCAAACCCCGGTAACCAAAATAACCAGGGCTGTCAGCGTACAAACAACAATCGTATCAATAAAAGGGCCCAGCATGGCAATCAAGCCTTCTCTCACGGGCTCGCTGGTTTTCGAGGCACCATGCACCATGGGGGCCGTACCGATTCCCGCTTCGTTGGAAAACGCGGCCCTTCTGGCTCCGATGATAATCACCTGCCCTACCGCTCCTCCCAAAACCGCTTTACCGGTAAAGGCATCCTCTATAATGAACAGAAGCATCTCAGGAACCTCTCCCAGGTTTTTGAAAAGAATGATGAATACACAGACAAAATACATGGTCACCATAAAAGGCACCAGCCGGGAAGCAACTTTTGCGATCCGTTGGATGCCTCCCAAAATAACTACTGCTACCAATAACATTACCGTGATTCCAATAATCCAGCGGGATGTCTGACCCCAGTCCAAACCAAATGGGCGCAACAGCACCACCCGCAAGACTTCCGTTAGTTGATTGGCCTGAAAAATGGCCAGCAAACCCATGATCCCGGCCACACAAAATATGACGGAAAGAAACCGCCATTTTTTTCCCATACCCTCTTCTATTACGTACATGGGACCTCCCTGAACGTGACCCGAGGAATCTTTTCCCCGGTACATGATGGCGAGGGTACAAGTAAAGAATTTGGTGGCCATACCCACAAAGGCCGAAACCCACATCCAAAAAATGGCTCCCGGGCCTCCCGTACCGATCGCCAGGGCCACGCCGCTGATATTACCCAAGCCTACGGTAGCCGCGATGGCCGAAGACAACGCCTGCAAAGAGGTGATATCTCCCGAAGCATTGGGGTCATCGTACTTGCCTCCCACTACTTTCATCGCATGCCGCAATCCCCTGAACGGGATAAAGCGGGAATAAAACAACATGAAAAAACCACCGCCCATCAACAAGACCAACAATGGTGTTCCCCAAATCCAATTACTGAAGGCAATGATTAAATCTCCCAAGTTTCTCTAATTTTAGTGGCCAAAAATTCAATTAATATCCCTCCAAAGTAAGGATAAATTCCGAAAATACCCTTGAGCCGATCTGATAAATAGGTTACTTATAGTAGCCAAATTCCCGAAAGCTTTCTATTTTTGCGGGAATGCCCGCAAATTCTTCCCCAATGATCCGAAAACCACAAACCGTTGTTATCAAAATAGGCTCCAATGTATTGACCCTGGACGATGGGAGTCCGGACGTTCAACGCATGCGTAATTTAGTGGATCAGATGGCCTTTCTCCTGGGAAAAGGAATTCGGGTAGTTTTGGTTACTTCCGGAGCGGTAGCCTTTGGACGAAAATCCCAGCAACTCTCCACGAAAACCGATGCTGTTTCTAAAAAACAAGTTTGGGCGGCGATCGGACAGATTGCCCTCATCCGTTCTTATCAGGAATTGTTTTCCCAAAAGGGCTTTCCCATTGCCCAATTGATGGTAACGAAAGAAGATTTCCGTGACCGGACCCATTACCTGAACATGAAAAACTGCCTCGATGGTTTGCTCAAAAACCAAGTGGTCCCGGTGATCAATGAAAACGATGCCGTAGCAGTCACCGAACTGATGTTTACGGATAACGACGAACTGGCCGGATTGGTGGCCGCCATGATTGATGCGGACAGCCTGATACTGCTCACCAATGTGGACGGTATTTACAAAGGGCATCCCTCCGACCCGGAATCTGAATTAATCACCCATGTAGGGCAGAAAATGCCAGATCTCAGTCAGTACATTGCCACAGGTACTTCTTCCTTCGGCCGTGGCGGAATGTTGACCAAAATGACCATGGCCAAAAAATCCGCTGACCTCGGGATTGAAGTTTTGATCGCCAACGGAAAAAAGGAGGGGGTTTTAACCGACTTTTACAGGCAGGAACTCCGATGCACTTATTTTGAACCTGGAAAATCCAAACACAATCAAAAGAAATGGATTGCTCACAGCGACACCTATTCTAAAGGGGAGATAGTGATCAATGAGGGAGCCAAAAAAGCCCTGCTCTCCGAAAAAATCACCAGCCTGTTGCCCATAGGCATCCTGTCCATCAACGGAAACTTTCTGAAGGGAGACATTATCCGCATAATGGATTCCACCGGCCAACGTATCGGATTGGGGAAGGCCGAATATGGTGCGGAAACGGCCCGGGACAAAATTGGTCTCAGTGGACAAAGGCCATTGGTACATTATGATTACCTTTACATTTCTGAATCGAACTGATCATTGCCCGGATTAGACATCCTTTCTATGAAAAACCTGGAAAAAACCTTTCAAAACG
>JAWLFL010000046.1:0-4997 GCA_041685605.1 Cyclobacterium sp. | reverse complement strand
CAGGCGGTTGGCTACGTGGATGTCATCATTCCAAGGGGAAGCCAGGGGCTGATAGACTTTGTCCGGAACAATTCCAAAGTTCCCGTGATCGAAACCGGAGCTGGAATCGTTCACACCTACTTTGACCGCTCCGCCAACCTGGAAAAAGGCACGGCCATTATCTGCAATGCCAAAACCAGACGGGTAAGTGTCTGCAATGCCCTGGACTGCCTGCTGCTGGACAAAAGCCGGCTGGATGACCTGCCAACAATAGCCAAGCCACTAGCCGAAAAAGGGGTGACTATCTTTGCCGATACCCCCGCCTTCGAAGCCCTATCCGGAAACTATCCGGAAGATTTACTACAGCCAGCTGAAGAAAGCCATTTTGGAACAGAATTCCTGTCGCTCCACATGGCCATCAAAACCGTGGATGGGCTGGATGCCGCACTGGAACATATTGCAACCTACAGCAGCAAACATAGCGAAGCCATCATTGCAGAAGATGAAAAGACCATTGCCCATTTTTTACGAGCAGTAGATGCGGCGGCGGTGTATGCCAATGCCTCCACGGCCTTTACGGATGGGGCCCAATTTGGATTGGGTGCGGAGATTGGTATCAGTACCCAGAAACTGCATGCCAGAGGCCCCATGGCACTGGAAGAGATGACTTCCTACAAATGGGTGATCCGTGGAAACGGCCAAGTCCGTCCCTAAGTACGTTCAGGTTCCTTAGCTCATGATCTCTGATAAAACCCCACTGGTGCATCAACGAAAGCTGCTGGAAAAATTTCCCGGAAAAGGGGGATGGACCTTCATTTCGCTAGCAGAAGTACCTTATGAGAAACATTTTCCCTTTGGAATGGTACGCGTTCAGGGCAGACTGGACGATTACCTCTTGGGTACCGTCAAGCTAATGCCCAAGGGAAATAAGGAATTATTTCTGCCGGTAAATGCCAGGATCCGTAAGGCCCTGGGCAAAGAGGCCGGAGATGAAGTACTGGTGAAATTATATAAAGTAGCCGCACCCACCTCCATTCCGGAAGAAGTACTTGCCTGCCTGAAGGATAGTCCGGGTAGCCTGGAAAAATTTTATACCCTACCTGAATGGAAACAAACCCTGTATCTGGAAGCCATTGTGGATGCCAAATCTCCGGATGAAAAAACGGCTAACATCTTAAAACTGCTGGAGGTTTTGGAATAAAACTCCCGGCTGGGAGAAAAAGACAGCACTTCCCTAAGGACCTTGCGAATTCTTTGCGGGAGCTGCGGAAAAATGAGTCCGTTGGATCAATTGCCTACTGCTTTAGCTGTAGGCAATCTGGCATTTGCCAGTGTCCCCGGCTTTAGCCAAAATTGATTTATCATACGTTTGTCAGATCCTAAATTTGGGCTGAAGCCCAGGACATTCGATTGCTATTTTCTGAATGGGCTAAAGCCGCATTCCTATTGAATATTTATATCAATTGCCAACTGCTTTAGCGGTAGGCACTAAGGAATGCACCAATATCCCCGGCTTTAGCCAAACCATTTATCCAAAAAGCTAAAAATTCTAATTTCACCCTAAATGCTCCGTTTCCCTCGTGGAATGGGTACAGGATAATATCATCATTTCATTCACTTATCGCCACCCTAACAAATCCCATCTCATCTTCTCGATTCTTAAAAACCCACAACATCCCGTCCTTCACAAAATATTTAGCAGAGGGATCGATAGTAAGCTCAGGTATTGGTGTTTCACTTAGCAGATTAAATTCCATATCAAAAACACTGAGAAATACATCGATATTAGTTGTATCATGGAGCAATCTTCTCTCTCGTTTTTCTTCACCAAATGTTCTTGAGGAAGAAAGCCTCAAATACCTCTTGTTTTGTAGGTCCCAAACCAAGGGCCCAAAACTTACTTGTTCGTGGTAAGATTCCAGGGCATTGATCCTGTCCTCAATCGAATTTATAAAGTCACCTTCGGTAGCTAGTGTCACCTTGCTTGGTGTGTGTTGGGAGGAATAGGTCACTTGTTGAAGTTCATCGTTTTCCGGAGAATACACATAAAAATCATTGGAAAACTCATGGGATACGATCACCTTATCCTGTTGACTGGTTATAAAGACCCGGGGATCCCATTTATTATAAGTTGTCAGATCTCCAAGTGTGTATTTTTTATAATTCCCGTTAGGATCAATTTCAAATGTGGAAATAAGCGTGTCAGCTACGTTTAGCTTTTTTAATGATATCCTATTTGTCGAATGGTCAGTAACCAATCCAAAGGCCAGGTGATCAAAGCTGGGATTTGCCATTTGCTGGTATACATTTTCTTTGTCAGCCATTCCTCCCTGCGCGAGGGAAATATTATTCCAATCAAATTTTTTCACCAGCCTGCCTTCTAAATTAAAATGGCCTCCAAATTGCCCTGCGAGGAACAATTTTCCATTCCCCAAACTTTTGAGCGAGGAGATCCATGAACCGGTACCATCCGGGCCTTCTTTTTGAAGCGGATATTTGTCCACGAGTTCCACCCGGTCCAGATCTATCTTTTCAATGCTGTGGTCAAATTCGCTGTAGTTATACAGAAACGCATCTTCCTGACAGTAATCCGAGACTTGCAATAGATATTCCAAGTACAAAATCTCCCCCATGGAGTCTACTACCACGGAATCAACGCTGTAAGGAATTGTTCCAACGTTTGCGGAGTCTTGCGATTTTCCGCAGGAAAAACTTACAATAAGTAAAATGCCAAGAAAAGTTCTGTTTAACATTAGATTTAAAGGGGTATATGATAAAAGTAAAGAAACATTACATAAACCTATTCATTTTCAGTACATAATGGAAGTAAAATGAGTTAGTTTAACCATTTTTAACCCCAAATCATGGACGGGTAAATTGGAATAGGCTATTTCCTATTGAATGCTTTTATCAATTGCCTACTGCTTTAGCTGTAGGCAATCGGGAGTGCACCAAAATCCCTGGCTTTAGCCGAATCTGGATTACCCTACACTTGTCCTATCCTAAATTTGGGCTGAAGGCCAGGAACTTTCATTGACATTTTTTGGCATGGGCTAAAGCCGCATTCCTATTGAAGAGGGATCGCACATTGATTTCGGCCATAATTTGGAATCAGGGTTCTTTTGGTTCAATTGCCTCCTGCTTTAGCTGGAGGCAATATGGGATTTTGACACCTTCCCTGGCTTTAGCCAAAACCTTATCCCCAAACCCTAACATCCAAATTTATAGTTCAACCCGTGAATTGGGCAATTACCTATTGAAGGGGCTAATGATTTGCTGGTGTTCTTCCCGGCAATTTTGGCTAAAGCCAGTGGATTGGAAATCTATAATTAGGAATGGGCTAAAGCCCAATCCTATTGAGGGTTGTTCGGTTAAAGATAGATCCTTCATGATCCGAAACCAGCAATCGGATAATTGTCCACATCCCTGGCTTTAGCCGAATCTGGATTACCCTACACTTGTCCTATCCTAAATTTGGGCTGAAGCCCAGGAACTTTCATTGACATTTTTTGGCATGGGCTAAAGCCGCATTCCTATTGAAGAGGGATCGCACATTGATTTCGGCCATAATTTGGAATCAGGGTTCTTTTGGTTCAATTGCCTCCTGCTTTAGCTGGAGGCAATGTTGAATTTATCGATGTCCCCGGCTTTAGCCAAACCATTTATCCCTGAAAGCTCAAATCCGAATAACACCATAAATGCACCTCCTTCCTCATAAACCGAAAAAAACAAAATGCTATTCGCTAATCGCCAACCTGACATATCCCATTTCATCTTCCATATTTTCATACATCCAAATCTTCCCATCCTTGGCAAAATGCCTTCCGGGCTTTTTGGTCAATTGGGGGGCTAAAATTTCTCCCAGCATATTTAAGTCCTTGTCAAATGCTGTTAAATACACCTTCGTTTTGCTCTCATTTTCCTCATAGGAAAACCGATAAAAACACTGCCTGTCGCTATCCCAAAAGGGTGACATGAAACTAATCTCTTGTTTATACCTTGCATATTCAACCTTAAATTCCTCAGGAGTTTCATGTACTTTTTTATACGCTTTCTCTTTTTTATTGGCAGTAAGCTGGCTGGCGTATGATTTCATAAACAGAGAATCCATCTCTGTGTCATACCATATCAGAGCATTCGTGATTTCATTCCAAAGCATCACTTTTTCACCAAACTTTTCTATCCCCACTTTTGGTGTTTGATGTATTGTACTCTTCCCCAAGTGGTACATAAAGCTATAGTCAGGCACCTTATCAAAGCTTTTTAGCTCAACTCTGGCAGTTTCATATTCCTCCAAATGGAGCAGTCCCAAAACAAACCTTTTATCCTCATATCTTTGAATCAATCCATATAGTCGCTTGGCATCGGGGTCCAATAACACCCTATCTCCCTTTAACAGGTCTCCCCCGTTATGCCAATCCGCCAAAGAGAAGTTTTCATAATAAACAGTCATTAACTTTTCACCTTCCATGGAGAATAAAGAGCTCTGATACATACCCGTTATGGAAACATGGCTTTCATCGATAATTCTCATCACCCCTATCCCCGGCCCGGTCCCGTTCGGTCCTTCTTTTTCAAAAGGGAGCTTTTCCTCCAGGCGCAACTCATCCAGGTTAATTTTTTCCAGGGTATGGTCATCACCATTGAAATTATAAAAGTATTTTCCGTCCGTGCCCATGTCCGCATTCAATAGTTGGTGCTTCAGAAATAAAATCTCATCTCCCGGTTCAATGATCACGGTGTCCAGGGAAAATTGCCGATTGGAAAAGTAGTCCGAACCGGTTTTGCCCATTTTTCCCTCACAGGAAACCAATAAAATAATGGCGAGGTACCATACCTTCCGCATTTCGTATTTTCTTTAAAATCAATCCATACCATTCTTATTCTCCACCCTGAGTTCCACCCGAAACAGTCGGAAATAATCCCGCTCCACTTCTTCATCCGGTTTTTCTTGCATCCAGAGTTCATTATTCCTGAGCAACATGCTTTCCGGAGTCAATCCATCGGGAACAAAATCA
>JAWLFL010000244.1:0-5896 GCA_041685605.1 Cyclobacterium sp. | reverse complement strand
CTCCCGGGCTGTATTTAAGAATGCCAGCCAGGACCTGGTCCAATACGGCCGGCTTAAAATGTTTTTGCATGCCGATAGTCAGGATGCCAACGATGGTGAGTTGACGGCCTTCTTGCGTATCGGTACGGACTACACCGACAATTATTACGAAATCGAGGTGCCCCTGAACATCACACCACCCGGCACACGAGATCCCCGTCAAATCTGGCCATTGGAAAATGAAATTGATGTGGCGATCGATGAAATTGTAGGGGTGAAAGCGGAAAGAGACAACAACCAACGGCCTCAAAACCTCCCCTATTCCGTTCAGGTGAGGCAATACCGGATCACCGTTGTGGGCCGGCCGGAATTGAATTTCATACAGGGAATGATGATTGGTATCCGCAACCCGGGGACCACGGGAGGGGCCAGCAAATCCGTCTGTGTCTGGGCAAATGAATTGCGGGCCACTGATTTCAACAAGTCCTCCGGTTGGGCCGCCAATGCCCGATTAAATGCTCAAATTGCGGATGTGGCTACGATTTCTTCCTCCATAAGGCACAATACCTTCGGCTTTGGAGGATTGGAAACCAGGCTATCGGAAAGGGCCCGGGAATCCACCACCCAATACGACATTTCGGCCAATGTAAGTGTGGATAAAATATTACCGGAAGGACTGGGCTTTAGCATTCCACTTTACGTAAGTGTGGAAAACTCTACCACGAAACCACAGTTTGACCCCTTAAATCCAGACGTGCCTTTCGAAATAGCCCTGCAGAAATTCCGCTCGGATTCAGAGCGGGAGGCCTACCGAAACCTGGTTTTGGACCAATCCAATCGAAACAATTTTAGTCTGAACAATGTGCGTAAAATCAGGGACCCGGAAAAAGAAACCAACCGGCTCTACGACCTGGAAAACTTCTCCTTCTCCTATGCGTATGGCTCCGTAAGGCAGAGTAATACCCAGTTGGAAAGTTACAATTTCGAAACCTACAGGGGTAGTATTGCCTATAATTACCAGCCGGATCCGCTAGTGGTCACTCCCTTTCAAAAAATGGGCTTTTTGCGAAGCGACCACTTACAGTTGATCCGCGATTTCAATATCAATTTTTCCCCGAGTCAGGTTTCGGCAAGAATCGACCTGGACAGAACGTTTATGCGCACCCAAAACCGTAATGACCAACTTAGTACAGCAGGAGTCGATCCCCTTTTTCAGAAAAGTTTTTACATTAACCGCTTTTATAGTTTGAATTGGGACCTCACAGAAAGCCTGTCGGTAGATGTGAGCTCCAGCGTGAGTGCCGTAGTAGACGAACCTGAAGGAGACCTGGATACGGAGGGAAAACTGGATTCACTGAGAAACAATATCAGAAGACTGGGCAGGACGACGAATTACAACCAGCAGGCCGTGGTGAACTACAGCGTCCCGCTGGAAAAATCGCCGCTGACAGACTGGATTAGTGCCGACTTGAGGTACGAAGCTACCTACAGCTGGCTCACCGGCGCCATTGGGCAAAAAGACACCCTGGGTAATGTCATTCAAAATTCCCGGGACCGGTCGATTTCGGGCAAGTTGGATCTAATACAACTTTATAATAAAAACAAGCGACTCAATGCCCTGAATGCGCCAAAACGGCCCAGCATACCCGGCAGTACTCCTACACCAGCTGCCGCCGAAGACGAGGACGAGGAACCCTCCACTGAGGGTATTGTGGCAGATGCCCTGAAATTTTTGATGATGATAAAAGAAGTAAATTTCAGGTATCAGATCACCGAAGGTACCTTCCTACCCGGGTACCTTCCAAACACTGGCTTACTTGGCATGGACCGTAGTTTTCTAAATCCGGGTCTGGGCTTTTTAATGGGCAGCCAAAACAGTGACATTCGCTTCGAACTGGCCAATCGGGGCGTTTTGGCTGCCAGCAGCTCGCTTACGCAAGCGTTTCGTCAAAATCAATCTAAAAACCTACAGGTCAGCTCTTTGATAGAGCCCTTAACCGATTTTCGGATCACCGTAGACTTCCGAAAACGGGAAAATGGAGACTACAGCGAAATATTTCGAAGATCCGGGCCGGGAGCCGAAGATTTTACCTCTATCAATCCCAATAGATTAGGATCCTACAGTATTAGTTACAATATTCTCAAAACGGTATTCAATGGCCAGGACACGCAAAATGTTTCTCCCCTTTTCACGAACTTTGAAAATTACCGCACCATTATCCAGTCCAGGCTGGAAACAGAAAATCCAGGTGGTGCCTATAACATCAACGGGCAAAATGTATTAATTCCCGCCTTCTTAGCTGCTTATTCGGGCCAGGAAGCTTCTTCCGTTTCGCTGAATCCATTCCCCAAATTCCCGCTACCAAATTGGCGGGTAGAATACCGGGGACTGGCCCGCTTACCTGCCTTAAGCGAATACTTTTCTTCTATTAACCTAACGCATAATTATACTTCGCGCTATGAAGTCAGTAATTTTTCCAATGCCCTGATTTACCAGGAAGGATTGGAATTGTACAATACCCTGCAACAACTGCCCATGCCGAGCATGACGGATGAATTTGGATCGTATATCCCCATTATGATTTTGAACGATGTCGTCATTTCCGAAGAATTTGGCCCCCTGATTGGCTTGGACTTACTGACCAAAGACCGGATGAATATTAGCTTTGAATACAATACCCAAAGAACCATCGGATTAAATTTTTCCAATGCCCAGGTAACGGAACAAAACAGCCAGGATTTTCGATTTGACCTGGGGTATACCAAAGCCGGAGTAAAAGTACCGTTCAAGATTCAAGGGAGACAAGAGGTACTTAATAATGACTTGACCATACGGATTTCTACCCGAATCGTGGATACGAATACCGTACAGCGGAAAATCGAAGGGGAAAACACGCTAACGAACGGCAACCTGAACGTCCAAATGCGGCCCAGTGTGGGCTATGTCATCAATCAAAAACTGAATATTCAGTTTTATTTTGACCGAACCATCAACGATCCGAAAGTATCTACCGCTTTCAGGAGAAGCTCTACCTCATTTGGAGGACAATTGACATTTAATTTAAGCCAATAATTTTGTCCTGATAAGAAACATTGTATTTTTGAACCGTTAACGACTAGCCAATGAATTTTCCAAAAAATTTACAATACACCAAAGACCACGAATGGGTCCGAATAGAAGGTAAGACGGCCACAATAGGAATCACCGATTTTGCGCAAAAGGAATTAGGAGACATCGTCTTTGTAGAGGTGGACACCGTAGGGGAAAGCCTGGATGCAGGAGCGATTTTTGGTTCTGTTGAGGCCGTAAAAACAGTTTCCGACTTATTTATGCCCGTTAGCGGCAAAATTCTGGAATTAAATGAGGAATTAGAAGATTCTCCGGAATTGGTCAATGATGATCCCTATGGCAAAGGCTGGATGATCAAAATCGAATTAGACGATGATGCGGACCTGGCCTTACTTTCGCCTGAGGAGTACGAATCACTAATCGGTCAATAAAGGAGAAACCTTGAATCTTAGAAAATTGCTTGCATTCGGATGGTCAATAGGCATGGCCTATGCCCTGTTTAGTCCTGGCAGCAACGTTCCGGAGCTTCCCCGTTTTTATGGTTCGGATAAATTAATCCATTTTGGAATGTTCTGCGGCATGGCATTTCTCTGGAGCAGGGTTATTCGCCAACATCTCAAACCCGAAGAGCGGAAAAAATCAAAAAATTTTACTAATTACTTAGTTTTGTGGATTTTTCTTGCTATCTTCACAGAGTACTTGCAAGTACTGGTTCCAGGCAGGTCGTTTGACTACCTGGATATTACCACCAATATATTGGGAGGAACTATTGGTACAGTTATTTTTGTTTATATGAATAAGAAGGGTAGCACTCTTGTATAAATAAAAATAATTTGTTATGATTGTTACTTGGAATGAACAAACAGAATCAATAAAATTAAAAAAAGGAATTATACCATGGAAGCCAAAAAAACACCAAAAGCTGATCTAAGCAAGAAAACAGGAATGTTCCTGAATCTTGGGTTGATGATCAGTGTTGGTCTGGTTCTATTCGCTTTTGAGTACAAGTCATATAATGATGGCCTGCTCAAGGATTTAGGATCGATCGATGATGACTTTGAAGAATTATTAGATATTCCGATCACGGAGCAACCGCCTCCACCACCGCCACCGGTAGAGCAGCCTGAGATTAAGGAAATCCCGGATGAGGTAGAGATTGAAGAAAAAATCGAGGTTAACTTCGACGTGGATGTTCAGGAAGAAACCGTCATTAAAGAAGTTGAGGTCTCAGAAGCACCCGTAGAGGAAAAAGCGGAAGAGATTTTTGACGTGGTAGAAAATATGCCTACCCCTCCGGGAGGAATGGAAGGATGGAACAAATACCTTTCCAATAACCTGAAATACCCCACTCAAGCCAGAAGGATGGGAATCGAAGGTACTGTCTATGTTGTTTTCGTAGTGAATACGGATGGTTCCATCCAGGATGTTGGCATCCTGAGGGGAATCGGCGGAGGCTGCGATGAAGAGGCCATGAGAGTGGTTCGAAATGCACCGGCCTGGGAACCTGGAAGGCAGCGTGGGCGTCCCGTTAGAGTAAAAATGAGACTTCCTATCCGATTTAAGCTAAGCTAATTTCTAACAGTAAATGTTACATTGAATATAAAACCATAGGTGTCGCCATCTATGGTTTTTTTTATTTAACTGCCTCCATTATGGTAAAAAACGTATTTGGACTAGCCCTTAAACCTTGCTGTTCCTCACCCAAAACAGGATTCTACCGAGATGGATTTTGTCTCACCGGTCCAGATGATACGGGTACCCATACCGTTTGTGCGATTATGACCAAAGAATTTTTGGAATTTAGTCAGTCAGTGGGCAACGATTTGACGACTCCCCGGCCAGCATACGATTTTCCGGGCTTACATCCCGGTGACAAGTGGTGCCTCTGTCTTACCCGATGGATTCAGGCCTATCATGCCAATGTCGCTCCCAAAGTACTATTGGAGGCGACCCACGAAAAAACACTGGACCTGATCGAACTGGAAGAATTGGTGAAATTCGCGGCCAAATAAGGAGGGACTTACAAAATATTTAATGCCTGTTCCTTTATCTTTTCCAATTCATCTTTCATGTTGATCACCTGATGCTGAATCGTCGCATCATTGGCTTTGGAGCCAATGGTATTGATCTCCCTACCCAATTCCTGGCTCACAAAGCCCATTTTTTTACCCTCGGATCGGTTTGAATTCAGCACCTGCGAAAACAACTTTAGATGTGCTTCGAGTCGAACTATTTCCTCTGATATATCCAGCTTTTCAAAATAGTAAATCAATTCCTGTTCAAAGCGATTGGCATCAAAATCTTGCTCTTTGACCCAGTCTGAAAAATTATTTTTTATTTTATTTTTTAGCCGTTCTTTACGAACCGGTACCAATTCCTTGATGGTATCCAGGCTCCTCTGAATCAAGTCCAGGCTTTCGGAAAATTTTTCCATCAATACAGCCCCCTCCCTGATTCTGGACAGGTCACATTCTTCCAAGGCTTGTACCAGCACTTCCTTCACTTTTTCCCAGGCTTCTGTACTGCCTGTTTTGTCCGAATTTGAAAGTATCACATTCGGAGATTGCAGTGCCAGTTTGAATAGTTCAGGTGTATTGGTCTCCACCGATGCGGCCATTTCAGCGTATTTCTGAAAATAACGTTGAAAAAGTTCTTCCTGTATCACGATCGGAAGTTCGTCTTCCAATTTTGAAACGAATTCAATGGAGATCATCACTTTCCCTCTCTCCAGGGCAGCAGATACCAGGGTTTTTACTTCAGTTTCTTTATCCGAAAACTGTTTGGGAGACCTGAAACTAAGATCAAGGAATTTAGAATTCAATGTCTTTAATTCAATTTGAATCGAAT
>JAWLFL010000243.1:0-5899 GCA_041685605.1 Cyclobacterium sp. | reverse complement strand
GAACTCCCAAAGGATGCCTTTGCCCTGATCAATGCAGATGATAAAAGGGGCCGGGTAATGCTTCAAAACTGCAAAGCCAGGCCATTTACCTTTGGTTTAAAGTATCCCGCTGATTTTAAAGCAAAAATATTAGCTAACTCGCTGCAGGGGCTGGAACTTGATCTGGAAGGCAAGCAGGTTTGGTTCAGGCTTATCGGTAAATTTAATGCCTATAACCTGCTTGGGGTACTGGGAATTGCCTTGCTCCTGGGTGAGGAGGAAGAAGAAATATTGCGACAATTATCTAAGTTAACTGGCGCGGTGGGTAGATTTGATCAGTTCGTTCATGCAGGCATCACGGCAATCGTGGATTATGCCCACACTCCCGATGCGCTGGAAAATGTACTGAAAACCATTCAAAAACTCCGGACTGGCGGTGAGACGCTGATCACGCTGGTAGGCTGTGGCGGAAACAGGGATCGTAGTAAAAGACCGGTAATGGCCAAAATTGCCTGTTCGTTAAGCGACCGGGTAATTTTTACCTCCGACAATCCGCGGGATGAGGATCCGATGGCCATCATTCAGGAAATGGAGGCAGGTATTAACCCTATTGACCATAAGAAAACGCTTACCCTTGCCGATAGAAAAGCCGCCATCAAAGCTGCCTGCAGCCTGGCCAAAAAGGGGGATATCATTCTGATTGCCGGGAAGGGCCACGAAACCTATCAGGAAATCAAGGGAGTCAAACACCCCTTTGATGATAAAAAAATAGTGAAAGAATTTTTAGAATTGATACACAAAGAATGATATGCTCTACCATCTTTTTGACTATATAGACCAAACGTATGATTTTCCCGGTGCGGGTGTGTTCCGGTATATCTCCTTTCGAGCCGGTATGGCCGCACTGTTTTCGCTCCTGATTACCATTACGCTGGGAAAAGGGATCATTGACTGGATCCGAAAAAAATCAATCGGTGAAACCGTGAGGGAGTTGGGACTGCAAGGCCAACTGGAGAAAAAAGGCACTCCTACCATGGGCGGGTTGATGATTATGGCTGCCATAGTCATTCCAACCCTTTTGTTCGCCAATATTTACAACATCTATATCATCCTACTTTTGGTGACCACTCTTTGGCTGGGCGGAATCGGCTTTCTGGATGATTACATTAAGGTATTCCGGAAAAACAAAGAAGGCCTGGCTGGCTGGTTTAAAATTATCGGGCAGGTAACCATCGGAATTATTGTGGGTGTCACCCTTTACTTCCATGAAGACGTGGTGGTCCGGGAATTTCAGGATACGGTATCGATCGCAGAAGGGATCGTCGCCACGCCTGCGTTCCAGGATGCAAAGTCCATGAAGACCACCATTCCTTTCCTCAAAAACAACGAACTCAACTACGACCTGGTATTTGGTTTTTTAGGTGAAAACTTCACTCCGGTGCTCTACGTTATCCTGGTAATTTTTGTCGTCACAGCGGTTTCCAATGGGGCCAATATCACCGATGGAATAGATGGACTGGCCGCCGGGACTTCTGCCATCATTGGCCTTACCATTGCCATTTATGCGTACATCAGTGGTAACGCCATCTTCTCCCAATACCTGAATGTCATGTTTATCCCCAACTCCGGGGAACTGGTGATTTTCTGTGCGGCATTTGTAGGAGCCTGTGTGGGTTTTCTCTGGTACAACTCCTACCCTGCCCAGGTTTTTATGGGAGACACTGGAAGTCTGATGATTGGTGGTGTGATTGCCGTGCTTTCCCTTACGCTGAGAAAGGAACTCTTGTTACCGGTTCTATGCGGTATTTTCCTGATCGAACTGCTTTCAGTCATCATTCAGGTAAGCTACTTTAAATATACGAAAAAGAAATATGGGGAGGGACGAAGGGTGTTCCTGATGTCTCCGCTACACCACCATTACCAGAAAAAAGATGTTCCGGAGGCGAAGATAACGGTAAGATTTTGGATACTGGGAATTTTGTTTGCCATACTGGCATTGGCTACACTTAAATTGAGGTAAATGCAAAAAACGGCGATCATAGGATCCGGAGAAAGCGGTTTTGGAGCAGCCCTGCTTGCCAGGCAACAGGGTCATGAGGTATTTGTGTCCGATGCTGGAAAAATAACCGAAGAAAAGAAAACCGTTTTCCGGGAAAAGGGAATTGACTTTGAGGAGGGACAACATACGGTGGGCTCCTTTTTGACTGCTGATACGGTGGTTAAAAGCCCAGGAATCCCCTTTTCCAATCCCTTGGTGGCGCAGCTTATCTCTTCAGGTGTCCCCGTAGTGGATGAACTGGAATTTGCCTTTGGCTTTAGCCGGGGAAAGGTGATCGCCATTACCGGTACCAATGGCAAAACGACCACCACCCTGCTGACCTATCACCTCCTGAAAGCTGGAGGATTGAACGTGGGCCTGGCTGGCAATGTAGGAAAAAGCTGGGCACTGCAATTGTGTGAAAACGACTACGATTGGTGGGTGTTGGAAGTCAGCAGCTTTCAAATAGAGGGGTTCGTTAAATTTCGCCCTACCATCGCCACGCTGCTAAACATTACACCTGACCATCTGGACCGGTATAATAATGACCTCTCGCTGTATGCTTTGACCAAATTGAAATTGACGGATAAGATGGGAATAGAGGACCATTTTATTTATTACGATGAAGATTCGATCATTAAATCTACGCTGAATAGCCGGAAGAGCCAGCCAGTGGACCTGCCCTACGGATTGGCCATTAGTCCGGAGCGAAAGGCATACGTGGAGGAAAAGAAGTTGACTGTAAAAACCGATGGGGAAATCTGGACCTGGCCCATGGAGGAAATGGCCTTGCAAGGAAAGCATAACCGCTGCAATTCCCTGGCAGCGGTATTGGCGGCTAAAACGGCGGGAGTACCCTCCGAAAAACTCGGACCTGGACTGAAAACCTTCGTAAACGCGGCCCATCGAATGGAATGGGTGGCTGAGGTCGACGGTATCCAGTTTATAAATGATAGCAAAGGTACGAATGTGGATGCTACGGCATTTGCATTAGAGGCTTACCAAAACGATCTCATCTGGATAGCCGGAGGCGTGGATAAAGGAAACGATTACAGCCTGTTGGATAAAAAAATAGAAGGGCACGTAAAAGTGTTGATTTGCCTGGGGAAAGATAACGAAAAACTAAAAGCGGCATTTTCTGGGAAAATACCCGAAATACTTACGACACAGGACTTGCGACAGGCCATTAACTGGGCTTTGGAAAAAGGTTCTAAAGGTGATCTGGTATTGCTATCTCCGGCCTGTGCCAGTTTTGATCTTTTTAAAAATTACGAAGACCGCGGCAACCAATTTAAGGAGGCAGTTTTGAACTTGAAAAAAGCATTTGAAAATGGCAAAAGTTAAAATCTGGCTGGAAGAAAACCTAAAGGGAGACCCTATTATCTGGGGTATCGTGATCCTGTTGTCCATGATCAGCATCCTGGCGGTGTATTCCGCTACGGGCTCTCTTGCCTACCGCAAAATGGGAGGAAATACGGAGATCTATTTATTTAAACACAGTGCGCTGATTCTGACCAGTCTGGTAGTCATGTGGGCGGTGCACACCATTCCCTATAAATATTTCTCCAAATTGAGTTTGTTCGCTTTATGGGTAAGCGTCCCCTTGTTGTTGATTACGTACCTTTTTGGGTCTACCATCAACCAGGCCAGCAGGTGGCTCACCATTCCCATCATTGACCAGGCATTTCAACCCTCGGATTTGGCTAAACTGGCCCTTATAGCAGCCGTGGCCGGCATGTTGGCAAAACGGCAGCGGAAAATAACCGACATCAAAGGCACCTTTATTCCCATTATCGTGTGGATCGGTATCATTTGCCTGCTTATTGCCATTGCTAACATGTCCACTGCTGTCATGCTGCTGGCTACCTGTCTTCTGCTGATGTTTATAGGAAGGGTCCCCTTAAAATACCTGCTGGTTGTTGGCATGGTGGGCACGCTGGTATTATCCACCGCGATCCTGATGGGCCAGCGAGGAGGGGTATTCTTTTCCCGAATAGAAAAATTCATGAATGATGAGCCCGGGGAGATTCCATTTCAGGCCAAGCACTCTTATATAGCAATCGCAACTGGAGGCATCACTGGCAAAGGCCCCGGTAAAAGTGAACAACGAAACATACTCCCGCACCCCTATTCGGACTTCATCTATGCTATTATCATTGAAGAGTACGGGATGGTCGGGGGAGGCTTTGTGCTCTTTATGTACCTGGCTTTGCTCTACCGCGGCATGCGGGTGGTAGCCATTTCCACCCGGCCTTTTGGAGGCCTGCTGTCCGCAGGGTTAAGCTTTTCACTGGTCATTCAGGCAATGATTAATATGGGGGTAGCAGTGGGACTAATTCCCATCACCGGACTGCCCCTCCCCATGGTAAGCATGGGGGGAACTTCCCTGATTTTCACGGGCATATCGTTGGGTATTATCCTGAGCGTTAGCAGGGGAGATCACGAAGATGCCTTTCTGGGAGAAGAAAAAACGATAAGAAACCGAGTAAACGCAGCATGAAATTTTGAAAAACAGCACCGAGACATATCGAATCATCATAAGCGGAGGGGGCACAGGAGGCCATATATACCCCGCTATAGCCATTGCTAAAGCCTGGAATGAAAGGTATCCGGAGAGCGAGGTATTATTCGTGGGTGCCGAAAACAAAATGGAAATGCAAAAAGTCCCGGAAGCAGGGTATCCCATAGAAGGCTTACCTATTGCTGGATTACAGCGAAGGTTCACCCTTGAAAACCTGAGCTTTCCCTTTAAGGTCTTGGACAGCCTTCAGAAAGCTCGAAAACTCATCAAAAACTTTAAACCCCATTTGGTGGTGGGTGTTGGCGGATATGCCAGTGGCCCGGTGCTTTTCGCCGCTCAGTCAAAAGGAATACCGACTCTGATCCAGGAGCAAAATAGCTATGCCGGTCTGACCAATAAGTTGCTGGCCAGGAAAGCAACTGCCATTTGCGTGGCCTATCCTGAGATGGATCGCTATTTTCCGGCAGGAAAGATCCACTACACGGGAAATCCTGTAAGAAAAGATATTTTGAGCCTGGAGGGCAAGAAAGAAAAAGCCTTGCAGCATTTTGGCCTGGATCCTGCAAAACCGGTGATTCTCTCTATTGGAGGAAGTCTAGGGGCACGTACCATTAATGAGGCGCTGCTGGCGAGTATGGCCGGTTTTGAAGCCAACGGATACCAGGTGCTCTGGCAAACGGGCACCTACTATTACGACAATGTAGTCAAAAAAGTAGCGGACTCCGGTTTGAATTCTATTTTCCCCAAGGAATTTATCAAGGAAATGGACCTTGCCTATGCCGCAGCAGACATGGTTATATCCCGATCCGGGGCACTTTCCGTCTCCGAGTTAAGCCTTGTGGGCAAACCCGTCATCTTTATTCCTTCGCCCAATGTGGCTGAGGACCATCAAACCAAAAACGCCATGGCCTTTGTATCCCAGGATGCTGCCTTATTACTTAAAGATAGCGAAGCCGTTCAAAACCTGGAACCGATGGTACATTCCTTGCTACAAAATCCGGAAAAACAGCAGGCCCTGTCGCAGGGCATAAAAAAGCTTTCGAAGCCAAATGCAGCAACGGAAATCGTTCCCGTAATGGAAAACCTGGTACAATGAATTTACACAACCTACATAGCGTCTATTTTCTTGGGATCGGAGGGATCGGAATGAGTGCGATCGCCCGTTGGTTTAATCACATCGGGATACCTGTTTATGGATATGACAAGACCCCTTCTCCCCTCACAGAGGCCCTGGAACGGGAAGGCATGCAAATCAGCTATGCCGATGACAGCAGTCAGATCCCCAAAGAATTTAGCACGTCTACCGAAAACAAACTGGTAATCTGGACCCCTGCCGTTCCGCAGAGTAGCGAACTTTTTCG